>NZ_JBFRDT010000065.1:0-341 GCF_052113925.1 Terrabacter sp. RAF57 | reverse complement strand
GGGTGGTTCGCCAGGTAGTTGAGGTAGAGCGTCGCGACGGCGCTGCCGTTCTCGGGCGTCGCGTTCGGGTCGCTCCAGSCGAGCACCTTGACGGTCCCGACGTGACGACGGTTGGGCCGGTAGTAGTAGAGACCCGACTCGGAGTCGACGCTGAGACCGGTCAGCGCCAGTGCCGACATCTTGACGTCGGCCTCGGTGAACTTCCCGACGCCGACGGTGTGCAGCTCGAGCAGCTCGCGGCCGTAGTTCTCGTTCGGCGCCTTCTTCGTGCTGTCGGCGTTGTCGAGGACCTTGAGCATCGACGGGTGCCGCGCTGCCGCGTTGAGCATGTCGGAGTACTT
>NZ_JBFRDT010000064.1:0-373 GCF_052113925.1 Terrabacter sp. RAF57 | reverse complement strand
GTGGTGCGCTGGACGCCCAGCATGTCGGCCAGGAACTCCTGGGTCAGGCTTATGGTGTCGACGTCTATGCGGTCGCGGAACCCCAGCAGCCAGCGGCAGAAGCGGGCTTCGACCGCGTGCAGGGCGTTGCAGGCCACCGACTGGATGGCGTGGCCGAACAGCGCGTCATTGTGGCGCTCGATCAGGTCGCGCAGGATCGCGCTGCGCTCGACCCCTTCACGCAGGGCCGAGGCGCTGATGCGCGAAACCCCGCCCGGCGCCTGGACGATGGCGCGCGACAGCGACTGGCGCGGCGAGATAGCGGCCATCAGGCCAAGGCCGCCTTCGCGCCCGATGGTGGCCGACTCGATGGCCGCGCCGTTCTACATCAGCG
>NZ_JBFRDT010000063.1:0-401 GCF_052113925.1 Terrabacter sp. RAF57 | reverse complement strand
GCTGCCCGTCGTCGCGGTGGAGTCGGCGCTGAGGAAGCCGGCCGCCCGGGGTGAGGTGGCGGTGAGGTTGATCGCGGCGGCGGTCGCTCCGGCGGGCACGGGTGACCCGGTGACGCCGGCGACCTTGATGGTGAGCGAGGCGCCGGCGGCGATCGCGGTGCGGACGGGGTTGGATGTCGTGCCGACGCGGGTGTCGAGCAGGCGAGTGGGCGTCGTGCTCGTCCACCGCTGGCTCGTGCCGCTGGTGGTGAGGTAGCCGGTGACGTCGGCGATGACCTGCACGGTGCCGGCGGAGTGGTTGACGATCGTCAGCGTGCCGGAGGTGGTGAGGCGGCCGACGAGGAGGTTGGCGACGGTCTGGCCGGCGGCGAAGTTGGCGGTGGAGCTGCCCGTCGTCGCGG
>NZ_JBFRDT010000062.1:0-412 GCF_052113925.1 Terrabacter sp. RAF57 | reverse complement strand
CCGGCCAGACCGCGGTCCAGAAGCAGAAGGTCGTCGACACGATCCTCGAGCTGCTGACCGTGCACACCTACATCGAGAACGAGGTCATGTACCCCCGCGTCCGGGCGTTGCTGCCCGACCTCGAGGACGACGTGCTCGAGTCGTACGAGGAGCACCACGTCGCGGACGTGCTCTGCATGGAGCTCGCAGCGATGGATGCCACGGACGAGCGGTTCGACGCCAAGACGACGGTGCTCATCGAGAACGTCGAGCACCACATGGCCGAGGAGGAGCAGGACTGGTTCCCGAAGGTCCGCGAGGGCCTCGGGCGCAAGCAGCTGCAGGAGCTCGGCGAGGAGCTGCTCGCTGCCCGGAAGAAGGCACCGCGCCGTCCCGAGCAGCCCRGCGCGATGAAGAAGGCCATCGACGCGGT
>NZ_JBFRDT010000061.1:0-423 GCF_052113925.1 Terrabacter sp. RAF57 | reverse complement strand
CAGGACTGGGACCACGTCGCGTCCCTGGCCGCCGACCTGCACGACGCGCACGCCCGGCTCGTCGACTTCGTCGTCGCGGTCCTGGCCGACGGGTCCTGGCAGGCCGCGGGGCTGCGGTCGCCGGAGCACTGGCTGATGCTCCGGGCGGGGCTCTCGCGGGGCCAGGCCGGTGCGATGGTGCTGCTGGCCCGCCGCGCCGGGGAGCTGCCCGCCACCGTGGCCGCGTTGCGGGAGGGACGGATCAGCCTGGACCAGGCGGCGGTCGTGGCCCGGCACACCCCGGCCGCGTTCGACACCACGGTCGCGGAGTTCGCCCGGCACGCGACGGTGACCCAGCTGCAGCGCACCGTCACCCGCTACGACTTCACCCTCCAACCCGACAGCGTCGACGACCGCGGCCGCGGCCTGCCCGGCGAGATCCTG
>NZ_JBFRDT010000060.1:0-493 GCF_052113925.1 Terrabacter sp. RAF57 | reverse complement strand
CCACCGTGTGCCCTTAAAAACTTGACACTACAAAGATGCTCGCGTCCACTGTGAAGTTCTCAAAATACAACCGGCACCCCACACCCACCACAAGCACAGCTCGCGATCTCGGCAGGGCCCACAACCAGAAAAACCAGCCCACACACACCCCCTCGCCGAAACGAGGGCAGGCATGTGTCGTCCGATCCTTCAGGACCCAACAACGTGTCAAGCACCCACCCGAACCCCCACCGCGTTCCACTCCCTGAGCGCCCTTACGGGCCCTCAACGGGTTGTACTTGCGAGCAGCAGCTCGACCAGGTGCCAAAATCGATGTTCCACCCTTGAGCACCCGCTGCCCCACGTTCGGGGACAGACCGGGCTCTGCCACCACCAGACGAGCTGGCAGTGGAGTGCTCCTTAGAAAGGAGGTGATCCAGCCGCACCTTCCGGTACGGCTACCTTGTTACGACTTAGTCCCAATCGCCAGTCCCACCTTCGACGGCTCCCTCTG
>NZ_JBFRDT010000059.1:0-539 GCF_052113925.1 Terrabacter sp. RAF57 | reverse complement strand
CAGAGGGAGCCGTCGAAGGTGGGACTGGCGATTGGGACTAAGTCGTAACAAGGTAGCCGTACCGGAAGGTGCGGCTGGATCACCTCCTTTCTAAGGAGCACTCCACTGCCAGCTCGTCTGGTGGTGGCAGAGCCCGGTCTGTCCCCGAAYGTGGGGCAGCGGGTGCTCAAGGGTGGAACATCGATTACTTGACACCGTCCTGGTGTCTCTCACAAGTACAAGCCGGCAGCTCCCCTCGCGGGGGTTGCGTCCCCTTCCGGGGGGTGCGGCAGTGGAACGTGGGGGATGGCGGGTGCGGTGTCTGACACGTTGTTGGGTCCTGAAGGATCGGACGATACGTGCCGGCTCGAGCTGGCCTGGCCCCTCTTTGGGGGTCTGGTTGGCTCGGGTGGTGTGTGTGGGCTGGTTTTTCTGGTTGTGGGCCCTGCCGAGATCGCGAGCTGYGCTTGTGGTGGGTGTGGGGTGCCGGTTGTATTTTGAGAACTTCACAGTGGACGCGAGCATCTTTGTAGTGTCAAGTTTTTAAGGGCACACGGTGG
>NZ_JBFRDT010000058.1:0-615 GCF_052113925.1 Terrabacter sp. RAF57 | reverse complement strand
ACACCCCGGCCGCGTTCGACACCACGGTCGCGGAGTTCGCCCGGCACGCGACGGTGACCCAGCTGCAGCGCACCGTCACCCGCTACGACTTCACCCTCCAACCCGACAGCGTCGACGACCGCGGCCGCGGCCTGCCCGGCGAGATCCTGTCCGGTGACGAGAGCGGCGGGGAGGGCGGCGACGGTGGGTCGGGGAAGCGGGCGCCGGTCGAGCCGGCGCACCTGAGCATGGGCCTCGACGCCGACGGGCGGTTCCGGCTGCGCTACGACGCCCCGGCCGAGGTCGGCGCGCTCGTCGAGTCAGCCCTCGCCGAGGCCAAGGACCATCTCTTCCACGCCCTCACCCCCGAGAGCGTCCGCGACGCTGACGGCGGTGTGAGCGACGAGCAGAAGCAGGCCCTCAACGGGGACGTCCTGCACCCGACCTGGACCGAGGTCGACGGCGGCCGGCCCCGCGTCACCTGGGCCGACGCCCTGATCGTGCTCGCCACCCGCTCCCTCGACGCCGCAGGCAGTGACGGCTCGGGTGGAGCTGCCCGGCGGGCTCGCTACCGGGTGCAGGTCCACCTCGACACCGACGGTGGCTGGCTCACCGGCCGCCCCCGCCTGCCCCAAC
>NZ_JBFRDT010000057.1:0-676 GCF_052113925.1 Terrabacter sp. RAF57 | reverse complement strand
ACACCCCGGCCGCGTTCGACACCACGGTCGCGGAGTTCGCCCGGCACGCGACGGTGACCCAGCTGCAGCGCACCGTCACCCGCTACGACTTCACCCTCCAACCCGACAGCGTCGACGACCGCGGCCGCGGCCTGCCCGGCGAGATCCTGCCCGGAGAGATCCTGCCCGGCGAGATACCACCTGGTGACGAGAGCGGTGACGAGAGCGACCAGGAGGGCGGCGACGGCGGCGACGGTGGGTGTCGGGGAAGCGGGCGCCGGTGGAGCCGGCCCACCTGAGCATGGGCCTCGACGCCGACGGGCGGTTCCGGCTGCGCTACGACGCGCCGGCCGAGGTCGGCGCGCTCGTCGAGTCAGCCCTCGCCGAGGCCAAGGACCATCTCTTCCACACCCTCCCCCCGAGAGCGTCCGCGACGCTGACGGCGGTGTGAGCGACGAGCAGAAGCAGGCCCTCGACGGGGACGTCCTGCACCCCGACCAGTACTGCACCGACGGAGGCCGGCCCCGCGTCACCGGGCCGACGCCCTGATCCTGCTCGCCACCCGCTCCCTCGACGCCGCAGGCAGTGACGGCTCGGGTGGAGCTGCCCGGCGGGCTCGCTACCGGGTGCAGGTCCACCTCGACACCGACGGTGGCTGGCTCACCGGCCGCCCCCGCCTGCCCCAACACATCACCAA
>NZ_JBFRDT010000056.1:0-950 GCF_052113925.1 Terrabacter sp. RAF57 | reverse complement strand
TTGGTGATGTGTTGGGGCAGGCGGGGGCGGCCGGTGAGCCAGCCACCGTCGGTGTCGAGGTGGACCTGCACCCGGTAGCGAGCCCGCCGGGCAGCTCCACCCGAGCCGTCACTGCCTGCGGCGTCGAGGGAGCGGGTGGCGAGCAGGATGAGGGCGTCGGCCCAGGTGACGCGGGGCCGGCCTCCGTCGGTGCAGTACTGGTCGGGGTGCAGGACGTCCCCGTTGAGGGCCTGCTTCTGCTCGTCGCTCACACCGCCGTCAGCGTCGCGGACGCTCTCGGGGGTGAGGGCGTGGAAGAGATGGTCCTTGGCCTCGGCGAGGGCTGACTCGACGAGCGCGCCGACCTCGGCCGGCGCGTCGTAGCGCAGCCGGAACCGCCCGTCGGCGTCGAGGCCCATGCTCAGGCGGGCCGGCTCCACCGGCGCCCGCTTCTCCGACCCACCGTCGCCGCAGTCGCCGCCCTCCCCGCCGCTCTCGTCACCGCTCTCGTCACCAGGCGGTATCTCGCCGGGCAGGATCTCTCCGGGCAGGATCTCTCCGGGCAGGCCCCGGCCGCGGTCGTCGACGCTGTCGGGTTGGAGGGTGAAGTCGTAGCGGGTGACGGTGCGCTGCAGCTGGGTCACCGTCGCGTGCCGGGCGAACTCCGCGACCGTCGTGTCGAACGCGGCCGGGGTGTGCCGGGCCACCACCGCCGCCTGGTCCAAGCTGATCCGCCCCTCCCGCAACGCGGCGACGGTGGCGGGCAGCTCCCCGGCGCGGCGGGCCAGCAGCACCATCGCACCGGCCTGACCCCGCGAGAGGCCCGCCCGGAGCATCAGCCAGTGCTCCGGCGACCGCAGCCCCGCGGCCTGCCAGGACCCGTCGGCCAGGACCGCGACGACGAAGTCGACGAGCCGGGCGTGCGCGTCGTGCAGGTCGGCGGCCAGGGACGCGACGTGGTCCCAGTCCTG
>NZ_JBFRDT010000055.1:0-1104 GCF_052113925.1 Terrabacter sp. RAF57 | reverse complement strand
TGTACTGACCGGGCACGTTGGTTGAGGGAATGCGACTCATCGCTCTGAGCTGCTGACGTGGGAGGGCCTCCCGCGGTGGAGTGGAACTGCTCAAGGTTCACTTCGCCAAACAGGAGGCCCTCGTGTCCCACGCTAACGCTGCCCTCACCCCACGCGCCCGGCTCCGGGTGGCCCAGCTCGTCGTCGACCAGCACGTGCCGATCGCGGAGGTTGCGGCCCGGTTCCAGTGCTCGTGGCCCACGGTCAAACGCTGGGCCGAGCGGTACGCCGCCGGGGAGACGATGACCGACCGGTCCAGCCGACCCCGGTCGATGCCGGCCAAGACCCTCCCGGCGACGACCAAGCGGATCGTGGCGTTGCGGCTGCGTAAACGCCTGGGCCCGGTCCAGCTCGCCGCCCTGACCGGCGTCGCGCCCTCGACGGCACACCGCGTGTTGACCCGTTGCCGCCTGAACCGGCTCTCGCATGTCGACCGGGCCACCGGTGAGCCGGTGCGCCGCTACGAGCACGAGCACCCGGGGGCGATGCTGCACGTGGACGTCAAGAAGCTGGGCAACATCCCCGACGGCGGCGGCTGGCGTTACGTCGGGCGCACCCAGGGAAAGCGCAACCGCGCCGCAACGCCGGGCAAACCCAGGAACGACCACCGCAACCCGAAAATGGGCCACGCATTCGTGCACACCGTCATCGACGACCACTCCCGAGTGGCCTACGCCGAGGTCCACGACGACGAGACCGCCACCACCGCTGTCGCGGTCCTACGCCGCGCGGTGAACTGGTTCGCCCTCCGCGGGATCAGGACCGAGCGGGTGCTGTCCGACAACGGCTCCGCCTACCGCTCCCACCTGTGGCGCGACACCTGCGCCGAACTGGCCATCAAGCATTCACGCACCCGGCCCTACCGGCCCCAGACCAACGGCAAGATCGAACGCTTCCACCGCACCCTCGCCGACGGCTGGGGATACGCCCACTGCTACACCTCAGAGGACGAGCGACGGGCGGCCCTGCCAGCATGGCTCCACGAGTACAACCACCACCGACCCCACACCGCCTGCGGGAACAAGCCACCCATCACCCGCTTAACCAACCTGTCGGGTCAGTACA
>NZ_JBFRDT010000054.1:0-1410 GCF_052113925.1 Terrabacter sp. RAF57 | reverse complement strand
GGGTCTGTCAGGCGAACGGTGTAACTGGCGTTTTCATGGTTAGAGGTTCTCCGGCGCCGGCATGCGCGCCTCGAAGGTGACCGCGAACGCGTTCAGGGCCGGCTTCCACCGGGTGACCCATCGTGCCTGCCCGAGTCCTTTGGGGTCCAGGCTTCTCGTCACGAGGTACAGCGTTTTGAGCGCGGCCTGCTCGGTCGGGAAGTGGCCCTTGGCGTTGACCGCCCGACGGTAGCGGGCGTTCAAGCTCTCGATCGCGTTCGTCGAGCAGAGCACCTTGCGGATCTCCAGGTCGTAGGCCAAGAACGGGATGAACTGCTCCCAGGCGGCCCGCCACAGCTTCGGGATCGCCGGGTAGGCCTTGCCCCACTTCTCTTCGAACTCCTCGAACGCCGCCCACGCCGCGTCCGCAGTGACCGCGGTATAGATCGGGCGCAGGTCTCTGGCGATCGACTCCCAGTACTTCTTCGATGCGTACCGGAACGTGCCCCGGATCAGGTGCACGATGCAGGTCTGCACGATCGTCTCCTTGAAGACGGTGTTCACGCTCTCGGGCAGCCCCTTCAGCCCGTCACAGACGATGAAGAACACGTCCGCCACGCCCCGGTTGCGCAGCTCGGTCAACACGTTCATCCAGAACTTCGCCGACTCCCCGGCGCCGTTGCCCGGCCACAACCCGAGTACGTCCCGGTGCCCGGCCAGGTCGACCCCGATCGCGGCATAGAACGGCTGGTTCCCGACCTGCCCATCACGGACCTTGATCATGATCGCGTCGATGAAGACCGCCGCGTACACCCGCTGCAACGGCCGCGAGGACCACGCCTGCATGTCCTCGAGCACCCGGTCGGTGATCCGGCTGACGGTGTCCTTGGACACCGACGCGCCGTAGATCTCAGCGAAGTGCGCACTGATCTCACCGGTGGTCAACCCGCGGGCGTACAGCGACAGCACGATGGCGTCGACATCGGTCAGGCGACGCTGGCGCTTCTTGACGATGACCGGCTCGAAGCTGGCGTCCCGGTCCCGCGGGACCTCGACCTGGACTGGTCCGGCGTTGTCGGTCAGCACCGTCTTGGTCCGGGTCCCGTTCCGGGAGTTGCCCCCGTTGCGGCCTTCGACGGCGTGCTTGTCGTAGCCCACGTGTTCGGTCATCTCCTCCTCGAGCGCGGCCTCGATGACCTGTTTGGTGATCGCCTTGAGCAGCCCGTCCGGGCCGGTCAGCTCGTCACCTCTGGCGCGAGCGGCCTTGACCAGCTCGCGCACCGCCGCGCGCTCCACCTCAGCAGGTGTGAGCGACTTCTTCGCTGCTCTCTCAAGCGGGCTCACGCCCACCAGTGTGTCGGTCATCATCCGACCCTTCCCGCTGAACCAGTCAGCGCGTTGGGCCAGTTACACCGTTACTCGGACAGTCTC
>NZ_JBFRDT010000053.1:0-1461 GCF_052113925.1 Terrabacter sp. RAF57 | reverse complement strand
TCGCGGCTACTAGACGATTGTCGGCAGGGCCGGTGTCTGGCCAGACTCGGTTCAGGTGATCGGCGGGCAGCTCTCTTTGCGGCTGCCCACCAGCGTCACCGGTGTGGCTCTCTATCGGTCTGCGGCCCGCCGGTCACCGTGACGAGGCGTGGCTCAAGAAGGGACTGCCCTGCTCGTAGTAGCACTGCCCACCTCGCCGTCCACGTCGGCACGAGCACAGGTGGGAGCACGGGCATGGAACGGATCATCATCGGGGTCGATCCCCACAAGCTGTCGGCGACGATCGAGGTGGTCGACGACCATGAGCGTCGGCTCGGTCACGGCCGGTTCACCACCGACAAGGCCGGCTACACCGCGATGCTCACGTACGCGAAGGCGTGGCCGGCGCGGACCTGGGCGGTCGAAGGAGCGAACGGGGTCGGTCGCCCGCTGGCGCAGCGGCTGCTCGAGGGTGGCGAAGATGTCGTCGACGTCCCGGCGAAGCTCGCCGCGCGGGTCCGGCTGTTCGACACCGGCCACAACCGCAAGACCGATGCCCATGACGCGCACTCCATCGCGATGGTCGCCGTGCGCACCCAAGGCTTGCGGATGCTGCGGCCGGACGGTGAGCTCGAGGCGCTGCGGATGCTGGTCGACCGGCGTGAGGCACTGAGCAGGCGGCGGGTGCAAACCGTGGACCGGCTCCAGGCTTTGTTGGCGGAACTGCTTCCGGGACAAGCGAAGAAGGATCTCACCACCGGGCAGGCCAAGCGGATGCTCGCCTCGGTCCGCCCACGCGACATCGCCGGCAGAACCCGGCGCCGGATCGCGGCCGAGGAGCTCGCCGAGCTGGTCGCGGTCGAGTCCAAGATGAAGAAGGCCAACGCCGAACTCAAGGTGATCGTCCTGGCCCGCGGGTCGCACCTGATGGACCTGCGTGGTGTTGGCCCGGTCGTCGCCGCGCGGGTGTTGGCTGACGTCGGGGAGGTGGCCCGGTTCGCTGACCGCAACAGGTTCGCGTCCTGGACCGGCACGGCGCCGCTCGATGCCTCCTCGGGCGAGCATTCCCGGCACCGCCTCTCCCGGGCCGGGGACCGGCGGATGAACCACATGATCCACATCGCTGCGATCTCCCAGATCCGACTGGACACCGACGGGCGGGCCTACTACCGGCGCAAGCGCGCCGAGGGAAAGCGGCCACTGGAGGCGATCCGGTGCTTGAAGCGCAGGATCTCCGACGCCATCTATCGCCAG
Source organism: Terrabacter sp. RAF57 (assembly GCF_052113925.1). Classification (NCBI taxonomy): domain Bacteria; kingdom Bacillati; phylum Actinomycetota; class Actinomycetes; order Micrococcales; family Intrasporangiaceae; genus Terrabacter; species Terrabacter sp. RAF57. The sequence goes on along the minus strand of NZ_JBFRDT010000053.1, from coordinate 228 downwards.
CTCGTCACCGACGCCGCAGCCGCCGCGGCCGCCGCGGTCAAGGCACCAGACGCGGGCCCGGGAGGGCACCGCGGGGCGTCTCATGTATCCAGCGCGGCCGGCTCGAACCCGCTCACCAGCGCTTCGGATCAGCCACTTCCCGGACCCGCGCCAACGACGCTACGCCGCACAGCCACCACGCGGAAGACCCACCTCCACGCGACCGGTTGACAACAGAAGGGAGCCGGT
>NZ_JBFRDT010000052.1:0-1676 GCF_052113925.1 Terrabacter sp. RAF57 | reverse complement strand
GTTCGACTTCAGTCAGGTTTTCGAGCCCTTCATGGGTTCAAAGTTTGCTCACTGTTCTGGCCTTTCGGGGTTGGGGGGTGGGTGTTTGAACATCAACGGAGAGTTTGATCCTGGCTCAGGACGAACGCTGGCGGCGTGCTTAACACATGCAAGTCGAACGGTGATGACGRGAGCTTGCTCTTGTTTGATCAGTGGCGAACGGGTGAGTAACACGTGAGTAACCTGCCCCAGACTCTGGGATAACCCCGGGAAACCGGAGCTAATACCGGATATGACATCAACCYGCATGGGTATGGTGTGGAAAGTTTTTCGGTCTGGGATGGACTCGCGGCCTATCAGCTTGTTGGTGAGGTAGTGGCTCACCAAGGCGACGACGGGTAGCCGGCCTGAGAGGGCGACCGGCCACACTGGGACTGAGACACGGCCCAGACTCCTACGGGAGGCAGCAGTGGGGAATATTGCACAATGGGCGCAAGCCTGATGCAGCGACGCCGCGTGAGGGATGACGGCCTTCGGGTTGTAAACCTCTTTCAGCAGGGAAGAAGCGCAAGTGACGGTACCTGCAGAAGAAGCACCGGCTAACTACGTGCCAGCAGCCGCGGTAATACGTAGGGTGCGAGCGTTGTCCGGAATTATTGGGCGTAAAGAGCTTGTAGGTGGTTTGTCGCGTCTGCTGTGAAAATCCGAGGCTCAACCTCGGACTTGCAGTGGGTACGGGCAGACTAGAGTGTGGTAGGGGAGACTGGAATTCCTGGTGTAGCGGTGGAATGCGCAGATATCAGGAGGAACACCGATGGCGAAGGCAGGTCTCTGGGCCATTACTGACACTGAGAAGCGAAAGCATGGGGAGCGAACAGGATTAGATACCCTGGTAGTCCATGCCGTAAACGTTGGGAACTAGGTGTGGGTCTCATTCCACGAGATCCGTGCCGCAGCTAACGCATTAAGTTCCCCGCCTGGGGAGTACGGCCGCAAGGCTAAAACTCAAAGGAATTGACGGGGGCCCGCACAAGCGGCGGAGCATGCGGATTAATTCGATGCAACGCGAAGAACCTTACCAAGGCTTGACATACACCGGAATCACTCAGAGATGGGTGCGTCTTCGGACTGGTGTACAGGTGGTGCATGGTTGTCGTCAGCTCGTGTCGTGAGATGTTGGGTTAAGTCCCGCAACGAGCGCAACCCTCGTTCTATGTTGCCAGCACGTCATGGTGGGGACTCATAGGAGACTGCCGGGGTCAACTCGGAGGAAGGTGGGGATGACGTCAAATCATCATGCCCCTTATGTCTTGGGCTTCACGCATGCTACAATGGCCGGTACAAAGGGCTGCGAAACCGCGAGGTGGAGCGAATCCCAAAAAACCGGTCTCAGTTCGGATTGGGGTCTGCAACTCGACCCCATGAAGTCGGAGTCGCTAGTAATCGCAGATCAGCAACGCTGCGGTGAATACGTTCCCGGGCCTTGTACACACCGCCCGTCAAGTCACGAAAGTCGGTAACACCCGAAGCCGGTGGCCCAACTGTTYACAGAGGGAGCCGTCGAAGGTGGGACTGGCGATTGGGACTAAGTCGTAACAAGGTAGCCGTACCGGAAGGTGCGGCTGGATCACCTCCTTTCTAAGGAGCACTCCACTGCCAGCTCGTCTGGTGGTGGCAGAGCCCGGTCTGTCCCCGAA
>NZ_JBFRDT010000051.1:0-2173 GCF_052113925.1 Terrabacter sp. RAF57 | reverse complement strand
TGTCGACGACGCTTGAAAACGAGGCCATAGCGACGGTCGAAAACGAGGCCACCCAGACAGATTGGTTGGGTGATCTCAGTGGAGGATTGGGCTCTGATCCGGCGGCTGGTCGCGGACGGTGTTCCGCAGCGCCAGGTAGCGAAGGATCTCGGGGTCGGACGGTCGACGGTSGMGCGGGCGTTGGCCTCGGAYCGRCCRCCGAAGTACGAGCGGCCGGCSGTGCCRACGWCGTTCACGCCGTTCGAGTCGCTGGTGCGGCAACTGCTCGCGGCGACGCCGGACATGCCGGCCACGGTGATCGCCGAGCGGGTCKGYTGGGSCGGGTCGATCACGTGGTTCCGYGACAACGTCCGACGACTRCGTCCGCAGTATCGGCCGGTCGACCCCGCGGACCGGTTGACGTGGCTGCCCGGGGACGCGGCGCAGTGCGACCTRTGGTTCCCGCCCAAGAAGATCCCGCTCGAGGACGGSTCGAAGGTCCTGCTGCCGGTCATGGTGATCACCGCGGCCCACTCACGGTTCATGRTCGGCCGGATGATCCCGACYCGGCACACCGAGGATCTGCTGCTCGGCATGTGGGTGCTGCTCCAGCAGCTSGGCCGAGTCCCACGCAGGCTGATCTGGGACAACGAGTCCGGCATCGGCCGCGGCAAGAGGCACGCCGAAGGCGTGGGGGCGTTCACCGGCACACTGGCTACCACGCTGCAGCGGTTGAAGCCCTACGACCCCGAGTCCAAGGGCGTGGTGGAGCGTCGCAACGGGTTCTTCGAGACCTCCTTCATGCCGGGCCGGACCTTCGAGTCACCGGCCGACTTCAACACCCAGTTCGCCGACTGGCTCACCATCGCGAACGCCCGGAYCGTGCGCACCACCAAGGCTCGTCCGGTCGAGCTGCTCGATGTCGACAGGGCGGCGATGCTTCCCCTGCCGCCCGTGGCGCCGACCGTGGGTTGGGTTAACCGGGTCCGTTTGGGTCGTGACTACTACGTYCGCGTCGACTCCTCGGACTACTCGGTCGACCCGGCGGTGATCGGCCGGTTCGTCGACGTGACCGCGGACCTGGCCAGGGTCGAGGTGCGCCACGAAGGASGCCTCGTCGCCGCTCACGACCGAGTCTGGGCACGCGGCATGACCATCACCGATCCCGTCCACGTCGCCGCGGCCAAGGTGCTGCGCGAGCAGTTCCAGCGACCCCGACCAGCGCCGGATCCCCAGGAGGGCTTGGCGCGSGACCTGGCCGACTACGACCGCGCGTTCGGGCTCCTCGACGGCGGGCTCRCCGATGGTGAGGTGGCCTGATGACCACCAGGACCAACAAGGCGAAGAGCAACGGCAGCGAGCCGCTCAAGCAGYTGACCTACTTGGCGTCGGCGTTGAAGGCGCCCCGGATCATCGAGGCCGCCGCGCGGCTGGCCGACCACGCCCGCGACGCGGGATGGACCCACGAGGAATACCTCGCCGCAGTGCTGGACCGTGAAGTCGCAGCCCGCAACGCATCCGGCGCACAGCTACGCATCCGGGCCGCCGGGTTTGCCGCAAGGAAGACGATCGAAGAGTTCGACTGGGACGCCCAACCCGCGGTCCGTCAGCAGATCGCCGCACTCGCCTCCGGCGGCTTCCTCACCGAGGCCCGCAACGTCGTGCTGCTCGGCCCGCCCGGCACCGGCAAGACCCACCTGGCCACCGGCCTGGGCATCGCCGCCGCGCACCACGGACATCGGGTCCTGTTCGCGACCGCGACCGAGTGGGTCACCCGCCTGACCGAGGCCCACCGCGCCGGCCGGCTCCCGCAAGAGCTSRCSCGGCTRCGGCGCTACGGACTGATCATCGTCGACGAGGTCGGCTACCTGCCCTTCGAGCAAGACGCCGCGAACCTGTTCTTCCAGCTCGTCTCATCCCGCTACGAACACGCCTCGCTGATCCTCACSTCCAACCTGCCGTTCAGCGGCTGGGGAGGTGTCTTCGGTGACCAGGCCGTCGCCGCYGCGATGATCGACCGCGTCGTGCACCACGCCGACGTCCTGACCCTCAAAGGCGCCAGCTACCGGCTCCGCAACCGCGGCATCGACACGCTGCCCAGCATCAGAACCCAGGACACGGCAGACTAGAAACCACGAACCGGTGGCCTCGATTTAGAACGTCGGATCGGCCTCATTTTCGAGCGTTGTCGACA
>NZ_JBFRDT010000050.1:0-4378 GCF_052113925.1 Terrabacter sp. RAF57 | reverse complement strand
CCGGATCTCATGGGTTCTAGCCGAGTGCCTGGCTGTGCTGGGAGGCTCGGTTCCGGTAGCGGCTGGCGGGTCAGCACTCTCCGAATCTGATCCTGCGAGGTCTTGCGGCAGACCGTGCGCCCGCCAGTCGTGAGGAGGCGGTGACCGCTGCTGGGATGTCGTGCCGATCGGATGTTGATCAGAGCACTTTGGCCATGAGATCGCTGGGAGTCCTCCTCCGCGCTGCTGAACGGGACTGTCGGTGTCGGCAAGGAGTCAAGGAGGACTGGTGCGATGTTGTTCGTGGGTGACGACTGGGCGGAGGACCACCACGACGTCGAGCTCGTCGACGAGCACGGCAAGGTCCTGGCGAAGAAGCGCTTCCCGGAAGGGCTAGCCGGGGTGACCCGGTTGCACGCCCTGATCGCCGAGCAGCTGCCGGATCCGGGCCGCGACCCCGAGCCGGCCATGGAGGTGCTGGTCGGGATCGAGACCGAACGCGGCCCGTGGGTCGCCTCGCTGATCGCGGCCGGGTACACGGTGTACGCGCTCAACCCGAGGTCGGCGGCGCGGTATCGGGAGCGTCACTCGGTGTCGGGGGCGAAGTCCGACGCCGGGGACGCGCACGTGTTGGCCGAGATCGTGCGGCTGGATCGTGCTGAGCATCGCCCGGTCGCCGGGGACAGCACGTTGGCCGAAGGGATCAAACTCGCCGCGCGGGCCCATCAGGGGTTGGTGTGGGAACGGACCCGGCATGTGCTGCGGCTGCGGAGCGCGCTGCGGGAGTTCTATCCCATTGCGCTGCAGGCGTTCCCGGACCTCGATGCCCCTGACGCGCTCGAGCTGCTTGCCAAGGCTCCCGACCCGGACCGTGGCGCAGCGCTGACTCACCGAACGCTCCTCGCGGCCTTCACCAGAGCCAACCGGCGCGACCCGCAGTCGCGGGCCGAGACCGTCCTGGGGCTGCTGCGCGCGGAGGAGCTGCGTCAGCCCGGACCGGTGCAGACGGCGTTCGCGGCGATCGTGAGCGCCGAGGTCGCCCTCATCGCCGCCCTGAACGAGCAGATCGACACCCTGGAGCAGGTGGTGGGCGAGCATTTTGGCCGGCACCCGGCAGCGGAGCTGGTCACGAGCCTGCCGGGACTAGGCGTGATCCTGGGAGCTCGCCTGCTGGGTGAGTTCGGCGACGACCCACAGCGGTACGTCGATGCCAAGGCGCGTAAGTCGTACGCCGGACCAAGCCGCCCTACGACAGCTCGCGAACCGGTGGATCGGCATCCTGCACGGCTGCCTCAAAACAGGCGCGTTGTACGACGAAAGAATCGCCTGGGAGCACATCCTCCAACGCGCTGCTTGACAGCAACAGAACCTGGGATGTCTGCCGGACTCGTCGGACGGGCCGCCAAGACCCGTGCCACGATGACGTTGTGACGTCCGCGGGCGAAGCGACACCGCCGGCCGCGCGGCAACCAGAATCCGCGGGACCGGATGCGGCGCGCCCCAGCGGCATCCACGGCCACCATCACGGCAGCGGCAGGACGTTTCCGCTGGCGCTTGGCGCGCTGGGCATCGTCTTCGGCGACATCGGCACGAGCCCGCTCTATGCGATGCAGACGGTCTTCAGCATCGAGCACAACACGGTGCGGGCCACCCGAAGTGATGTTCTCGGCGTGATCTCCATGGTGCTGTGGTCGATCACCCTCGTCGTGTCGATGAAGTACGTGTCACTCGCCATGCGGGCCGACAACGACGGGGAGGGTGGCATCCTCGCGCTCGTTGCGCTCCTGCGCCGCCACCTGCAAGGAACTCGTCGGCTCGCAGCGGTCATGGCGATGGGCCTGCTCGGCGCCGCCCTGTTCTACGGGGACGCGGTGATCACTCCCGCCATCTCGGTCCTGTCGGCGATCGAGGGACTCGAGGTCGCCAGCCCCACCCTTGTAGACCTCGTGCTGCCGATTGCCCTCGTCGTGCTCTCCGGGCTGTTCGTCATCCAGCGTTGGGGCACGGGCGTCGTGGGCAAGGCCTTCGGTCCGGTGATGGTCCTCTGGTTCACGGTGCTTGCCATGCTCGGCCTGCCTCACATCGTCGCGAACCCCCTGATCCTCCAGGCCATCTCGCCGATGTACGCGTTCATGTTCGTCGCTCAGCACCCGTTCATCGCGTTCGTCGCGATGGGTGGGGTGGTGCTGACCATCACGGGCGCCGAGGCGCTCTATGCCGACATGGGTCACTTCGGCGCCCGCTCGATCCGCCTCTCCTGGTACGTCGTCGTCTTCCCCGCGCTCGCCGTCAACTACCTGGGGCAGGGTGCGATGATCCTCGCCGACCCGTCCGCGGTGTCGAACCCCTTCTTCCTGTTGGCCCCGTCGTGGGCCGCCCTGCCCCTCGTGCTGCTCGCCACGGTGGCCACCGTCATCGCCTCGCAGGCAGTCATCTCGGGAGCCTTCTCGGTGTCCCGGCAGGCCGTGCGACTGGGGATGCTGCCCCGGCTCGCCGTGCGGCACACCTCCCGTGAGGAGGGCGGCCAGATCTACGTGCCCGTCATCAATTGGATCCTCTTCGTCGGCGTGCTCGTGCTGACCGCGGCGTTCCGGAGCTCGAGCCGGCTCGCGGCGGCATACGGGCTCGCGGTCCCGGGCACCCTGCTCCTGACGAGCGCACTCTTCCTGCTGCTCGCGAGGTACGTGTGGCAGGTCCAGACGTGGAAACTCGTCGTGTACATCGTGCTCGTCGTCGCCGTCGAGCTGACCTTCCTCGGCGCCAACCTCACGAAGATCGTCAACGGCGGCTGGCTACCGCTCGTCATCGCAGCCCTGGTGGTCGCCATCATGACGACCTTCAGGCGCGGGACCGATGCGCTGCATGCCGAGGAACGAGACCTCGAGGGCCCGCTCCAGCTCTTCCTCAAGGTAGTTCGCGACCACCCCGAGCTCGTCCGGCGCGTTCCCGGGGTGGCCGTCTTCCCGCACCCCAATGCGACGACGACGCCGCTCGCTCTGCGGGCCAACGCCGACTTCAACCACGTCGTCCACGAACAGGTCATCCTCGTACAGATCGTCAACGAGAACGTGCCCCACATCCGCCACGTGGACCGCGTCGAGGTCGACGACCTGGGCGACGCCACCGACGGGTTCGTGCACGTCAAGGTGCACGTGGGCTTCACCGACAGCCAAGACATCCCCAAGGGACTGGCACTGGCCGTCGGAACATCGCGTGCGCTCGACGTCGACCTCGATCAGGCCCACTACTTCCTCTCGGTGCTGACCGTCCAGGCGACGGGCCACCGTGGGCTACGCACGTGGCGCAAGCGCCTCTACGCGTGGATGTACCACAACGCCGCGAACCGGACGGAGGTCTTCCACCTGCCGCCCGAGCGCACCATCGTCATGGGCGCCCACATCGAGCTCTAGCCGGAAGGTGGTTCGGGACACGGCGTGGTGGATGACCCCGCGTTGTCCCTCACCATGGCCGAGCCGGAGCCGCACTCGCACGCTCGAAGAATGACGTCTGTTCTACGTCGCCCTCACACGGGCCCGCTGGGGTGTCGTCCTGATCGCCCCGGCAGCACCTTTCCAACGTGCCGGCACCAGCTAGCAGGCCGAACACGCGTATCAGTGTGTGCCCCGCGCGCGGCGAACTGACGCAGACGGGTAGTCCTAGCGACCGCCCCGTCGCGAAGGTCGCGGTTTACCCGGTTAGGGAGACCGCGTCAGCAGCGGCGCCTCTCAGACAGTCTGAGTCGTGGGCTGGGGTTGTACGTCTGTCTTTTCTACGAGCTGCTCGACGACTTCCTCAGCCAGGTTCTCGTGGCGGGCGGCTTGGGCTTCTTCGTGCTGCTTCACCTCGACACGAGCGGCCTGCCACGCGGACCAGTGGCCCGAGACGAGAGCCCACAACGACAGAGCTGACACGTACACCACGGAGTTGACCCAGTGCGTCACCAGCGACACCGGGATCATCACGAGCCAGAAAATGGTGAACCAGCCGTTGACCCGGCGCATGAAGACCGGGTCGCCCTGAACGCTGGCCCAGAGGGACTTGATGACCGTCACCGGATACCTCCACTTCGCAAGGGCTGCGCGGCCGCAGCGAGCAGAGATTAGGGCCAGATGCTGAGAGTCCGCTACATGTCCGTCTGGGACATCCGTCGCGTCTTGTTCGACCTGCTGAGGTGCGGCCCGGCACGCGGCCGATGTGACGCAGCCGCCTCGGCATTCACGGACCTTCTAGACGGGACCCGCTCCCGGGTCGGGTCTGTCAGGCGAACGGTGTAACTGGCGTTTTCATGGTTAGAGGTTCTCCGGCGCCGGCATGCGCGCCTCGAAGGTGACCGCGAACGCGTTCAGGGCCGGCTTCCACCGGGTGACCCATCGTGCCTGCCCGAGTCCTTTGGGGTCCA
>NZ_JBFRDT010000049.1:0-5247 GCF_052113925.1 Terrabacter sp. RAF57 | reverse complement strand
TCATGGTCGTCGGCGTCGTCGTCCGCGTCGACGTCGTAGAACTCGGGGCTGTCCTCGTCCTCGTCGCCGAGCAGATCGGTGACGTCGACACCGTCGAGCTCCTCGAGCCGCTCCGCCGCATCGGTGGTCAGCTCGTGGTCGGCATCCGCCGCCCGGGCGAACCAGTCACGTGCGACCTCGAGGTCGCCGGCGGCCAGCTTCGCGTCCGCGTAGGCATAGAAGAGCCGCGCTGCCGACGGGCGGTTCTGGTTGATCCGCTTGACCAGGTCGCTGAGACCGGCGACGGCGGCATCGAGCTGACCGAGGTCAYGGCGGATCCCGGACACCACGATCGCCAGCTCGACACGGTCGTCGATCGCCAGGTTGGCAGCCTCGTCGGACTGGGCGAGCTCGAGCGCCTTGTCGTGGCGTCCAAGGGCACGCTCGCAGTCCACCATGAGCGGCAGCAGGTGACTCGAACCCGAGAGCCGGCGGACCGTGCGGAACTCCCCCAGAGCCCGCGCCCAGTCGCCGAGGCGGTAGGCAACGAGGCCGAGGGACTCACGGGCCGCCGGGACGCGTCCGGCGCGGCGCACGGCGGTCTCGGCGTGGGCCAGGGCTGCCTCGGGTTCGACGTCCAGCAGCTCGGCCACCATGACGAGGTGCTGGGCGACGCCCTCTGCGTTCTCCTTGGAGAGCGTGCGCAGCTGGTTCTTGACGCCCCGGTCCACCTCGTGGCCCGTGACACCCTCGCGGATGGCGGGCTCGGGCTTCCTCGGGGACTTCGGGGTCAGCCGAGCGCCACCGCGACGGTCGTCGTCCTGGGGACGACCCGATCCCCCTCGAGGGCGGTCGTCGAAACGTCGGGGACCACGGTCACTACCGCCGCCGGAGCGACGGTCGTCCGAGCGGTAACCGCCGCGGTCACTGCCGCCGCCGGAGCGACGGTCGTCCGAGCGGTAGCCACCGCGGTCACTGCCGCCGCCGCTCGAGGGGCGGTAACCGCCACGGTCGCTGCTGCCGCCGGAGCGACGGTCGTCGGAGCGGGAGCCACCGCGGTCACTGCCGCCGCCGCTCGAGGGGCGGTAACCGCCACGGTCGCTGCTGCCGCCGCTGGAGCGACGGTCGTCCGAGCGGTAGCCACCACGGTCACTGCTGCCGCCGCCGGAACGACGGTCATCGGAGCGGTAGCCACCACGGTCACTGCCGGTGCTCGAACGACGGTCGTCCGAGCGGTAACCCCCACGGTCACTGCCGCCTCCGCTCGAGGGACGGTAACCSCCRCGATCGCTGCCGCCGCCGGAACGACGGTCATCGGAACGGTAGCCACCACGGTCACTGCCRCCTCCGCTCGAGGGACGGTAACCGCCACGATCGCTGCCGCCGCCGGAACGACGGTCATCGGAACGGTAGCCACCACGGTCACTGCCACCTCCGCTCGAGGGACGGTAACCGCCACGATCGCTGCCGCCGCCGGAACGGCGATCGTCGGAGCGGCGATCGTCGGAGCGGTAGCCACCACGGTCACTGCCGCCGCTGGAGCGACGATCATCCGAGCGGTAGCCACCACGGTCATCTCGACGCGGACCCGACGATCGGGGTGCGCCCGACCGGGGAGCCCCTGAGCTCCGGCCGGCGCCACTGCCTCGTGCGGGACCTCGCTGGCCGCCGTCGCGGTCGCGTCGGTCGCCTCGGCTGTCGTTGCCGTCCTGGTCACTCATGTTCATCATCCTTCCGCGCCGACCGCGGCCGGCGCCACCTCTGGTGTCGTCGAGCACAAAAAGAAAGAGCGCCCCAGTCGGATCAATGAAGTTCCGTTGTCCGGCTGCGTCCTACTCTCCCACACCGTCACCAGTGCAGTACCATCGGCGCTGAAGGGCTTAGCTTCCGGGTTCGGAATGGAGCCGGGCGTTTCCCCTTCGCTATGACAGCCGAAACTCTATGGAGATATCAATTCAGTGGGTGGTGTTCCCGTTTGTATCTCGGGAACCGCACAGTGGACGCGTAGCATCTTTGTAAGTCAAGTTATCGGCTTATTAGTACCGGTCAGCTCCACACATTGCTGTGCTTCCACATCCGGCCTATCAACCCAGTAGTCTAGCTGGGAGCCTCTCGCCCTCGCGGGCCTGGAAACCTCATCTTGAAACGTGCTTCCCGCTTAGATGCTTTCAGCGGTTATCACTTCCGAACGTAGCTAATCAGCGGTGCTCTTGGCAGAACAACTGACACACCAGAGGTTCGTCCATCCCGGTCCTCTCGTACTAGGGACAGCCTTTCTCAAGTTTCCTACGCGCACAGCGGATAGGGACCGAACTGTCTCACGACGTTCTAAACCCAGCTCGCGTACCGCTTTAATGGGCGAACAGCCCAACCCTTGGGACCTACTCCAGCCCCAGGATGCGACGAGCCGACATCGAGGTGCCAAACCATGCCGTCGATATGGACTCTTGGGCAAGATCAGCCTGTTATCCCCGGGGTACCTTTTATCCGTTGAGCGACGGCGCTTCCACAAGCCACCGCCGGATCACTAGTCCCGACTTTCGTCCCTGCTCGACATGTCTGTCTCACAGTCAAGCTCCCTTGTGCACTTACACTCGAAACCTGATTACCAACCAGGCTGAGGGAACCTTTGGGCGCCTCCGTTACCTTTTAGGAGGCAACCGCCCCAGTTAAACTACCCACCAGGCACTGTCCCTGATCCGGATCACGGACCGAGGTTAGATATCCAGAACGACCAGAGTGGTATTTCAACGTTGACTCCACCATCACTGACGTGACGGCTTCACAGTCTCCCACCTATCCTACACAAGCCGTACCGAACACCAATACCAAGCTGTAGTAAAGGTCCCGGGGTCTTTCCGTCCTGCTGCGCGTAACGAGCATCTTTACTCGTAGTGCAATTTCGCCGAGTTCGTGGTTGAGACAGTGGAGAAGTCGTTACGCCATTCGTGCAGGTCGGAACTTACCCGACAAGGAATTTCGCTACCTTAGGATGGTTATAGTTACCACCGCCGTTTACTGGCGCTTAAGTTCTCAGCTTCGCCGTGAGGCTAACCGGTCCCCTTAACGTTCCAGCACCGGGCAGGCGTCAGTCCGTATACATCGTCTTGCGACTTGGCACGGACCTGTGTTTTTAGTAAACAGTCGCTTCTCCCTGGTCTCTGCGGCCGATCACGCTCAGCCAGCTAGTGGCGTCACGATCAGGGCCCCCCTTCTCCCGAAGTTACGGGGGTATTTTGCCGAATTCCTTAACCACGATTCACTCGATCGCCTTGGTATTCTCTACCTAACCACCTGAGTCGGTTTGGGGTACGGGCGGCTCGAACCTCGCTAGAAGTTTTTCTCGGCAGCATAGGATCACCCTCTTCCCGCATTCGCGGTCACTATCAGGTCTCAGGCTTCATGCGACCCGGATTTGCCTGGATCGCGCCCTACACCCTTGGACGTGGACAACCATCGCCACGCGGAGGCTACCTTCCTGCGTCACTCCATCGCTTGACTACTACCAGATCGGGCCGTGCGCTCCACACACCCGATGGACCCGAAGGTCCGGTGGGCGTGCTTCAGGCACTTAGCATCACAAGGTTCGTCATGGGCGGTCCTTCGCCGGTTCCGGAATATCAACCGGATGTCCATCGACTACGCCTGTCGGCCTCGCCTTAGGTCCCGACTTACCCAGGGCAGATTAGCTTGACCCTGGAACCCTTGGTTATTCGGCGGACGGGTTTCTCGCCCGTCATTCGCTACTCATGCCTGCATTCTCACTCGTGTGGCCTCCACGGCTGGTTCACACCGCCGCTTCCCTGGCCACACGACGCTCCCCTACCCATCAACACGCCTGGACACCGAACCCGCAGGTGTCGGTGCCGAGCAGTATGTCAATGCCACAGCTTCGGTGGTGTGCTTGAGCCCCGCTACATTGTCGGCGCGGAATCACTTGACCAGTGAGCTATTACGCACTCTTTAAAGGGTGGCTGCTTCTAAGCCAACCTCCTGGTTGTCACAGCAACTCCACATCCTTTCCCACTTAGCACACGCTTAGGGACCTTAGCTGGTGATCTGGGCTGTTTCCCTCTCGACTACGGAGCTTATCCCCCGCAGTCTCACTGCCACGCTCTCACTTACCGGCATTCGGAGTTTGGCTAACGTCAGTAACCTGGTGAGGCCCATTAGCTATCCAGTAGCTCTACCTCCGGCAAGAAACACGTGACGCTGCACCTAAATGCATTTCGGGGAGAACCAGCTATCACGGAGTTTGATTGGCCTTTCACCCCTACCCACAGCTCATCCCCTCAGTTTTCAACCTAAGTGGGTTCGGTCCTCCACGCAGTCTTACCTGCGCTTCAACCTGGCCATGGGTAGATCACTCCGCTTCGGGTCTAGACCCAGCGACTCAAACGCCCTGTTCGGACTCGCTTTCGCTACGGCTTCCCCACACGGGTTAACCTCGCCACTGAGCACTAACTCGCAGGCTCATTCTTCAAAAGGCACGCTGTCACCCCACACGCCCAACGGCGGGAGGCTCCAACGGATTGTAGGCACACGGTTTCAGGATCTATTTCACTCCCCTCCCGGGGTACTTTTCACCTTTCCCTCACGGTACTTGTCCGCTATCGGTCACCAGGGAATATTTAGGCTTAGCAGGTGGTCCTGCCAGATTCACACGGGATTTCTCGGGCCCCGTGCTACTTGGGAAATCCACCGGGAGTCCACACCATTTCGTCTACGGGGGTCGCACCCTCTATGCCGAGCCATTCAATGCTCTTCGACTATGACGCAGATTTCTTACTCCCCGCCGACCTGTCAGAGCCRGCTGGTGGGTCCCACGACCCCGAACGTGCAACGCCTGACAGCTATCACACACGCCCGGTTTAGCCTCATCCGCTTTCGCTCGCCACTACTCACGGAATCACATGTTGTTTTCTCTTCCTGTGGGTACTGAGATGTTTCACTTCCCCACGTTCCCTCCACACACCCTATATATTCAGGTGCGGGTGACTGGACTTGCCTCCAGCCGGGTTTCCCCATTCGGAAATCCTCGGATCACAGTCTGGTTATCGACTACCCGAGGCTTATCGCAGATTCCTACGTCCTTCTTCGGTTCCTGGTGCCAAGGCATCCACCGTGTGCCCTTAAAAACTTGACACTACAAAGATGCTCGCGTCCACTGTGAAGTTCTCAAAATACAACCGGCACCCCACACCCACCACAAGCACAGCTCGCGATCTCGGCAGGGCCCACAACCAGAAAAACCAGCCCACACACACC
>NZ_JBFRDT010000048.1:0-5373 GCF_052113925.1 Terrabacter sp. RAF57 | reverse complement strand
TGTCGACGCCGCTCGAAAACGAGGCCGTTCCGACGGTCGAAAACGAGGCCACCGGTTTGTCGGTTCTAGTCTGCCGGGTCTTGGGTTCTGATGCTGGGCAGGGTGTCGATTCCTCGGTTGCGTAGCCGGTAGCTGGCGCCCTTTAGGGTCAGGACGTCGGCGTGGTGGACGATGCGGTCGATCATGGCGGCCGCGACGGCTTGGTCACCGAAGACACCGCCCCAGCCGCTGAACGGCAGGTTGCTGGTCAGGATGAGCGAGGCGTGTTCGTAGCGGCTCGACACGAGCTGGAAGAAGAGGTTCGCGGCGTCTTGCTCGAAGGGCAGGTAGCCGACCTCGTCGACGATGATCAGCCCGTAGCGCCGCAGCCTGGCGAGCTCGTGCGGGAGCCGTCCGGCGCGGTGGGCCTCGCTGAGGCGGGTGACCCAGTCGACGGCGGTGGCGAACAGGACGCGGTGGCCGTGGTGCGCGGCCGCGATGCCCAGGCCGGTGGCGAGGTGGGTCTTGCCGGTGCCGGGCGGCCCGAGCAGCACGACGTTGCGTGCCTCGGTGAGGAACCCGCCGGAGGCGAGTGCGGCGATCTGTTGCCGAGCGGCGGGGTGGGCGTCCCAGTCGAACTCCTCGATCGTCTTGCGGGACGCGAATCCGGCGGCCCGGATGCGGAGCTGGGCGCCGGAGGCGTTGCGGGCGGCGACCTCACGGTCCAGGACCGCGGCGAGGTACTCCTCGTGGGTCCAGCCGGCGTCGCGGGCATGGTCGGCCAGCCTGGCGGCGGCTTCGGCGATCCGGGGTGCCTTCAACGCCGACGCGAGATAGGTCAGCTGCTTGAGCGCCTCGGTCGCGTCGGTCTTGCTCTTCGCGGTCGCCATCACGCCACGTCCTCCCCGCCCCGGCCGCCGCCGTCGATGACGCCGAAGGCCCGGTCGTAGTCGGTCAGGTCCCGCGCCAGCTCCTCGTGTGGGTCGGCTGAGGGGCGGGGCTGCTGGAACTGTTCCCGCAGCGTCCGCGCTGCCGCGACGTGGGCCGGGTCGGTGATCGTCTGGCTGCGTGCCCACACCCGATCGTGTGCGGCGACCACGCGTCCTTCATGGCGGACTTCGACACCAGACAGGTCCGCAGTGACGTCGACGAACCTGCCGATCACGGTCGGGTCGACGGAGTAGTCGTTGCTGTCGACGCGGACGTAGTAGTCGCGGCCAAGGCGGACCCGGTTGACCCAGCCCACCGCGGGCGGGACCGGTGGCAGCGGAAGCATCGCGGCCCGATCAGCATCGACCCTGTCGACCGGACGCGCCCGGATCGTGCGCACCACGCGGCTGTTGGCGATGGTGAGCCAGTCGGTGAACTGGGCGTCGAAGTCCGCCGGGGACTCGAAAGTCCTGCCGGGCATGAAAGAGGTCTCGTAGTAGCCGTTGCGACGCTCGACCACGCCCTTGGACTCCGGGTCATACGGCTTCAATCGCTGCACCGTGGTGGCCAGGGTGCCAGTGAACGCACCGACCCCCTCGGCGTGCCGCTTCCCGCGGCCGATGCCGCTCTCGTTGTCCCAGATCAGCCGGCGCGGGACCCGGCCGAGCTGCTGCAGCAGCTCCCACATTCCCAGCAGCAGGTCGGCGGTGTGCCGGGTCGGAATCATCCGCCCGAGCATGAACCGCGAGTGCGCTGCCGTCATCACGAGCACCGGCAGCAGCCTCGTCGTGCCGTCCTCGAGCGGGATCTTCCGCGGCGGGAACCACAGGTCGCACTGCGCTGCGTCCCCGGGCAACCACGTCAACCGGTCAGTCCCGTGCGACCTGACGCTGCGGAACACCATCCGCAACCAGTCGCCGGATCAGAGCCCAATCCTCCACTGAGATCACCCATCCAATCTGTCTGGGTGGCCTCGTTTTCGACCGTCGCTATGGCCTCGTTTTCAAGCGTCGTCGACAGGCGCATCGGTCCCCGGCCGAGAGGGCGGACTCGGAGTAGGCCTGAATGCCTGGCGGGGCGCCAGCTCCGCCAGGCATGCGGCTATCAGGGAGGCTCTGCGACCTCATGCCATCTGTGCGGGACAAGGACTTCGCGTAGCGCGGCGTCCGACGCGGCGGATAGACGCACCGTGCACTTTGCGCTGGCTCGGTGGTTCGGGGGGCCGTCCGCCCGCAGCCGCACTCGTCGTACTCCTCGCCATCCGTGAGAGGCCTCCGGCCACGTCGACACACGGTCGTCATGCCCGGCTCCTATGTACCGCCATCCGTCGGCGGCTCTTCAGGCCCGTCCGCAGAACTCGAGGGCGCCGCGTGGATGAGCAGCCCGCGAATGCGGTCTTGCTCGGATGTAGAAACGTCGCCCAGGCCTAGCCCGTTGTGAAGCAGGAGGCCCCCCTGCGCCAACCTCATGGAAGACATGTCACCCAAAGGCACACGAAGCGACAAGTTCTCGGTTCTACGGTGCCCCCATCGGACTAGTTCGCGCTTTCCGTATCCGAGGTCCGCCAACTCACGCTCGACCGTCCAGGAGTTCCAATCCGAGAGGCTCGAGAGGATATCACCCTTTGGCAGCGGCTCGTCGTCAGAATCTGGAGCCGGCACCATCGCCAGCAGCACATACTGCGTCCAGCTCAGTTCCTCGGCCGTCCGAATCAGCCAGTTTGCGGTCCCTCGGTCGAGGCTAACGTCAACAGCGAGCAACCCCAACAGGTTTCCCAAATGTCTAAGCTTCCGCTCCTCGTACGAAACTTGAGCTGCCTTCATGACCGCCTCGACGATCTCTTCGCCGTCCGAACGGTCGTCCTCCGTGGCCGCGAAGAATCCGTCGTCCCGCACACCAAACCCTTGCTTCTCAAACTCGCGTAGCACGTCGCAGGCGTAAATGATTACCGCGCTCGTCCGACTTTCCTCTCGCCGGCCGAGGGTTCGCATGCCGAACTCGGACAGCTGAGTGACCATTGGCGCAAGGGCCGCACCCACCAAGCCTGCAACCGCGCCTTCACCTCCGCCCAGCATCGCGCCGGCAGCGACCGCCGAGGAGTTGCCTGCGATCTCTGCGCCCCGCTCGAGCATCCAGTTCAGGGGACGCGGCCTCGAGTGAGTCATGGCGTATCGAGGAACGATGCTCGTTGCTGCCAATGGTTCATGATGCTTCCCGCTCCCTGAAAGAGGCCGACGCCGACGATCGTAACTGCCTGGGAAGGCAGGCGATTTCCCGCAGGACCAGTGTCGCCAGGACATGTGAGCGGTGGAAGGAGCCCGCGTGAACCAAGCATCGGTCCTATTGGGCCAGCGACCACTGGCAGCGGTGGAAGGAGCCCGCGTGCAGCGTCCGCTCGATGTGCCGCAACGAACGCGGATCGGAACGGTCAACATCGCGCCTGGCGGTAGACGGCCGCGAGGACCTTGCGCTTGCTTCTCATGCCGCCGCCAGACCGCCTGCTCGCGGCGAAAGGACGCGCTGCGGACACTTGCAGGACGAGTCGGGAGCTTGATGCGCAAAACAGGTGTCGGGTTCCAAGGAATCGCGTTGCGCGGACGGTAGCAGCCCCTGATTTGTCCAGGGCGCCCCGCAGAAGTGGGCCGCCGTCAGACGGGCCAACGCTCGCGGCTCAAGCGGGCGAGCGGGTCAACGACCTTCCACTGCTCATGGACGGCGTCCATCGCATGGTGCGCCTCTGCGAACAGGTGCCCAAGGTCGTGCTTTTCGAAAACGTCCAAGAGGTAATGGCAGGCGGCGATGCCGTGCACTCCTGCGTCCGCCAATGCAGTTTCGACGACATATTGGCGGTTGTCGAGGATCTTGATGCTGCCGCTAGGCGTGGGATGACCGCCGTGTTCGCAGTGATCTGAGTAGTCGGATGCGGGGAAGAGCTTGCCGGCCCGTGAGCGCAGATGGCGAGGTTGCCAGCGCGCCCGTCGCGCTCTTGCATCTGAGGTCATCCACTCAACCGCCTCATCAGCGTCTTCCGAGAACGCCCACGCCAGGTACTCCGCCTCGACGAGTTGGCGAACCAGCGCGGACGCAGCGTAGGCGTTACGCACGTCAGCTAGGTGAACAATGCCGTGAACAAGCTCAAAGCCGATCGCTCCGACGAGGCCAGCGGCGAGCACGTGCTCCTTGGGGCCCTCGGGCAAGACGATCTCCCGTGACTGACTGCTGAACTCGCCGAGAGTAATCGCGATTGCCATCGCGAGTTCACGGCGCACCTTTCCCGCATCTCTGGTCGCGAGGCCGCTCTGTGTAGGCGCCGTCTCAAATTCGCTTTCACCGGGGGCCATGGTCACAGGCACATCATGTCCCAAGGTCACGCGCCTGCCAGGCCAAACGGCCTCCCACAGTTGCGGAGGAATCGGCTGCAGGCATGGCCCACTAGTTGCCCGGGCGCGAATGCCGGGAGTTGAGTTTAGAGCGTTAGTGCACGACGTCCGGTGGTCGACTGGCGGCGGTTCGACGCTTCGTGCCTCAGAGGACGTCGCGATCCGACACACTCGCCACATGGCAGATCAGTCTGACAGAGATGCGCCGGTCGCTCCTCGACCGCTACCTCCGGCGGTCCCGCTACCACCCGCCGATGACCCTTGGGTGCGGAAGCTCGTACCTCAAGTGGAGGCGGCCATCGACGATCTTGTTCGTTCCTATATCCGGCAGCCGTTCCTGCATCGAGTCGAGCACTCGCTCCACGTGCAGCTCTTCATGCTTCTGTCCGAGATTCCGTCCCTCCAAGGGACCCATCCTCTGGGGGCAACAGGATATGAGACCGGACTCATTCATAAAGAGTGGCCCGAAACGATTCCGCGGGCCAGCAAGGCCCGGGATGGCCGTCCCGCCCGCCGCGGCAACTTCGACCTCGCGATCCTGCCTCCCTCGCAGCTAGCGAGCGTCGTCTCCGTCGAGCAGTTCACTAAGGGCGTCATCCAAGCGCCAATCGCCATTGAGCTCGGTCTCGGGTACGGCGACGATCACCTGACTGGTGACATCGAGAAGCTCCGATCGAGCGAAGTGCGACACGCCTACTTAGTCCACTTCTCTCACGTGCGCTCTCGCAAGCACGACCTCACGGAGAAGCAGGTTGAATCAGTGGGACCGCCCCTACAGATCGCTTACGTACGTCACGACATCGAGGAGGACGTCGTCCGCGTCAAGCGCCGGTCGGACGTGAGGATCGGCCCGCCCAAGAAGCGCGCGACGCTGCTTGAGTGACGGCGTGGGGGCAAGGGCACCCAATCATGCACCGTGACGTGTGCGGCCCGGCTCGCGGCTACTAGACGATTGTCGGCAGGGCCGGTGTCTGGCCAGACTCGGTTCAGGTGATCGGCGGGCAGCTCTCTTTGCGGCTGCCCACCAGCGTCACCGGTGTGGCTCTCTATCGGTCTGCGGCCCGCCGGTCACCGTGACGAGGCG
>NZ_JBFRDT010000047.1:0-5334 GCF_052113925.1 Terrabacter sp. RAF57 | reverse complement strand
ACCTGGCCGAGCGGGGCCTCGCCGCGCCGGGCGACGGCGATCACGTCGTCGCGGAACTCCTTGGGGTGGGCTGCAGGCATGGTGTACATCCTTCCAGCGGCGGCCTCTGTCGCCACAGGTCAGGTGTCAACCAGAGCGTCAGCAGTCCCGGTCCATCAGACCGAGCGCGGCAGCCAACGCCGAATGCTTGCCGAGGTGCACCTTCATCGCCTTCTGAGCCGCGGCGCCGCCAACGGATGCGCTCCGCACCCAAGTGTCGTGCGGCCCCATCTGACTCAGGTACTTCGCAGGCGCGTGGCTTAGGGCCTCCTCGCTGGGGTTCTCGTTACCCAAATCTCGCACGTGCGCGGCCCGCATATGTGGTTTCGGGGGGCTGTGAGAGCCTGAGGCGACGTTTGCGTGCTGTCCAACGTATGTCGGAGTCGGCCTATACGAAATTCCTCGCGCTTTGGACCCGCCAGCGGCCCGCCTAATCGTCGACGTACCCGCCGGGGTTGCCCGCAGGCTGACGGATACGTCGACGAACCAGCCGAGGGCATAGGCGAGGGCCTGAACTGTGCCCTGTTCATCGAGTCCCCACCCGATGAAGTCGGTGGTGTCGAACGCAACGAGTTGTCCACGGTCCCCACGCCCGACCCAGCTGTATGCATATGTCTCATCCTGGGTGAGGAGGATCTGCACCCCCTTCGGTTCACCACCGAACCACACGGGCCAATCGGTCCACTTGGTCAGTGCGCTCGCTTGGCCCACCGCGACATTCCTCATGTACTCGGTGACGTCACGAGAGTCGGGAAGCCCGAAAGGAGTCGCGCCGGGAGCCACGAACGTCAAACCTCGGGCCCTCACGGCGTCAAGGAGTTGGGTCAGCGCTGGCGAGGTCGTCGCATCAAGAAGCGGCAGTAGCCAAGGGGCGGCTCGGAAGCGCCAGTCGGCGGGCGCTCCGTCCCATCGTTCAGACCCTAGGTCGATGCCGACGCCCGACAAAGCAGACGTGGCATAGGCGCCAGCCAGAAGCCGGTCGGACGCCCTTTGGACCGACGACTGTCTCCGCGGTCCCATGAACGTGTGCGCCAGGCACGAGCTAAGGACTGGAGCCGGGAGGCCTGCGCCAGCTCCGTCCAGGCAAGACGCCAATAGTGCTGCTAACACGGCCTCAGTCGGGCGGTCATCACTCTTCACGGCCTTACGGGCTAGCCGACCCACGGCATTGGACGCCACTGCGCGTTCCACGGCTTGACGACTCACGACCGTCGGGGACGCGCCGGTCGAGCGCGAGCCTCCGGTGAGCATGGCCAGCAACCTGGCCTGTTGAGTCTTGGAAAGCTTGACGCTCGCCAGGTATCCAAGGGCCGTATTCGGCTCTTCATGGTCGTCGCCCAGCGCTGCACCAACTTTCACGGAAGCGCGCGCTCTGGTCGTCGCAAGGGCGAGCTCGTCCCGAAGCATGGTTTGAGCGCTTGCGGCGTCAGCGGTACATGCGACGGCAGCGATGCCGAGTAGGGCCGAAGGGCCTGCCGATCGACGTCGCTCGGCGCGGACCTGCGCCGATGCGAGCGACGCGACGAGCGGCCTTCTAAGCGACTCCGGAGCCCAGTCGGAACCGTCAAGCCGGATCGTCGTCGACATTGCCACAACCTACCCTCGACTCGTGGTCGCGCTCTGTGTAATCGAATCGAATCGTTCCCCTGCGTCTTTCCGCCGCGTGTGCCAGGTGACCTGGGGTCGGATGGTCATCCGAGGGAAGAGTGCATAACGCGGTATCAGTTCGCTGACCGCAGAACCGCGCCACTCTTGAGAGCAAAGAGTGTCTGGTCGCCCACCACGCCATCGGAAATCAGTCCATTGACGCCCTGGAAAGTACGCACGATAGCCCTGGTCTGCGGGCCAAACTCGCCGTCCACGACAATGCCGGCCCCAGCGGCGCGGAGCGCGCGCTGCAGCGTGCGCACCGCTGGGCCCGAGTCGCCTTCGCGCAGCCACGCAGGTCCCAGCGAACGAGAAATGAGCGCAACCCACATGACGTTGTTGACTCGCCCCGAATGCGAGACGGGGCGTTCGCTGGCCGATTTCAGCCGCGCCACAGCCGCACGCGTCTGCGGACCGTACTGACCGTCGACCACCACGTGGCCAAGCCCTGCGTCATTCAGGAAGCATTGCAGTGCCCGAACCTCGCTGCCGGATGAGCCCTGCCGAAGAATCGGATACGTGGCTAGCGTCCGGTCACAGCTGCCGGTTGAGTCAGCCGCAGTTGAGCGAGGAGCAGTGGGAGTCGCCGTAGGGGTAGCGAACCCGCTCGACGGCGCAGTTCGGTCCGCAGTGGGCACCTGCGAACAATGAGCCTGGCCCAACGCCGTGGTGCGTCCGCTCCAGTCGCGTGCACGTTTGGCCGCATCATCGGAAGAGACGCCGAAGGCGATGCCCTCTGAGTCCTTACGGACAGCGACGGCAACGCCGACCACGTTGCCCTCTGCGGTGAGCAACGGACCGCCAGAATTTCCCGGATTGAGGGCCAGGTCAGTTTGGATTAGGTCCGAGTAGGTGTCGATCGAACGCCCGGTCCCCGAGATCGTCCCGCGCGTCAGGGACATTGGCTGGTCTTTGGGAAAGCCAATTGCCGCGACGTCTAGGCCGACTGCTGGCCGACCCTCCATGAACGTGAAGACATGCCCGCCGACCCTGTGGTCAAGCCGAATAACCGCCAGGTCTTGGCGAGAGTCAAGGCCCACAACGGTTCCCCGCGCCGTCCCGGCTTGGCCGTCCTCGCCTAGTTCGACGAGGAGTTCCGTCCAGCCATCAATGACGTGCTCATTAGTGAGCAACAGTTGCTGGCCGACCAGAAAACCTGTCCCGTGCGCGCGCCCATCGCACGTGGTGACGTCCACTCGGGCAACCCCGCTGTTAACGCTGCGAAAGGTGGCCTCGAATCCCTGCTTCGCCTGGACAACCTTCGGTGACGCGCCAATGGGTGCCGGCGCAGTCGGCGATGCGGCGAAATTGCAGCCTGCCAGCGCAGCCAAGCTCGCGATACCCGCAGCAACGCTGGCCGCCCTTCGCCACCGCCATGTCGACACGCTGACCCCTCTCGCGCAGCGCTAATCGCCTCGTCGCACGAAGGGTAAGCCAACAGGAGGGACCAGTTGACCCGTTCCGCATTTCCGGGGATCCCACCCAACGCGAATGCCCGGTCGCGCCACTCCATGGACACCCCGGCGGCGAAGTCCGGCTTCAGTGAGTGCCCGCGCGAACGTGCCAGCTGCTTTCGCCACTGGGCGGACCTGACCACGGTCAATCCACCGCATCACGACCTGACTCGGCAGGTCAACCCTTAACGCGAGCGAGGGTGAGCGTCTCGTTTGCGAGGCTAACGCGGCTCGCCTTCCATCCTGCGTCGATGATGGCGCGCGCCACGGCACTTCCCTCATAGCTGTGCCAATGCGCAACATGATGCCGGCACGAGGTCGGTAACGGGAAGCCCAGGAGCTCTTCCAACTCATCGAAAGTGACCGACAGCGAGTCCTCCTGGCGAGCAATAAGCCAGCGATGGAGAGCCGCGTACTTTCCGGAGTGCGAGATCGTGGCCAGCGCCGAGCCCTGCTTCAGGGGAAAGACGCTCCCGCTCGTGTCCCGCTCGACATCCAGTGGCCCCACGTCTTCGGTCGGTTGCTCAGGTTCCTGAACCGGGACGGCGAGACTGCCAGTGAGCATGGGCGCCCTAGCAAGCGTTCGGACGTCCTCCGCAGTCCAAACCAAGATGTTGGCCCCCGGGCGGTCGACCAGCTGGCTGGTGAACGTGCGCAACCCCTCGTCTTTCTGGGTGTCCCCCGCGAGGACGATGACCCCCAACGACACGCCAGCATCCTGCAAGTTCAACAGGTCGCCTTTGACGTGCTTGCGGGTTCGCCAACTGGACTCGATTTCGAACCCCGCAACAGGCACGGCAAGTTCCAGCCCAGGAAATGGGACCGGCGGCGTCCAGGTCCAGACGACATCGAGCCTTCCGCCTCGAACCGGGTACTCGAGAACTACCGTGAACCCCAACCACTCCCCCGCGGTCGCGAGGAGGCCAGTCAGCTCACGGTTCACCTCGCTAGCGGATTGCAGGTCTGCCGTTGCCACCACTCAACGAGTATCGCGCCCGGCGCGCGATCCTGGGCCAAACCACCCCCCAGATCGCCTGCCGTCGGTGCGTCACTTCACCGCGAGGCGGGCGAGGACTGCGACGGTCGGCTGAGGGATGTCACTCTCGGTCACCCGTGTACGGCCATCCGCAGTGCTGAGTCCTCGACCGGTCCCGGCCGACCGGGCGGCGACCGGTATGTCGCCGTCTTCCCACCCGGGAACTGCGCGATGATCGCGACATGGATGCGGATTGGGCCGGTGTAGGCGTCACCATACTCATCGCCGCCGCGACTGGCGGGTGGGCAGTGTTGCGATGGTCTGGGGAACGGAGAGCCGACCGCCAACAGAAAGCTGAACTTACGGACGCGCTCTATTTGCTGCCTTTCGTGACGGCAGCTGAAGACCTGCAGAGCAGGCTCTACAACCTGCTACATAACAACGGTTTGATGCCGTTGCGTGCCCAGGACCCGCGAGGTAGGTATGCCGGCGAGACAATGTTCCTTCTCGCTCGCTTCTTCGCGTGGGAACAGCAGCTCTTGCGGTTCACCCACCTTGCTGGCGACCCAGGCATTGTTGCTGCAGCGCGGCAAGCCCGTAAGGTGCTCGCCTCGGACGCGTTGGGCTTGGATCCGTGGTGCTTCTTCCGTACGACGCAGACCGCGCTCGGGCAAGCGGTGGTCGTCTGGCGTGAGGGTGCTGGTGGTTTCGCGGACACGATTTCCGTTGTGGAGTTTGAGCGTCTGCTGTCGGACGGGCTCGCAGAGGGTCTCGGCATTCAGAGCGCATTGGATGCTTTGAGGAACGCCACCGTTATCGAGGACCTCGGTGAGGGGACTCTCCGAAGATTGGAAGAACTCCGCGTGGCTATCGAGGCGTTACTCGATGCCGTCGATGACCACGTAGCTCGTCGACGCGGAGGCGTCTCCGTCCTGGCGCGAGCGGGCGGGCGCAGCGGCTGACCGTCGGCGTCAGACGGCCCACGGCCACATTCGTCCTCACAACAACTGATCCGACGCCGACAACCGTGCAAGAAGGACGTTTGCGCGAGCTCGGGGACCCGCGTCACACCGGCTCCCTTCTGTTGTCAACCGGTCGCGTGGAGGTGGGTCTTCCGCGTGGTGGCTGTGCGGCGTAGCGTCGTTGGCGCGGGTCCGGGAAGTGGCTGATCCGAAGCGCTGGTGAGCGGGTTCGAGCCGGCCGCGCTGGATACATGAG
>NZ_JBFRDT010000046.1:0-5703 GCF_052113925.1 Terrabacter sp. RAF57 | reverse complement strand
GGTGAGGGCAGCGTTAGCGTGGGACACGAGGGCCTCCTGTTTGGCGAAGTGAACCTTGAGCAGTTCCACTCCACCGCGGGAGGCCCTCCCACGTCAGCAGCTCAGAGCGATGAGTCGCATTCCCTCAACCAACGTGCCCGGTCAGTACAGCTAGGTCCCCTAACACGACAAATTCGTGCGGAATCACTCGACCTGCTGCATCTCTGCGGCCCAATGGATCGGGAAAGCGCAGAGCGAGCCTCTCAGCGGCGCGGCAATAGGTCGCCGGCTCGTCCTCTAAGTTCGCAAAGAGCTCTTCGTAGACGGAAAGCGGGTCGGACAGGCGCCCGTCGAGAAGGAAGCGGAATCCCCAGGAACGTCCGCGGGTAGCCCAGATGAGCCCCTCGGGCGGCCCAGGCTCAGGGCTCACTTCCGGCTCCGGACTAGCCGCCGATCCGTGACGCCCTGGTCGAGGTCCAGCTTGAACTGCGTCAGCGTGGCACTTAGGTAGTCGTGATTCTCCCGGGCCTGGGCGTTCACTTGCTTGAGCTGCGACCCACCCATCTTGGCGGCCGCGATCAGGGCCGGGAGCGCTGCCTTGCTCGCGAGGGGCCCGACCGCGGGCAACTTGGCCAGCAGTCTGTCGACGCCGATCGACTTGCCGGCGGTCAGGGCCACGGCCAGCGTCTCGGCACCGTCAGCAAGTGTCTCCAGTACTTTCCTGGGGATCTCCATGCGCTCGTTCCACTGGACTCGGCGCTCAAGGGGGAGCAACGAGGCCACGGGCAGGATCAGGTCGAGTCCGACCCGCTGCGTCACGTCGATCTGCACCGGGTCAGGGGTGGCCGAGGAAAGCTCAAATTTGGCCGAGGAGAGCAGCATGAAGTCTTCGCCGACTGACAGCGCTTCGGGTGTCTCCACCAGAGCTTGGAGCGTCGCGCGCAGGGCCTCAATGTGCTCTGCGGCCTTGCCGATTACGAGGTCGCGGAACGAGTGGATGTCCCAGTCTGGGAAGAGATCGGCCTTGGAGAGTGCCAGGACCCAGATGCGCGGGAACTCGACCAGACGGTCTTCCTCGGCCAGCAATTCTTCCTTCAAACGCAGCAGGCCTTGGCGGAAATTCGTCAGCAGCGACTTAAGGTACCGCTCTTCCTCCCCGCGGTAGTCGAGCAACTTCTGACCATCGACCAGGAAGAGCGCCACGTCGGACCGCAGCAAGGACCGGAAGGTGTTTACACGGCGACCAGCCTCCTCCTCGTTGGCCGGCGACTCTTCGAACCATTCCCCGGGGTAGTCGTGCCATGCGATCCGCAAGGCGTCGAAGGGCCGCTTCTTCCCTGCGGAGTTGTCGCCGCCCTTCAGCTTCACAGAGAAGTAGTACGTCGTGGCCGCGAATCGAGTGGGCATCGGCGCCGTCGCACGGTCTCTCATGCCGAGATAGTTCTGGTAAAGCCGATTGCCCTGGCCTGTGTCGTCGGCGACGAGCGAGCGCAACTGTGCAGGGCCAAACGAGGCGCCAGAGTGGGCAGCGCGACCGCAACGTGAAGGGCCTGCATGCCGCCGAAGGACACGCCGACAACGCCTGCCGTCTGGTCGATCCCCAACACCTCACAGCACTGGGCGACGGCAGGGACGAACTCTGCGGCGGTGAGGCGCCCCACGTCGGTGCGGCCATATCCCGGGCGCGAGAACGACACGACTCCGTGCCCGATCGCGGTGTAGAGACTCCATCCGCAGTCGACGGCCGCAGAGCAGTGCCCTCCCGGAAAGAAGAGCACCGGCCGCTTGTCGCCGGGTGAATCCAGCACCTCCACCGCCCCCAAGCGGGTTCGGACTACTCGGGTCGTGCGCACCTCCCGAGGCTACGGCGCCCACCGCATCAGCGACCCGGGATCTGCCGGGGCCAGTGCCGGCTCCCGGTGCGGTCCGCAGGCGGCGAGGTGACTCAGCCGCCTCGGCATCCACGGACCTTCTAGGACGGGGCCTCCGCTCCTAGGTCGAGCGGGCGATGTCACGTCCCCCGGTTGAACCGTGCATGGGCGCGGTGCGTCGCCATATGGGGGCCAACCCTGAAAGGTTGACGCCCGATGGGAGAGGTGATCAGGGTGCTAGCCAAGCGATGGGTGATCGCGGGACTCGTTGCAGTGGCTGTCGTGGTGGTCGTTCTCGTGATCGTCTACAGCGGTGGCGGTGGCGGTGGCGGTGGCGGTGGTGGCGGTGGTGGCGGCGGCGGGGGCGGCTACTAAGCCACCGCAATAATCCGCCCACGCCGTCGGCCCATGATCGAACGGTCCTGAGTGCCTATAGAGCCCGAGCTGTGCGCGATCGCGGCGGACAAACGTCGGGAGGCCCGATGTCTCTAGACACCGGCTACGTATGCGGTGAGGAAGTGGACGCCATGCCGGTCGAGATTGCCGCGAGCGCGGTCGTAGTGCTCGGTGGTGCGCGGGTCGGCGTGCCTTGCCAGGATCTGCGCGTCGCGGAGCGGGACGCCGGCGTCGAGGGCGTTGGTGATGGCGGCGTGCCGTAGCGAGTGCGGGCTGATGTGCCGCGGGATGCCGGCGGTCTTCGCGATGCGGGCGACCATTCGGTAGACGTCGCGTCGGTCGATCGGCTTGCCGGAGACCGGCCGCAGCACCAGGTGTCCCGATGTGCGCTGGCCGCGGCAGGCCTCGAGTGCCCGGAGTACGGGGACGGTCACCGGCATGGTGGCGGGCTTGTTGCCTTTGCCGATCACGTGCAGGACGCGGAGGGTGTCGGCGTAGTCCTCGATCCGCACCGCCGCCGCTTCTGAGGCGCGGAGGGCGTTGATGCCGAGCAGGTAGGCGAGGGCGCCGTGGTGGACGGTGATGGTTTGGGCGACTTGGAGGAAACGGATCAGCTCGAGGCGGTCCAGTCCTTGGGTGCGGGACTCGTCGCGGTGAATCTTGGGTAGCCGCGCATAGACGGCTGGGTCGGCCGTGATGAGGCCATCGATGTGGGCGAAGCGGAAGTAGCCGCGGACGGCGTGCATCATGGTGACGACGGAGGAGTCCATCAGGCCCCGCTCGCCTAGGTGACGGATGTAGAGCTCGATGTGTGCTCGCTGGATTCCGAGGAGCGGGTCGAGCCCGCTGATCTCGCACCAGGCGAACCACTCCCGCAGCTGGAACGCGTAGAGGGAGTGGGTGCGCCCGGCGTAGCGCGCCAGGAAGGACACGGCGGCGAGTTGGGCCCTGGACATGGTCGCGGGCTGGAACGGTAGAAGGGTGGACGGGCCGGACATGAAGTCACCTCGCGCGGCGATGCTTCACTGACCTAGACCCTGCACGCCGCTGGCGGCCAGGCGTATGGACCTATCGACGCTAGCCACATGCCAGCGTTTCGGCCCGCCTGCAGTCGGCGGAAAGATGCTCGTCCCGTCGCGGTCACACCGGGACGGGCTGTGATGCAAACTGGCCCGATGGACTGGACGCGCGAGGGGCTCGTCGAGGCGGGATTCGAAGGCTTCGTGCCATTCGCTGTGTTGCCCTCGTCCGCCGTGCCCCGAGGGCCCGGGGTCTACGTCGTGCTTCGGGAGCGGGTGGATGACCCGGCGTTTCTTGAGACCAGCCCTGCCGGGTGGTTCAAGGGCAAGGATCCGTCGGTGTCCGTGGAGACTTTGGAACAGGCTTGGGTGCCAGGAGCGCAGGTTCTCTACATCGGTAAGGCGAGCCTGGAGCGTCCGGCCGGCGCGGTCTCGCGAAGCGCCTCGACGAGTACCGCAGGCATGGTGCCGGGGAGCCAGTCGGGCACTGGGGCGGCAGGTTTCTTTGGCAGTCGGTCGACAGTGGGTCCTTGGTCGTTGCGTGGCGCCAGACGCCCAACGCGGACGCGGAGGACGTCGAGTCCGAACTCATCTCGCAGTTCGTCTCCGACTGGGGCGGCCGTCCGTTTGCTAACCGGAAGGCCGGGCGCGTCATCAAGGCGAGTTAGCTGCCTCGCGGCCGGGTGACGCGGCCGCAGCACCGCACGCACGATCGCTCCTAGGCACTCACCGACGTACAGGAGCCATTGTCACAGGTCATTGGCATCATCATAGTATGGGGTGGATCGATGTCATCGAAGCGGCGCCGGAACTGTTATCGCGGCGATGGAAGAGGGCGGTGGGCTGGGCGCTCGTTCTGGGCTTCCTGCTTTTCCCGAATGCCGGGCGAGACCTTATGGCCTGGTACGTGCGAGAGAAGACGCAAGAGTTACTCGAAGTCCTACTGCCGCTCCTGCAGCAGCAGTCCTCGCACACCTCTTGACGGGCTGCCGGCCCGCGGCGGATAAACGCGGCGGAAAGACCCTCGTCCCCTCGCTGACACATCGGGCCTGGCCCTGATGCAAACTGGCCCGATGGACTGGACGCGCGACAGGCTGGTCGAGGCGGGATTCAAAGGCTTCGTGCCATTCGCTGTGCTGCCCTCGTCCTCCGTGCCCCGAGGGCCGGGGGTCTACGTCGTGCTTCGGGAGAGAGTGGATGACCCGGCGTTTCTTGGTGCCAGCCCTGCCGGGTGGTTCAAGGGCAAAGATCCCTCAGTACCCTTGGAGACTTGGAAAAGGCTTGGATACCAGGAGCGCAGGTTCTCTACATCGGCAAGGCGAATACCGGAGCATCCGGCCGGCGTGGTCTGGCGAAGCGCCTCGACGAGTACCGCAGGCATGGTGCGGGGGAGCCGGTCGGGCACTGGGGCGGCAGATACCTTTGGCAGTTGGTCGACAGTGAGACCCTGCTCGTTGCGTGGCGCGAGACGCACAACGCGGTCGCTGAGGACGTCGAGTCCGAAACTCATCTCGCAGTTCGTCTCCGACTGGGGCGGCCGACCTTTTGCTAACCGAAAGGCCGGGCGCGTCATCAAGGCGGGTTAGCTACCTCGCGGCGGGATGACGCGTTGCCGTGCGCTCCGATGGATCGGTGGCCTACGCGTCCGTTCAGGAGTCTTGGCTCGGGGCTTGA
Organism: Terrabacter sp. RAF57; assembly: GCF_052113925.1. NCBI lineage: Bacteria > Bacillati > Actinomycetota > Actinomycetes > Micrococcales > Intrasporangiaceae > Terrabacter > Terrabacter sp. RAF57. Next base: position 764 of record NZ_JBFRDT010000046.1, on the reverse strand, counting down.
GCGTTTCCCGCTGGGTTATGGCCCCTCGAACGCCTCGAATGCCAGTACGTTCGTACGGGAGCGCCGACGAGCAGGAGGACTGTGGTGGTTGCGACCTCGAAGGTTATCTCCGGACCCGGCGCGCTCGCGAGGCTGATAGCGACGCTTCCGAAGAAGGCCAAGTTGACGGCTGCGATCGCCTACATCACCGACCCTACGGGGCTGGAACTGAAGGCCGGCGACCGCATCTATGTGAATTGCCTCGACGCAACGATCGCGTCTGGCGGCACCGACCCGCGGGTTTTGGAGAAGTGGGCTCGGGCGGGTGTTGAGGTGCTGCACTGCGAGGAGTTGCACGCGAAGGTTGTAGTGGCTGGGCGGTGGACGGCCATCGGGTCGACGAACCTGTCACAGCGGGCGAATCGAGTCCAAGAGGCATTGTGGATCGGAACTGACCCCGAGACGCGGAATCAAGCGCTGACGTTTCTGAACAGCTTGGCCGATGTGTCCGTGGAGGTCGACGCGCCTTGGTTGCGCGCCAAGCGGGGGCTATTCGGCACCGCACGCACGGGTGGTGGTGGCGCGCGGCGACGAAGCGACCACGAACGACGCCCGCATTCAGTACTGCCGGTGAAGTGTCGACGCCGCTCGAAAACGAGGCCGTTCCGACGGTCGAAAACGAGGCCACCGGTTTGTCGGTTCTAGTCTGCCGGGTCTTGGGTTCTGATGCTGGGCAGGGTGTCGATTCCTCGGTTGCGTAGCCGGTAGCTGGCGCCCTTTAGGGT
>NZ_JBFRDT010000045.1:0-8728 GCF_052113925.1 Terrabacter sp. RAF57 | reverse complement strand
GCCACCCGCGACTACGTCGCTCGCCGTACTGCCGAAGGCAAGACCGGCCGAGAGATCAAACGCTGCCTAGCCCGCTACGTCGCCCGCGACCTCTATCGCCTACTCGAAAACACCACGACAGGTGCTTGACGAAGCATAGGAGCGTCGCAACCGGTTTGCCCCCAGGACCCTGAGATGGACCCGGGTTCGGTGTGGGCGGGCGGGTCGCCTCCCGGGTTAGTCCACCAGCAGGGCTGCTACGCGCTAGAGCAGCAGACCTGATCACTATGGCTAGCCGCGTCTTGGGTCGCTGGGGTCCGTGAGCGCCTTACACGCTTGACAAACGCGGAAACTCGGATGACTTGTTGAACCGCCCCGGTGAGTCGGGAGACTCAGTGGTTTGAGAGCTCCAGCTCCTGCTGGGCCCGGTTTTGAGCGTAGTAGGCGGTCTCGAGGTCGGCCGGTGGGAGGTCGCCGCAGTACTCGTAGAGGCGGCGGTAGTTGAACCAGTCGACCCACTCCGCGGTCGCGATCTCGACGAGGTCCAGGGTGCGCCACGGGCTGCGTGGCTTGATCAACTCGGTCTTGTACAGGCCGTTGATCGACTCGGCCAACGCGTTGTCATAGGACGAGCCGACCGAACCCACCGACGCGGCGATGTTGGCCTCAGCGAGCCGCTCGGTGTACCGGATCGCCGTGTACTGCGACCCACGATCGGTATGCGCCACGACGGAATCGAGTGAACGACCCTCGCGTTCCCGGGTCCAGACGGCCTGCTCGAGAGCGTCCAGGACCAGCTGGGTGGACATGCTCGACCCGCACCGCCACCCAATGATCCGGCGGGCGAACGCGTCGATGACGAACGCGACGTACACCCAGCCGCTCCAGCTCGAGACGTAGGTGATGTCCGCGACCCAGAGCCGGTTCGGAGCCAGCGGGGCAAAGTCACGCCGGACCAGGTCACGGGCGCGGGGGCCGGCCGGGTGGGCGATCGTGGTGCGCTTGACCTTGCCCCGGACCGCGCCCCTCAGCCCGTCCTCGCGCATCAGCCGCTCGACCGTGCACCGGGCTACCGGGATGCCTTCGCGGTTCAGCGCCAACCACACCTTGCGGGCCCCGTACACGCCGTAGTTGCCGGCGTGGACGCGACGGATCTCGTTCAGCAGCAGCGCATCCCGATGCTCACGCGCGGTCGCGGCCCGGTTCACGTGTGCGTAGTACGTCGACGGGCGATCGGCAGCCCGTGCTCGCTCAGCACGGCGCAGATCGGCTCGACACCCCAGCGCAGACCACCGTTGTCCCGCTCCTCGCGGCGGTCGGCGTGCTCGCGGATGAACTCCACGATCAGCGGGAGGGCCGGTCGAGCTCGGCTCCGAAGAAAGCCGCGGCCGCCTTCAGGATCGAGTTCGCCCGGCGCAGCTCGGCGTTCTCCCGCTTCAGGCGCTTCACCTCGGCCGACTCCTCGCTCGTGACGCCCGGCCGGGCACCCTCATCGACCTGAGCCTGCCGCACCCATTTGCGCACCGTCTCTGCGGTGTTCACCCCGAGCAGCTGCGCGACCTTGGTCATCGCCTCCCAGTCCGTGGCGTGATCGGCCCGGATCTCCTCGAACATCCTCACCGCCCGAGCCTTCAGCTCAGGCGGGTACCTCCTGGACGTGTTCCCCGGCATGACTCCAACCTTCCCAAGGTTTGGAGTCTCCCGACATCCCGGGGCGGTTCAGAACTAAGGTCTCATCCGGAGCCGACCTCGAACCGCCAGACGCTTGGCAACGTTAGGAGAAGTTGGATTGGGACGCCCATCAAATGTCGGCCGAGACGATTGGGCACGATTTGTTAGAACCAGCGGGTGTATCGCGCAGGACGGGTCCTGCGAGAGGCATGTTGGCACACCCCAGGCACACCCGCCCTTGTCGAAGTCCTTGGCGCACAAAAGGCCAGACGTGGCTGAGCTGTTCGACGAGGAGCTGTCAGGGTTCGCTGCCGACGAGATCTATGCGGGGTCCTCGACTGCGCTAGCTGTATGGAGATGTCCAGACGGTGGACACACTTGGTGTGCGCCGCCCAACACATTGACCAACGCGCGAGGTGGCTCGAGGTGCTCCATCTGTACGGGCAAGGTGGTTTTTAGGGATCGGAGCCTTGGCGCCGTTGCCCCTTGGCTGGCCGAAGAATGGGATTACGCGGCGAACGATTCTCTGTCGCCGTTCGAGGTCTCGCCGCAGGACAATCGACGTTACTGGTGGTCATGTCCTGTCGCTAGCGACCACCGGTGGAGGGCGAGTCCTAACAACCGCTACGGGAAGGGCTCAGGCTGCCGCATGTGCGCGGGCCGAGAGGCGAGCAGCACTAACAACTTGACCTTGTACCCGCACTTGCTCCAGGAGTGGGATTGGGTGGAAAACACGGCTTTGGGCTTGGACCCATGCAAACTCACGCGCGGAGCAAGCGACCAGGCGCACTGGTGCTGCAGCATGCACGCGGAAGATAAGTGGCCCGCTCCGGTGTCAAAGCGGACCGCCGGCGCCCGGTGCCCCTATTGCTCCAGCAAACGACTCGCCCGTCGATTGTCTCTCGCAGAAAAGGCGCCGCGGTTGGCTGAGGAGTTTGATGTAGAAGCGAATGGCATCACCCCGGATCTCGTCTTCGCGTCAAGCAACGACCGCTTCTTCTGGTGGCGATGCCCGATCGAGCCTGCCCACCACAGGTGGCAAGCGCAGCCAAACAATCGTCTGAGCGGGAGCACGGGCTGCCCAGACTGCACGATGCCCGGGACCAGTGCCCAGCAGATTCGCCTGAGCCACGAGCTCGCTTCCGTCCTCGACTTCCCGACGCACCAACACCGAATCGATCTTGGTGCCCAGGGGAGGGTCGACGTAGACATCAGAATCGACGCGCTACAGCTGGTGATCGAGTTCGACGGTTCCTACTGGCATGCGAATACGGTTGCCAGGGATCGCGCGAAGTCAGAGAAACTGAGATCTTCTGGGTGGAAGGCGGTGCGTGTACGAGAGAAACCGCTCGATCTCCTGGACCCCTTTTATGACATTCCCGCCCATACGCTGGCTCCGCCGTTCGAGGCGGCCAGCATCGTCTTGCAGCATCTGGAATCCCTAGGCCTACTGCATGGTGGTGATGTCGCGGACTACGTGAACGGCGGCGGTCCAAGGGCGGTTGCCGCGGCCGAGGCGGAACTGGACCGTGTTCGATCCCGGGCGGCCAAGCCACGATGCTTGTAGCCGAGGACTCCCGGGCGCGAATCCGGTACTGCATGGGGAGGCAAGTCCTATCGCACCGGTGCTTTGTTGCGGCCCAGCCGGGTGGGTGAGTGCGGACGAGCTCACGTCGTAAGCTCCATCGGGACGTGCGTGAGGGATCGCAAGGGTAGGTCCGACAGGCGGCGGAAGGGGGCAGTCGCCGGCCTGGCGAACTGCATCGGACTCGGCGCACATGGCGATGGCGGCTGGCTCGATGTGAGCGGAGTCAGTTCTTGTTGTGGCCAAGCAAGCGCGCGTTGAAGACTTCCTTCCAATATGACTCCCGTTGCAGGACGTGCGCGTCGGCCGTGCGCATCGACCAGAACTCGAGCAGCGCGAACTTCATGTTCAGGCGGAAGTGGTCCTCGCCCTTGTCCTGGAGCAATTCCTCGAGGCCGACGTTGTTTCCGTGGAGAGTCGCGGTGTACGTGCTCCAGCGCTGCCAGATGCCGGTGTCGCCGTAGGCCGATCCGACGTACCGGGCGCCGGTCGTTTGGTCGTGGATGACGTAGACGCCCTTCATGTGCTCGAGGGCGATCCGCCAGTCGGGGCGCTGTTGGCGGACGATCACCTGGAGGTCGGCGAGCGTGTGGTTGATTCGGTCGTGGCCGGGGAAGGGGTCACCCACGAATGCCTCTTCGAGGATCGAGGCCACGGCCATCTCGTCAAGACAAGACTCCATCGTCCGCCGTCGCTGACGCCCGGCCAGGTGCAGCCTGATGTAGAGGCGGCGCACGAAAGGGCCCATCAGGTCGTGACGAGGGACGACATCGTAGGAGAAGGTCCTTGGATCAGGACGCCGGGCGGTCACCTGCCAGATTCCGCCGAAGAGCCACAGGGCCGGATCATGGCGATCCTGGGCGAGGGAGAAGATGAACTGCCGGTTGAAGTCGTTCTTGTCGCCACGCCACGAGTTCCAGCGCTGCCACTCCTCCGGGTCGTTGGCCAGAACGTCGATGGGGTAGTTCTCCCCGTTGAAGACCGCGCAGTGCAGCTTGCAGGTTGTGGGGTCGAAACCCGCCGGCAGAAGTGAAGCAAGCGGTATCGGCTGCATGATCGGAGCCTAAGCGGGAGGTGAGGTTGCGGGTGCCTTGAGCAGGGGGTCGAAGCTACGGGCACGAGGGCGCTAGCGGCGGAATGGCCTAGGTGAGGACCAGTCCTCAGCGGCGCGGGGGGCGGACTCGACCAGTACGCCGGTGATCAGTCGTCTGAGGTCGGCATGCTGGCACGAAATGTGGTGAATCGGGAGCGAGAGGTGTCCCCGCGTCGTATCTTCGCGTCGAGAAGATACGACAGAAGTGACAGGGGACCTTCGGGCAATGCTCAGGAAGCACGACAACGTCCAACTGCTTTTCGCCCCGGGACTCTTCACGGGGAAGGGCTGGGTCACGCTGCAGATCGGCGTGCGGACCGCTGTGCGGATCAGCAAGTTGCACAAGACTCAGTGGGCGGATTACGCCACGCAGCAGCGGCAGCACCCTGTTCGGCTGGCAGCGGTGAAGAACCGGACGTATTGGTGGTTCCAAGACCAGTTCTACTCGGAGAACGAAGGACTGGCCGGCGCGGCGGTCTATGCCTTGATCGTGACTCGGCAGCAGCGCCACGCTCAGCGCATCGACCGAGCGCAGCAGATCGTCGCGATGGGCAGCGCCCCGCGATCTGCGCCCTTCCGAGCGGCCATTCCTGACGACGTGAAACACTTTGTCTGGACCCGTGACCAAGCTGCGTGCCGCCATTGCGGCGCGACGGTCGAGTTGCAGTTCGACCACATAATCCCCGTGGCGATGGGTGGCTCCAGCTCGCCGGATAATCTGCAGGTGCTGTGCGGTCCGTGCAACCGTCAGAAGGGCGCAAGCATCACCGTGCACCGGTGACCGACCCGCGGGGTGACGTTGCCGGCGACCCGTTCCATTCCATGGACGACCGTCCTTGACGTGGTCGGGCACGCGCCACTGCGTGAAGGCCTCAGGGAGCCCATCACGCGGCGGAGTGACGCATCCACGTGTTGGTGCGGCCTCCGGCGTTCCGTGCGCAGTGGCGGATACACGACTTCCTAAAAAATCGTCCAGCAGGTAGCGGCAGTTTCCCCCTAACGGGTCGGTGAGCCATGTTGATCCTCGCGTGGTGGGATGGGAGAGTGGCCGGCATCCCAGCAGCGGCCAAGGAGGCCTCATGAAGCGACTTCCTGCCGTGGCCGGTCTCGCTGACGAGATTCGGGGCAAGGGTAAAAAGAGTCCGGAGAAGTCCGCGGCATACCTGATGCGCAACCGCGCCGAACTGCAGACCTACCCGAGCGTCGACGTGCTGGCCATGTACAGCGACGCCGAGTATGCGCCAAGCACGGCCACCTCAGATGACATCGCCAAGGCGAAGGGGCTCGTCTACCATTTTACCCAGGTCCGCAGCGCAATCGTAAAAGCGCTCTGGAGCAGAGAAATCTTCATTGGCATCGAAATCATTGATGAACTCGCGTTCTACGGCGCCCAGGACAACAGCGTCGTCGATCTCATCCTCGAGTGCCTAACCCGAATTCGGGACGGTCACATGAATCGCCCCGGACTCATCGTCTTTCCCGTCCACTCCTTTGGAGTCTTGAGCGCCGGCCTTCTTTACCCCTTGCGCCGGGGTCAGCTGACGATCGTCAACCCGGGCAGTGGTTACGCACTCTTTCCACAAAGCAACGACATGGGCCGCACCTTCGGCCAGTTGCAGAGAGCGGCGGCACAACTTGGAGTGAAAAAGGCACTTCCCGGCGACCTCCTCAAGCACTGGCGCCTGAGCCGGAGTGCCGAATGGCTCGAACGGAACCCTCTGCTGATGGTCCGGGCGAACCACCTCCCGGGGAGTTACTATGCCAACGAACATCTGCTGATGAACCGGGTGCAGTCAGTGATTGGCCTGCTCTCGCTCCTAGCCGCGCTGCAGCCAGCTACGACTAACCGCGCCGGGTTCTTGACGTCGTCCTCACGGATCAACAACAGGGAAACGCTCGACATTCGCCACTACCTCGCGCTGTACGACGCACCCGCTCAAAAGACCGAGCTCGCCGGTGACTGCGTACCCATTCACGGCGGCCGCGTGGAAGTCTCCGAGTTGTCTGCCCTCGGCTTCGAAATCGATCCGGCCTATTGGCGTCGACAGGCCGCGCTCGGCGACGAAATGCAGGCCCAGGTCGAAAAGCTCTACCGCCGACAGTTGAAGCTCAAAGTTTCCGGCAAGAAGTTCGACGCTCCGGGCAGGACGGTCAATCGGCTATTCAGCTCGTTGCAGATGTTTCGCCGATCATTTGCCAATTCGGCCGATGACTGGACCGGCAGGGTGGCGCTATCAACCGCTTTTGAGATGCTTCTCACTGATAATTACGGTGCAGTGAAGACGACCTTGGTAAGCCGAAGCAAGGAGCTCATGCGGGCGCCGAGCAGACGACCTCTGCTGACATGCAATTGGCTCGGCGTGCCTACGCCCTCTGCTTCCTCGAACTCTCCAAACGAATCGAACGAATCCCGTTGACCACCTCAACGCCGATCGGCGATGTCGTCGTCAATTAGTGCAGCGGCCCGAAACATACTTTCAGACTAGCTTCCTCGATCGCGGCGAAAGGACTGTGAGGATCGCCAACGCGGCCTGAAGGTGCTGGGCTGTGGTTGGTGACCGCGAGTGTGACCTGACTTGGGCCAAAACTAGTGCGCAGGTTCCCTCGTGCTGCGGAGGGCGTGGAGCGCCTCGGTGAGGTCGTCGGGTAGCGGGTCGGCGGCGGCGATGGTGTGGGCGCCGGCTTGGATCTCGATGGTGCGGTAGCGACGTGCGGTGCGGACGAACTTCTTGATGCTCCAGCCGGTCGCGTCCTCGATGAACTTGCCGACGGCGAGGGCGGCGAACACGACCGTGAGGTGCGCGTCGATGCTCTCGCGTTTGTGGTGGAAGATCGGCCTGGCTTGCAGGTCGTGCTTGGACATCCGGAACGACTTCTCGATCTGGAAGAGCCGGTGGTAGGCGCCGATCACGAAGTCGGCGTCCGCGATCGCCGGGTCGAGGTTCGTCACGTAGCCCTTGACCCCGGCGAGGGAGCGGGCCTTGGCCTCAAGGGCCCGGTTCACGCTCCTCGAGCCGCCGGTGAGCTGGACGAACCGGTTCCGCTTCACCGGGGTGGCGCCGGCGACGGCGCGTTCGGCCTTGGCGACCTGCTCGTCGATGCCCTTGAGGGTGCGCCGGGCCCGGTCGTGCTTGTACTGGTAGTAGAACGTGTGGTCCTTCCGCTGGTCGGTGGGGCCGGCCGGCCACGGCTGGGTGAAGACGTGCCCGTCCGGGATCTCCTGGCCGGGGTGGCGCTTGCGCCAGGCGGTGATGACGTACGGCTCGGTCGGGATCCTCGCGCCGATGATGAACGACAGGCCGGCGTCCTCGATCGCCTTCTTGTTGGCCTCGGACACCATGCCCGCGTCGGCGACGACGGTCACGTCCGGCAGGCCGTGCGCGGCCATGAACGAGCGGATCGTCGGGATCATCGTTAACGTCTCTGCCTTGTTCCCCTCGAACGCCTCGATCATCAGCGGGAACCCCGAGTGGTCGGTGAGCAGCCCGATCGTGATCTGTGGTTCGAGGCGGCGTTCCTTGGAGAACCCCGGCTCGCGGAACCCGTCGCCCTGGTCGGTTTCGAAGTAGAGCGTGCTGACGTCATAGAGCACCAGGCTTGCCGGTCCGAGGCCGGCGTGGGCAGCGCAGGCGGCCGAAATCCGTTGTCGGAACTCGTCTTTCGCGTACCCCGGCAGCCGTCTTCTGATCGTCCGGTACGACGGCGCGGACAGCCCGGCCTCTTCGAGCACGCGGATCGAGTCGAGCTTGGAGCTCGGTTCGATGATCCGCGCCAGCACCAGCTGCCGGAACACCGCGTCCCGTCCGCCGGCCTCGTTCAACCCGAGCCGCTCGAACACGCCAGCCAGGGCATCACCCAGGTGCCCCATCCGCGAGGACGTGATCGGCAGCGTTCCCGGTGGCAGGGCCGCCGCTTGGCCACCCGCGGCGGGCGCCTGCACCTGTAGGTCCAGCACGCCCTGACCGGCCGCGAGCCGCTGGCGAGCCACCGCCTTGAGCAGCTCCACGTCGGCAGGCGTGTGCGCCGACCCGATGTGCTCGATATCGCGCGCCCCCCGCCGGTTCGAGTGCACGATCTGCACCGCGGTCGCACCCGAGGACGTCTTCACGGTGCGCACGTGCGGGGCCACGAAGGCCACCGTAAAGGCCGAAACGCCTCCCGGCTAGTGCCCAAAACCCCCCCGGCGCACCGGCATCACCGCAGGTCAGCGACTCGCCCCACCACCGACGCGCCAAAAGTGGCCCAAGTCAGGGCGCCGAGCAGACGACCTCTGCTGACATGCAATTGGCTCGGCGTGCCTACGCCCTCTGCTTCCTCGAACTCTCCAAACGAATCGAACGAATCCCGTTGACCACCTCAACGCCGATCGGCGATGTCGTCGTCAATTAGTGCAGCGGCCC
>NZ_JBFRDT010000044.1:0-7844 GCF_052113925.1 Terrabacter sp. RAF57 | reverse complement strand
GCTCCTCCAACCGGGCCGGGACCGGTGACCACGAGCGGACAGGTCGCAACAAGGCACGAAGCCAGTCTTTCCGGGGGTCACACTCGCGGTCACCAACCACAGCCCAGCACCTTCAGGCTGCCTTGGCGATCCTCACAGTCTTACCGCCGCCTATCGCCACTCACCGCAACAGGTCTTCTTCCTGACCTACGACGCTGGCGCAGCGTTCCGCGCCGGGCATGCAGGACTCATGCCGCGTTTGCTCACGAAGTGAGCAAACGCCTCGCTCCGCCGCGAGTCTTCGCGGAAGAAGACGCGGAGAGCGAGGAACAGGAAAAGCATGACGAAGAAGACCATGACGAGGCATCACCATCAAGCAGTGCTGTCCCGTTACCCCTCTGCATCCCTGACGAGTCGCGCGGCAACGTTGCCGCGATGCAGCGCCTCGGCGCGTACCTCGCCGTCGGTCACCTGCAGGAGCTGCTCGAGGACTCCCTCCCCTTCGTATACGCGCTCAAGCAGATCGGCGTATGCCGCTGCATCCGTACCGAGACCGACCTCCTTGGACAACGCGACAATGTCCGGGACGTCCTGAGGCCGCATGGAGACCAATTTCATCGCGAGGAGGTGATCAGCCGGCGCCCAATGAATGGTGAGCCCTGGCCGCGTGAGGGGAACGGTCGCGGAAAGGGGCCTGGGAGGAACCCAAGGTCTTGCATTCTCGTTCAGCCACGACCGGGGAATTCCCTCCGACTCAGCCAGAAGCTCAGCCTCTTCCAGAACGACCCGATCTGAGACGAGCGCGTCGATGTCGATCGTTCGCCGCGCATCATGAACAGTCACTGCGATGGCGGCACCACCTACCACATAGACGCTCGCCGGCACTCCGCGCTTCTGCAGTCTTACGTCGAGAAGGCCGAGCAGGCGTTCAATCTCACTCCGCTCGAACTCGACGAGGGTCACGCTGTGACCAGATCACGCTCGGCTGCGTAGATCCCATGATCTGCTAGCCAATCCGGCGTAATCGCCCGGACCTCCGCCTCATCGAGCAGAAGGCTCGGCAGGACCCACGCATTGTTTTCATCAAGCCGCTTGTCGTGAGCCTCTGCCCAAGCCGGGGCCTCGCGGTCGGCTTCCTCGAATTCGTGCTCTGTGAGCGCAGCCAACAGTGCATCCCACTTGCGATCCCCGGTGGTCCGGGGTGCTGCAGTCCAAGCACGACTGGCCTCATCGTTGGTTCGGAGGAGCTCGCGCAGGTGGTCCCGGCCTTGAAGCGTCATCTTCAGCGCCCATAGCTTGTCGCCCTGGCGCAGCGCGCGGTGAATCTCGCGAGCGGCAGACTGCGGCGTCATCCACCCGCGCTCCCGCGCTGCCTTCAGGCTGGCTGCAAGCCGCAACGCGCGCAGGTAGAACGCGGCTGACGGCACAGTCTTCCCAGCCCGATATGCACTGAGCCGCGAAGCAGAGGTTCCCAGCGCAGCTGCGAAGTCAGCTTGGGTCAGTCCGCTGTCAGCCAGCGCCTCTCCAAGTCCCTCCACAACGGCTCCGATATCCTCATCCATGAAAAAGACGTTATCACATTAGATAACGATCGTGCCCCGCCCTGCAGCGCCACTTGAACGCACCGAGGCCCCACGACGTCGCAGACGTAAGGGCAGACGCCGCGTCACTCCGCCGCCTCCAGACCGGCCATAGCTGTGGAGCGAGGTCTACGGTCGATGCGCTCCTGATGCCCCGACCGCGTCGGCGGCGAACGGGCCTGGGGCGTTCGCCAATCTCGCCGCGAGAGGAGACCCCATGACCAGCACCAGCGTCCTGCTGCCGTTCCAGCCCGCGACTATGTCCAAGGCCCAGCTCGCCGCCGTGTCGTTCCTGGCCCGCTGCGCCGGGCACACCCACGATCCGTACACGTTCCAGCCGCGCCAGTGGTTCGCCTGGTGCGAGGCCAACGGGCTCGACCCTGCTCGGGATCCAGCGAGCCCACGTCGGGGCTGTACATCCGCCACCTCGCCGGGCGGGGCCTGATGGACTCCTCCGTCGTCACAATGATGCACGGCGTCCGCGGCTACTTCCGCTTCGCCCACAGCGAAGGGCTCATCGCTGCCGACCCAGCCGTGTACGCCCGGCTGCCGAAGATCCACCGCGACGAGACCCGAACGCAGGGCCTGGACCGGCTCGAGCTGATCCGGTTCCTCCAAGTCGCCCAAACCATCACCGTCCACCACGGGGCCCTCGCCTACCTGCTCGGGATCAACGCCCTGCGCGCCTCGGAAGCCGCGGCCGTGCGGATCGAGGACTACGCCGACACCCTCCGCGGACATCGTGTGCTGCACCTGGTCGGCAAGGGCAACAAGCCCGCCACCATGCCCGTCACCGTCCCTGTCCTCGGCGCACTGGAGGCCTGCCGCGGAACGGCCCACTGCCGCTGAGACCGGTCTCCGGCAACCCGATCGACCRGCGCGACGTCTACCGGATGGTCGCCCGGATCGCGAAGACCGCCGGGATCCCGCGGCACATCAGCCCGCACTCGCTGCGGCACGCCGCCATCACCAACGCCCTCGATGCCGGCGTACCCCTGCGCGACGCGCAGATCCTCGCCCGCCACGCCGACCCGTGCACCACCGAGCACTACGACCGCGCCCGAGGCAACCTCGACCGCCACGGCGTCCACTTCCTCACCGCCCACGTCGGCGGCGTCTGACCGCCTTGGCGCACCTGCGTCGGCTAAGGCTGGCTCTGTCGGTGGAGATCCCGGGCAGTATCGTAAGTTTGGCCCAAGTTGGTCGGTTTTTACCTCGCCCCACGGGAGCGCTGGGCATTCTGTTACGAGATACCCGCAGAAGATCTCGCCGATGCTCGCATGCCCGCGACGGAGGCCCTAGACGCGAAGGCCGCAGACCATTGATTGAGGCGCGAGATTTCTCAACACGTGTCAGATACTCCTGGTTCGGAGCGGAGCCGCCGGCTCAAAACCCTTGGCCTTACCTGCGAAAGGCTGTCGGACAACTCCAAGACGCTGCGGTCGCGGGTGACCGAGCCATTCGGGCCCGAGGGGAGATCGCTAAGCAGGGCCAGGCTGGCGCGGAGGCGTTCGCCGACCTGGCCGCCGCCTGCTTGGTTGGGGTCCCGGAGCCCGCGGTGGAGTCGGCAGATGACGCACGCACCGGAGACCTCCGGGTGGTCTTCATGGGGCGCACCCAAGCGGGCAAGAGCACCCTGATCGAGGCACTGTCGGCCGGCAGTGGCGAGCGGATCGGAGATGGCCGCCAGCGATTCTCCCGCGATGTGTGCGTCCGCCCCGTCGTGAGCCTTCCTGGCGTCGCCATCGTCGACACTCCTGGGGTAGGCGCCCGCGACGGGGATGAGGACAGGCAGCTTGCCTTCGAGCAAGTGCCACACGCTGACCTCGTCGTCTGGGTGGGCAGCAACAACTCCTTCCAGGAGGAGGCCGCGCAGGCACTGCGACTGATCGCGGTTTACGGCAAGCCTGTGGTGGTGGTGCTGAACTGCCGTTACGACCTGCTCCACCCGATCCGACGAAATGACTTCCTAAACGACCCGCGGGTCGCCTTCCGTGACGTCGCGGGCGACCTCAACGCGGTGCTGCGCCATCTCGCCAGAGCAGGCGCCCGGCCGGCCGGCGTGGTGACCGTACATGCGCAGGCGGCGTTCGAAGGCACACAGGACCACCCGGACGCCGCGCTGATGTGGGCGCACTCAGACGTCGCGAAACTGCTCGCGGTCTTGGCGGACGAGCGCGACCGGCGCGCCGACCAACGACGGGCGATCGCCTTAGTGGATCGGGTGCGCAACCCCGTCATCCGGTATCTCGCAGCTCTGGACACCGCCACGGAGACACTGGGAACACATCTCGAACATGGCGAAGGGCTCGTCGGGGACCTCGCGCAGCGGGTCGCCCGCCAGATCGATCGTCAGCACGAACTCCTGGCCGCAGAACTCGACGGCATCATCGAATGCCGCCGATCCTGGCATGCCTCGGCGGTCGTGGAAGGTGACCTCAACGCTGCGTGGCGCGAGGAGATGTCGTCACTGAACAGCGAGATGGAGCAGGCCGCGGCCCGGCACCACCGAGATCTCACTGCGGGCCTTGAGGCGACGATCTCGACTGTGTTGTCCGACTGGACTAACCTTCCGACGCCGAATGTGCCGCTGGGCGAGTTCACTGGCTTCGGCTCGGTGTGGATGAACAGGGCCAGCCAGGCCGCCGTGGGTTTGGGCGTCGGGGCAGCGGCCTGGGTCGGTGGTGCCGTGCTTGGCAGCAAAGTCGGCGGGATTCTGGGGATCGAGGGCGGACCGCCACTGATGGCGGTTACAGCAGTCGTGGGCGGTGTGATCGGAGGCCTTGTTGGTGCCGCACTCGGGCCCGTCAAGGATGGTCTGGCAAGGCTGTTCCTGGGTAGCGCGGAGGTGCTGCGCCGGCGCCGCGCGGAGCTCGGGGCGCGGATTCACCCGATCCTTGACGACCTCCAGTCCGAGATCAACCGGTGGCGCGAGGAGATGAGAGAGGCGACCCAGTCGACGGTGCGCGCTCAGTTCGAAACGATGAGCGGCACACTTGCCGGTCAAAGAAGCATCCAGCGCTGGTGGCGCGAGGTAGGGACGGAGATCGACGAGGCGGTGGGGAACCTCGACGCCGCCACCGCCCGCACCCTGCTCAGGTTGTCCGGGCGCACGGGGCTCGCCGACGCGGTCCTTCGGGCGCGGCGCGAACCTGGCAGCGCCACGGCGGTCGAGTACACGCGTGCGGGCTTCTCACAGGCCGCCCTGTTCCCGCCCGACGAAAGCTGCGAGCCGATGCTCGCCACCGGGCCCGCCAAACCCGGCGTCCGGGCAGGCCAGGCTCTGTCGTTGGCCATCGGGCTGTCCGCAGCGGCGCCCCGCACACTGCGGCTTACCGATCGACAGGCGAACATCCACATCGAGGAGCCGATCCCGTCGGGCCTGACGGACACCTGGTCATCTCTGCTTAGCCTCTTCACCAACAGCCAGGTCCGGATCGTCACGCCGGCACCGGATCACCATCCAGTAAGCTGCGACAACCAGGAGCCTCGAACGTGAGCGACATCCTCTACCACTCCGTTCAACAACGAGCGTGCCTGCTCGCCGACCGGCTGCGGATGGCTCTGGCGGGAATCGACCACCCCCTAGCCAAGGAGCTCGCTGAGCGGGTAGACCCGACGGCCCATGCCCGGCCACGGCTGGTCTTCACGGGCCAGTACAGCAGCGGGAAGTCGTCGCTGATCAAGGCGCTGACCGATGGCGCGGCAGCGGTTCACATTGACTCCGACATCGCCACCGATGTCGTCACCGAGTATGACTGGGACGGCCTAGTCACCCTGGTGGACACGCCGGGCGTCCAGACGGGTGTAGACCGGCACGACGAGCTGGCCGAGTCCGCGCTCACGGCAGCCGACCTGGTGCTGTTCACGATCACCCCTGACCTCTTCGACAACGCGGGCGTGACCCACCTGCGGCACGTCGTAAAGGACCTGCTCAAGGCGAACCAAACGCTTGTCGTCCTCAATAAGTGCAACACGATGGCAGCCGCGGACGGTGTGCGTCAGGCCGCAGTCCGCGAGGCCCTCGGCGAGGGAGCACTTCACGTGCCGCTGGTCGAGTGCGACGCCCGGGATTACCTGGACGGCTTAGACGAGGTCGACACTCGGCGACGGGAGGCGTATCTCGACCTGTCCCACCTCAATGTGCTGCGAGACAAGATCAACCAGATAAGCGCCAGCACCGGTGACCTGGCACGGTACCTGCAGCCGTTACAGAGCATCAGCGCCATCACCATGGAGGCAGAGGCGCTAACGGCCACGGACCCCGCCGAGCGGGCCGCGTTGTCCCTGCTTGCCCGACAGAGAGCGGCCCTGACGGCACGTCGAGAGCGGATCGAGGCCAACCTGCACAGCCTCCGCGCGGCGTTCCTGACCCAAAGCGTCCAAGCGGCCGAGGCATTCGCCGACAGCATCGAAGCGATGGACGACCAGCCGGACAGTCCCGAGCGCGACGACCTAATCGCGGAGTACGAGGCCCGTCTGACAAATGCCCTCAACGGTGCCGCGCAACGGCTGGGAGAGGAGGCCACCCGACTCCTGGAACTGCAGTTCGACGATCTCGCCTCGGAGGTTCGGGAGATCGAGGCGGCCCCCCACACCAAAGTGATTCTGGATCTAGGCGACCCGGATCACGACGTCACCGCCCGCTCGGATGATGTCCGTCTGCGGCGCACCCGGGACTCGGTCCGAGCTTCAGGGGCGGTGCCCGCATGGGCGCCTGAGGCAAAAACCTGGTTGCGGATCTTCCAAGACCAGTGGGGCGCCGGGGCGGCCAACATGGCCCGGTCCTCAGGCAGCGTCGGCCACCGCGTTGTACTCGACGTCGGGCACTTCTTTGGCGCGAAGTTCAAGCCATGGCAGGCCGTCAGGGTGGCCCACCGGATCGGGCAAGCCGCCAAGGTCGCCAGCGTTGCCATCACGGTGGCCATCGAAGTGGGTGGGGTCATCGCCCAAGAGCGGGCACAGGTGGACGCCGAGCGGCGGCGTGCGGCGCGCAGAAAGGCGCTGGTGAATGAGGTCCAGCGACAGGCCGGAGAGATTGTGGACCAGGCGCTGCGAGACGTCCGCATCAACGTGGATCCGATCTTCACCGGTGCGTACGCGCAGATCGACAAAGTGCACGACGACATCATTGCGGCGCAAGATCGCCGATCAGCTCTCTCCGAGGAACTGGAGGCTATTCGCGCCGAGGCGTTGACGGTCGCCGCCGGACTGACGACCCAAGCGCTAACAGAAGGGAGAGAGGGCACCCCCTGAGCCGTCCTCGTGATGCGACCGAGCGCCTTTGAGGCCGGACGCTTCGCTGCATGCCACCACCAGCGACCAGACGCCGTTGGACACGCCAGGCTGATCGCTAACCACGACGTCGCCCAGTCCGTCGTGCACGTGACCGAGTAGGCGCGGTTAGCAAAAGACGTCGCCAACCGAGCTCGGATTCGCCTAAAACCAGTTAAGGAGGTGCGCGGCGATCTAGGCCTGCATCCCATTGTTCTCCGCGGTTCGCGTTGCTCCCGAGACTTCCGCGCCGTGCATTAGCCCTTGCCTTCGCCCTCCAACTGCCTCCGGCGAGGGGTAGTGAAGGCTAGGGCCAGCGGCTGCCCAACGTGAGCTCGCCCTTCTCAGGCCGGGACTACTTATTAGAAGGGCAGGGTGGCCTCACGGTCAGCAATGCGTGCAGAAGGATTGGGCGCTGAAGTCAGGCCCCACGCCGCGAGGACTCGGTCAATGTCAGCCACCTTGGTCAACATGATCGACCTCTCGGCCCACAACCGGCTCTGCTGCGCCCTGGACAACGCGGGCACCGGCAGCCCGTTCGATTGTCCCTTGTCGTACTCCGCCGAAAACCAGTTTGACGCCCGCCCCGCCCGCTGCGGCAGAGCGGTTATCAACAACGGGGCATCCATCAAGCCCAAAACCTCAGGCGGGTGACCCTTTCCAACGTCTCTGCCCGGCGGCGCCTCGAGCCACACAAGGAGGTCGCCCAATAACAGGTCCTCGGCGCCCCCTGGCCAACCACCAGCTATCCCTTGAAACCGAGCAGTCGGCCTCGCCGCCCTCTGCGCAGAAGCCACATACTTCGGGACCTGGTCTGCCTTGAAGGGCTCTCCGTAGGCAAGATGCAGCCTCGTGACCTTCACTGTCGACGACGCTTGAAAACGAGGCCATAGCGACGGTCGAAAACGAGGCCACCCAGACAGATTGGATGGGTGATCTCAGTGGAGGATTGGGCTCTGATCCGGCGACTGGTTGCGGATGGTGTTCCGCAGCGTCAGGTCGCACGGGACT
>NZ_JBFRDT010000043.1:0-7985 GCF_052113925.1 Terrabacter sp. RAF57 | reverse complement strand
AGCGACTTCTTCGCTGCTCTCTCAAGCGGGCTCACGCCCACCAGTGTGTCGGTCATCATCCGACCCTTCCCGCTGAACCAGTCAGCGCGTTGGGCCAGTTACACCGTTACTCGGACAGTCTCCCGACCGGCGGAGACGCCCGTCGGGGGCTGCTCTGTGCTGGTGGGCGGTACTGGGTTTGAACCAGTGACCTCTTCTGTGTCAACGTGAAAGCCCGGGCGGACGAGCAGGTCGCTTGTGCTGCTCTGAGTCCACGTGCGTCCTTGTCTGTGGCGCCATTTCCACCGCGGTTGTCACTCACTTAGTCACTCACCCGAGTGCCTCGGCTGCAAGCCTCAGTATCACGTGTGTCGAGGTCGCGCCCTCCCCCAGATTAGTGATCGTCCGGATCTGGCTCCCCTCTGTGTCAAGACGCGGCGGGGAGCGCGGTTCTAGGGTGGGTGGTGGCGGGTCCGGGAAGTGGCTTGTCCGAAGAGCTGGTGTGGGGTTGTGAGCCGGCCGCGCTGGAGTCAGAGTCGTCACCCTGTTGCCCTCCCGGGCCCGTCGTCATCTGCCGTGCGGCGTCGGCGAGCATGGTGCGGAACACGATGTCGGACAGTCTGCGTTTGAGCAGACGCATGGCCTCGTTGGAGGTCTTGCCGCGGGCTTTGGTGCGGTCGAAGAAGGCGTGTCCTTCAGTGGGGTTGCGCAGCTGCGCGGTGGCCATGATGTTCAGCACCCGGTTGATCTGACGGTTCCCGCCCCGGGACAGCGATGCCGCACGTGGTCCCCGGACGAGGCGTCGATCGGCGCGGTCCCGGTCCATGAGGCGAAGTGGTTGTTGTCCGGGAACCGGGGTGATGTCCCTGACCTCCACGAGCAGACGCGCCGGCCCGGAGGGGCCGATGCCGTGCAGCCCGGTCAGGGTCGTGCCGGTCGCAGCGAGCAGCTGAGACAGCTCCTTGTTCGCCGCCTTCTTCCGCGCCTAGATCCGCTCAAGATCGGCGACCAGCTCGGCCGCGACCCGGCGCCGGGCCTTGCCCGCGACGTCCCGAGGGCGCACCGTCGCGAGCAGCTTCTTCGCCTGCGCGGCGGACAGGTCCTTCTTCGCGCCGCCCGGGATCAGCTCCAGCAGAAGGTGATGCAGCTGCGAGACCATCCGGGTGTGGTCCTCACCCAGGCGCGGCGCCGATCGGCCAGCACCCGCAGCACGGCCAGCTGCTCGTCGTCGACGACCGGGCGCAGCCCGGCCATCCGGACCCCGACCAGGGCGATGGAGTGCGCGTCCGTGGCGTCGGTCTTGCGGCCCTGACCGGTGGCGAACATCCGTACCCGCGGATAGCCGCGGTGGCACGTCGATGACCTGCTCACCGTCAGCGAGCAGCCGGATCGCGACATGCCGCCCGATGCCGTTGCAGCCCTCGACGGCCCACACCCGCTCAGGGAACGCGCGCGCCACCTCGAGCATGTCCGCGTAGCCGGCCCGGTCAGTGTCGAAGCGCCCATCGGGGGAACGACTCATCGGGGCCCATCACCTCGATCGTGACCGAGCGCTTGTGCGGGTCCATCCCGATCACCACACGAGCTGCTCATTGCTCCTCCATCGTGCGCTGCCTCGAACCGGACTGGTCGTCGAGCTGGGAGGCAACGCTGCTTAGAGCTTGGGCAGACCCCTCTTGAGCCTCTCCCGGCCCTGGCGACGTCCGGGCTGCGCAGGCTAGATGAGAGCCACACCAAGGTGGTGAGCAGCCGAAATGAGAGCGACAGCCTGGACGCCTGAACCGAGCCTTGCCAGGCACCGATCCTTCGTCAATGAAACAAGCAGCCGGATAGCGGACGTTCGGTTGGATCATGTCGGGCCACGCCGTTGACCGGTCGTGCGGTTAAGCGCTCCTTGGTCCCCGCGTGGCAAGACCTCACGTCGGCGTGCGGCCATCGGCTGCTAGGTCACGATTGCCGCACGGTACTGCCTTGGTCTGCACACTTGATCGGCCGGCAGTCCTATCTTGACCGACAGGGACAGGGACAGGGACAGGGGGATGCGATGGGACGGAGTCAGACCGCCGTCGATCAAGTGCTGCGAGGTGGCCTCATCGTGATCGGAGTGGGAGTCGCCGGCTACCTCGCGATGCTGGTCCTGCTGTCCTTCACGATGCAGGAGCCGTATCCGTTTCTGGACGTCGCCAACAAGAGCGGTCGCCCGCTGCTCATCGAGCAGGCCGACGTCGTGAGCTCTCCGGGGTGGCGGTCGAGCAGGCTCGTGTGGGGCAACTCGGGGATCTGGCCGGCGGCCACCAAAGGTGCGTGCGAACAGGACCGACTGGTGGCTCGCGACCTGACGGGCACCGTGGTGGCGCGCCGCACGGGTGCCTGCAGATCGGACATGTGGACCATCACAACCGAGGGCTTGTCGGCAGCACCCCGCTACCCGCGGCTGCCCGTACCGCCCGGCCACGTGGAGGTCCGGCTCGTCCTGGATTCCTCCGGGACGGAGGACTCGGTGGTCGCCTGGTGGCGCGCGCTGCCCCAAACCCTCGAGCGCGCCGCGGCAGCGGGCGCGGCCGTGGGAGTGACCGTACACGGTCCGTTCCTCGAGAACGAGGACCTGGCGATGTACGTCCGAGGCCCAGACGCCGCCACGGTCCGGGATTTCACCCGTACCCAAGTGCTGCGGCCCTCACCCGGCCGGGTGTACGCGTACGTCGGCGCCCCAGGTCAACTTGCACCGCGCACCGGGGCGGAGATCCTCGTGCCGACGGTCGCGCCGAGCGTCACCACTCGCTGAACGTGGCGGACGGGCTGTCGCGCGCAACGTCCGACCTTGCCGCTCGGAGGACGGGACGCCCGACATTGCCGCTGCCCGTGAGACCGCCTGTGGCGATCCGATCCGTGACAATGCACCCATGGGAACGGTCCTGCTAGACCAAGTGATCGAGACGGACTACGGCCAGTTCGACCTCGGCTGGGATGTGCCGTTCGGCTTCGACGGCAACTTCGACCGGTTCTTCGCGGGCCAGCTCAACGGCCTGGTTGGCGCGGCCGACTCCAACGGCGTCTACCTCAACCTCGCTCGGTGTTCCGGGGGATCGAGGGTGCGGATCGAGCTCCTTGAGCACGCCGCCGGTTCTGCCTCTGAAACCTGGGAGGACATCGTGGAGGTGTCTGTAGTGGTTCCGGAGGGGTCACACCCTCGGTGGGCCTCGTGGGCCGGCGAGAACTGGGAGCCCTTGCCCATTCCCGCCGGACGGTACCGCCTGCGCGTGAGCGCCCGTGGCCGGGACGCAGGCAGTGATGGAGAGTTCGAAGAGGGCGTCGTTGACACCTATCTGCTCGAGTTCTGGCCGGCCGCGGTCGAGCCAGATGCGGTCCTTCGAGTTGGTGGTCAAGACGCCGCCTACTGGCACGACGAGGTGGGCGGGCGTCGCTGATATCCGACCATCAGCGTGAGACGTTTACCGGATTTGCCGCGTTCAGACCGGGAGTCCGACCAGCCCGCACTTCGTGTCATCGACGTCCACCAGAGTCGGCTTTGCGGACTCGCTCCTGACCTTCATCAAGCACCCGATCGGGTCCCTTCGCCACTCACCACTGGTGATCAGGTGACGATGACGCTGGCCACCATTACGAGGGCGAAGCCGAACACCGAGATGACGGTCTCCATCACCGACCAGGACTTGATCGTCTCGCCCACGGTCAGTCCGAAGTACTCCTTGACGAGCCAGAACCCCGCGTCGTTGACGTGGGAGAAGAACAGCGAGCCGCAGCCGATCGCGAGCACGAGCAGCGCGAGGTGGTTGGCTGACAGGGTCGGCGCGAGCGGCGCCACGATACCGGCGGCGGTGATGGTGGCGACCGTAGCCGACCCGGTTCCAAGCCGAATGAGCACCGCGACGAGCCAGCCGAGCAGCAAAACCGAGATGCTGACGCCCGTCGCCCAGTCCTTGATGACATTGCCGACCCCCGCGTCGATGAGCGTCTGCTTGAAACCACCGCCGGCGGCGACGATGAGGATGATGCTCGCGACCGCTGGCAGGGCGGACCCGACCGACTCGCTGACCTGGGTCTTGTTCAGGCCCGATCCGAGCCCCAGCGCGATGTAGCAGTAGAGCACCGCGATGAGCAGGGCGACGATGGGGGTGCCAATGAAGTCCATGACCGTGCGGACCCCGGCCTTCTCGTCGGTGACGGCCAGTTTGGTGATCGCGTCGATCAGCATGAGGACGACCGGCAGGGTGATGCCGATGATGGCCGTCGCGAAGCCGACGCGCTTGCGTCCGGGCGCCAATGGTTCGTCGAAGGTGCCCAACCTGCTCGTGGTCTTGGCGCCGGCACTGGGCTCAGCGGTTCGAGGGCCTACCGGGTCGACGCGACCATCGTCACCGCGAAGACCACCAACGGCGTCCCCGCGGATCTCGGTCCGGGCTCCAGCTGGCACCGTGGTGCGGGTCCGCGTCGCTGTGCCACCGGAGGTCGAGCCAAGCAGCACCAGGTCGTCAGCGGACTTCGGGACCCATCGATCGACGTAACGCGCGAGCAGCGGTCCGGCGACGGCGACCGTCGGGATGGCGATGATGATGCCGAAGATCAGGGTCCGGCCGAGGTCAGCGTCGAGAAGGCCGATCGCGGTGAGAGGACCGGGATGTGGCGGTACCAGCCCATGCAGCACCGACAGTCCCGCTAGCGCAGGGATGCCGACCTTCATCAGCGACAACCCGGTGCGTTGGGCCACAAGGACCACTACCGGGACGAGCAGCACCACGCCGACCTCGAAGAACAACGGCAACCCGAGGATGGCCGCGATGGCCGCCATGACCCACGGCAGCCGACCTGGTCCGACTCGGCCCACCATCGTCCCGACGATCCGGTTTGCGCCGCCTGAGTCCTCGAGCAGCTTGCCGACCATCGCCCCGAGCGCGATAAGGATGCCGACCGCCCCGGCGGTCGTGCCGAACCCAGCCACGAAGCTCTTGACCGTGTCACCAGGCGGCATGGTCGCCACCGCACCCAGCACAGCCGAGCCAAGCATCAAGGACAGGAACGGGTGGACCTTGGCCCACGTGATGAGCACGACGACCGCGAGGATGCCGAGGATGCACGCCGCGACGAGTTGGGCGTTCCCGGCGTACACCGCGGGTGCGTCGGCGGTCGGCAGTCCGCCCGGAAAGGTGGTGGACACGGTTATGGGAAGAGCGATCAGGGTCATCAGGCGTGCTCCTTGCGGTGGCCGAGGGCGGCGAGCGCGCGGTCAAGGACTTGGGCGGCACTCCCCTCATTGGTGATGGTCACGCCAGGCTCGTCCGCTCCGAGCGGCTCGAGCGTGGCCAACTGGCTGGGCAGCAATGACGGTGGCATGTAGTGGCCCGGACGGTGCTCCATCCGGTCGCGGATGACATCGGACTCAGCCGTGACGTGCAGGAAGCGCACGTGTGGCCTGCCCTCGCACAGCAGATCGCGGTACACACGGCGCAATGCCGAACAGGTCACCACCGCAGACTCGCCGCGGCCCTCCTTATCCGAGATCCACGCCCCGATCGCCTCCAGCCACGGCCAGCGGTCCTCGTCCGTAAGCGGTGTACCGCTGCGCATCTTCTCGACGTTGGCCTCGGGATGAAAGGCGTCACCCTCGGCGAACTCCCACCCGAGCACCGTCGCCAGACCTTTCGCGACCGTCGTCTTTCCGCTCCCAGACACTCCCATGACGACCACCACGTCGGGGTCGGGACCGCTTGCGCTGTCCAGCATTCTCCGAACGTAGCGCGCGTTGCCGTCCCGGATGGGCGTTGGGCAGCCGGCATTCAGCAGGAGGCGTCAGCCACTCGGAGACGGGGATCGCGGGGGATCATCAGTCGGCGGCATCTACCGGCTCAAGCAGCTGACCGGCGCTAGCCTCGCCGCCTGCCTCTGATTCGGCATCCGCGTCGTCGGCATTCGCTATGACCTCGACGCGCCGACACCGCGGGGCACGACGCATCGCGACCGGGGCTGACTCAAGGGCTCGAGGTCAGTGAGATCCCGTTCGATGTGGTCGCGGAACTCCCGCCTTGAATCCGTCGAGGAAAGTCGGCCGGTGACCAAGGAAGCCTCGATCCTGCCGAGATGGCGTTGCTGACCGCCGACCCTCCGCCCCGGCCGCCTGGGCGCGACCCGACGGTCATCCGGGCGCCGGGTCCGTGCCGTGGACCAGCAAGGCTACGGTCTTGTCCCCCCATCCCTTCCGAGGGTGGCCCAGGCGGAGGAGCTGAGCGAGGTAGGCCCCGAGGGCCAGGTCGGCCAGGGCTTCGCCGTCGGTGTCGGCGCGGACGCGTCCGGCCTCGATGTCCGCATCGATCTCGCCCTGCAGTGCTTCGAGGTGCCGTACGAGGTGGGCGCGCAGGGCTGCGCTGAAGGCTGGGTCGGAGTCGGCGAGGACCGCCGCTACGGCCCCCCGGCCGAGCTGTTTGTCGACGAGGTCGAGCGCCTGCTCGAGCAGCCACCGCAGCTTGTCCCCGAGGGGCGCCTCCCGCGCCGGGAAGGGCTCCTCGACGAGCAGCCCGAGGGCTGCGGCCAGGAGCGCCCCGCGGTCGCGGTAGCGCCGGTAGACGGTGGTGCGAGCCACCCCGGCCCTGATCGCCACCGCGTCGATGTGGACACCGCCGGGCCCCTGCTCGCGCAGCAGCTCGAGCGCCGCGCCGGCGATCCGGTCATCGGCCCGCGGGTCACGGGGTCGTCCTCGCGCAGGGGTCATGTCACTCCGTTCGGGAACAAAGACGCGTCGAATAACGCTACACACACTGTAGCGATAATCATGAGGTACGACCTCACACGGAAGGAGCCATCATGACCCCCGGCGAAGTCCTCGTCCCAGGCGCCATCGCGATCGTTTTCGTGGTCGCCTGGTTCGTCGTCGGCGTCATCGACGCCACCCGACCCGACAGCGACACACCCCAGAAGGAGCGGGTCCCGCACCCAGTGCGCGAGACCACCCACGCCCACCGAGGCTGATCCACCGGGGCCCCAGGCGTTGCCGGCAGCCTCCATCGCCTTGTTCTGGCGCCGGCAGCGTAGCCGCGCCACGGCACCACACCACACCACCACACAACAGCACCACGACAGGCGGACGACCCGGTCCGTCGAAGAAGGAGGGCGACGACATGGTCGTCTACAACGAACTGGTGGCCGTCACCGCCGGAGCCGGACTCATCGGCTTCGCCTGGTTCCTGGTCCATCTCATCCGCCGCAGGCACATCGACAGCGAGGGCTGGGCCGGCTTCTTCGGCGTCACCGGCCTGCTGCTGCTAGTTCTCGGGCTGCACACCACCGTGACGTGGCCGTTCGGTGGAGACGGCTTCGAGTACGCCAACATCGCCTTCGGCCAGCCCGCGGCCGGCTTCGGAGCGCTGCTGCTCTTTGCAGCGGTCTACCTCTGGCGTCACCGCGCGCTCTTCGCGGCTGACGACGCCGATGCCGACACGGCCAACGAAGCGGTCCTGCGATCGCTCAGACCGGTCTCGATCTTCGTGGGCGCGCTCGGCCTGGCGATGGGCGTGCTCGCCATCACCTTCGTGCGCTTCCAGCTCGGGGCCGCCCCGCCCGAGGAGCCGATCAGCGGACGGTTCGGTCACCTGCCACTGCTCGAGGCACTCTTCCTTGGCGGCCTGTGGGGCATCGTCGCGGTCGGCGCCCTGCTGTTCGCGGTCGCGCAACTGACCGACCGTGCATCGTTGCTGCTGTGGGCTGCCCGCGCCTGGGTCGTCGGCGGTGTGGTGTTCCTCCTCTTCGGCGCGATGAACTTCTACACGCACATCGGCATGTACTACAACATCGCACACGGCACCTCACACCTGTGGTGAACCGGGGACTGCTGACGCTCTGGTTGACACCTGACCTGTGGCGACAGAGGCCGCCGCTGGAAGGATGTACACAGGCCGCCGCTGGAAGGATGTACACCATGCCTGCAGCCCACCCCAAGGAGTTCCGCGACGACGTGATCGCCGTCGCCCGGCGCGGCGAGGCCCCGCTCGGCCAGG
>NZ_JBFRDT010000042.1:0-8077 GCF_052113925.1 Terrabacter sp. RAF57 | reverse complement strand
CTGCTACACCTCAGAGGACGAGCGACGGGCGGCCCTGCCAGCATGGCTCCACGAGTACAACCACCACCGACCCCACACCGCCTGCGGGAACAAGCCACCCATCACCCGCTTAACCAACCTGTCGGGTCAGTACAGCTAGACCCGCAGTCGCCCCATGGCGCTCCCTCGGGACGCTCCGGGGCGGCTTCCCCAGCACGCAGGCGGCCGCGCGCAGGTGACCGTCTGGCGGAGATGTGACGCACCCCCACGTCGGCGAGTGGTCGGCTGACCGGTCTCGACGTGGCGCCCGGACAGCAGCGCGGCGCCTTGAGCACACCGTCACGTGTGTACGAAGAACCGGGTCGCGAGGTAGGTCAGTCCGGACGCGAGCAGGACGTCGCTTCTGGGTGAGGAGGGGTCATGGCCGGTCGAGTGCGTTCGCGACGGTGGAGAGAAGGCCGATGTGCTCGTCAACGGAGTCCAGGCCACGGCCCATGGTCACGATGGAAACGTGTGTCCCGCCGGCTCGTTGCCACGCCTCGATCTGATCGGTGAGGTCGCCGATCTCGCCCCAGGGCGCCATCACGTACTCGCCRCCGAAGGTTTCTGTCAGCCTGCCCTGTGCGCGCACCAGATCCTGGACCTTGTGCCAGTCGTCGGTGGCGTGGTCGATACCGCCGCCGGAGAAGATGAATCCGTCGCCCAGCCGGGCGGCCCGCTCGAACRCCGCCTCGCTGGATCCACCCAGCCATATCGGGACCGAACGCGTCGGCTTCGGCACCAGGGCGGCTCGGTCAACCCGGTCGAAGCGGCCGGCGAAGTCGACAACCGGTTCGGTGAACATTCGGCGGAGTAACTCGATCTGCTCTTCCTGCCGGGCGCCTCGGCTTCGGAACTCTTGACCCAAGGCCTGGTACTCCACCGGGCTCCAGCCAACCCCGACCCCCAGGCGCAGCCGGCCGCCAGAGAGCAGATCGACGTCGGCCGCTTGCCGGGCCACCAGCGCCGTCTGACGCTGCGGCAGGATCAGGACCCCAGTCGCGAACTCGATCCGCTTCGTCACCCCGGCGAGATACGCGAACATCACGAACGGGTCGTGAAACGGATCCCGTTCGGTATAGGGACCGGTCAGCGGTGGCGTCCGGCCAGCGTGGACGGCGCCGAGGACATGGTCATAGGCGAGCAAGTGGTCAAAGCCCAGCTCCTCGACCGCCCGGCCAAATGGCAGGACAGCTGTCGGGTCTCCACCAAGCTCGATCTGCGGATACACCACACCGATCTGCACACACGCACCCTCCCACGCTGTCCCTGGACTCAACACCAGAAGCAGTCGACCCTCGCTGACCATGTCACTGCCGACGTACGGGTTGTACGCCACGAACGGGCGTTGCCCCCGTCTCGCTGCCACCGTGTCCCCAACGCAGGCTCGCGGCGGTCTGTCGCCGGGCGTCAACGCGGTCATCGGCGCTTGGACGGACGTCTCGTCCTCTGCGCGGCATGCCCGGACACGCTATGACTGGAAGACTGGTTCGCGTGGTGACGCCCTTGATTCAACAGGAAACCTGGGCTCGGCTGGTGGTCGGTGTCAGCGTCGCTGCATTCGCTGTAGGCGAGTTCTCTCAGGTGGTGAAATGGCGTCGCGGTGCCTCGCGCACGGACGTCCGAGGTGAAGTGGTGTTCCGAGTGATCTTCTTCGCGGGCATCCTCATGCTGCCGCTCGCCCAGGCCCTCGCGCCCGAAGCCGTCCTCGATGGTGCTGGTGTATTCGTAGTGGGAACAGTGATCGGTTGGCTCGGCCTACTGCTGCGATGGTGGTCGTTCGCCACCTTGGGCACGTACTTCACGACCGTGGTGAAGACCTCTCCCGATCAGGTGGTCGTCGAACGCGGCCCCTATCGGATACTGCGGCACCCCAGCTACACCGGCCTACTAGCGGCGTTCGTCGGCTGTGGCCTGATCCTCGGGAACTGGGTGGGCACCGCTGCGTGCCTCCTGCTGATCCTGGTTGGGCTCATCTACCGACTACTGCGCGAGGAGCACGCGATGATCGACAGTCTTGGAGCCGCGTATCTGGCGTTCGCCAAGGACCGTGCGCGTCTGGTCCCCTTCATCTGGTAACAGGCAGATCCGAGGGGAATGCGACCTCGGAATGTTCCAATGGATTCGACCGCTCCGGGCATATGCGTGAGACGCATACGCCCATGAGGCGGCGGGGTGACGCACCCCAATCGGGCTGGGTGAGCGTGTCAGCGGGAGTCCAGGCCGCGACCCTCGGCGACGACCTGGGCAAGGCCAGCTAGAGCTGGGGTGCCCCAACCATGCGAGGTGTGTCGGACGTTGACAGGATCGTCGACGAAGGTTCTGATCACGGGTGCAGCATCAGGGAGCCGCAATGACCGTCCGATCGGAGGTCTTAGCCTTGGCCGCATTTGGACCACTAGCGCCAGAAGTGGAGTGGGACGAGCAGTCAATCGAGGACTTCGCCGCGGCGATCGAGGCGGTTCCCGTGCCGATCTCCGCTGAGGAGCGCGAGGCCCTGCTTCCGTTGTTCGATCGACCATATGAGGACTCGGTGTGGGGCGTCGCCTGGGGAGTGCTTCATTTGCTGGAAACTGCACCTGAGGACGGTTGGGAGCTCCGCCTCCCGAGGGCAGCAAGCTACTGGTACGACCTGCTCGCGGTGCGCTGGGAGAACTACTTAGCCAGCCGGATCCGCGCTAACGTCAACGAGCTATCGGCGGCAGTTGCGGACGTTCTCGCACCGCATCCATGAACCGCGAGATGGCGTCTCGGTAGGCGGTGCGGCGTCCACCGTTAGTCGTAGCGGACCTTTGCACCAAGTGACCGGCGAGCGTGGTCACGCCAGCGCAGCTTCTACCTTGGCGATGACAGCCGTCTCGTTGGGTGAGGTGTCGTCGGCTGCAGCCGCGGCGTCACGACAGCTTTGTAGGACCATGGCGCGGTAGCCGTCGACGAGCTGGGGAGCCTTTGCCCGCAACAGCGAGACCGCTTCGCCCAGTAGCGCCAAGGTACGGGCTTCGACGTCCGCGGGCGTACCCTTCGGCATCTCGGGGAACCCGCCCTTGCCGACCAGGGCGGCGACCTCTGGGGGTGAGCCCGCGATCGCCTTCGACGCGGCGAAGGACTCCTTGATGCTGTCGAACATGCCCTTCTCCGCGCGTGACACCCACGCGCTTGCCAGCATCGCGGCCGAGCGCAGGGTGTGGTGCTCGGCGTCGGTGAACCCGGTGGCGTCCTGGGTTTCGGCCGGTGGGGTTGGTGTGCTGCTCGCAGCGGCCGCGGGTGGCTCGGAGGGCTGCGTCGAGGGGGTGTCGGTCATCGTCGGCTCCTGTTTGGTGTGGTGGGGACGGAGGTCATCCACCCCTGATCCTGCCCGGTGAGCCGGCCGGGTGCCGTTGGTTTACGTCGCGAGTTCCCCGCGCCCCTGGCCGGCGCGGTCTGGAGTCGCGAACGTGGACGGTACGAACGTCGCCTCTGGAGTCGTCCCGACGACGGACGACGGCACAAGGACACTTTCCGGTGTCCGTGAGGAGTCCCGCCTGTTGGGCGGTCGCAGAGTTCCTTGGTCTTCGGACGAGGCGGCTTGCACAGGGACCTGGACAGTCCTGAGGGTTCGACGAGGTTTGGTCCATGCGCAACATGCGGCTACTTGTTTCATTGAGCGGCGCAGGCGGAGGCGAGAGCGCGCCCACCAACTGCAGGCTCTAGGCGACTGCCTCGACTGCCGTCATCCGTGGGTGGAGCACCCCGGCACGAGTGACCGACAGCCGAGCCACGACGCGAGCGCCGTCGAAAGGGCCGCGCATCGGGCCCGCGGGGTGCGAGGCTGGACCCGTGAACCGGGCCCTGCCGATGCTGGCCGTGGCGGCGCTGTTGGTGATGTTGCTCGAGACCGCGCCGCACGAGAGCGTCGTGTTGCCCGGCGTCCTTGGCACGGTGTACGTGGCGTGGTCGGAGCTCGGCTACCGCTGGGCCCAGCGCCACGGGCGGCCCGCGGCCGTGGGGTACCTGCTCGTCGCGCTCGCGCTCGGCTTTGCCGTGTTCGACGTAGCAGGCGCCGGCGTCGGCAGCACGCTGCTGCTGCTCGTGGTCGTCGTCCAGGCGGTCGTGCTCCTCCCGCTGGGTTGGGCGGTGGGCGTCGCGCTGCTCGTGCCGTTCGTCCACGTCGGGATGCCAATGGCGGACGGGCTGCGACAGGTGGTGGCCACGGCCCTCGCGTGCGCCTTCGCCTTCGTGCTCGCCGCCCTTCACCTGCGCGAGCAGCAGGCGCGGTCCGAGCTCGCCGTCGCCAATGCGCGGCTGCATGAGCTGGGTGCCCAGACCGAGGAGCTCGCGACGATGCGCGAACGAACGCGGGTCGCGCGCGACATCCACGACGGTCTGGGCCACCACCTCACCGTGGTAGGGATGCAGGTGCAGGCGGCGAGAGCCGTGCTGGCCAGCGACCCGGACAAGGCCGACCGGCTCCTGGGCCAGGCCGAGGAGCAAGCCCGCCAGGCCTTGCGTTCGGTCCGCGAGTCAGTGACCGCCCTGCGCGAGCCGCGCCCGGCCGAGCCGTTGCCCCAGCAGCTGCGGACCCTCGCGGCCGAGGTCGCCGCGGCCGGCCTGCCCACCGAGGTGGACGTCGAGGGCGAGGAACGCCGACTGGAGGGCGACGCCCAGGTGGCGCTTTACCGCGTCGCCCAGGAGGGGCTCACCAACGTGCGCAAGCACGCGAACGCGCACGCGGCCACCATCCGGCTGTCGTACCTTCCGGACGTCGTCCGCCTCGAGGTCAGCGACGACGGACGCGGCGTCGACGGCGCTATCGACCGCAGGAGTGGCGGGTTCGGCCTCATCGGCATTCGCGAGCGCGCGGAGCGACTCGGTGGCTCCCTCACGGTCGAGTCGACCCCGGGCACCGGCCTCGCCGTCCGAGTGGAGCTGCCGGCATGACCCTGAGGAGCCACGGAGCGGTACGCGTCCTGGTCGTTGACGACCAGACGCTGTTCCGCGAGGCGCTGACGACCCTTCTCGAGGTCCGCGAGGAGGTCGCGGTCGTCGGTGCCGCCGAGAACGGCGCGCAGGCGCTCGACCTGGTCGACGCGCTGCATCCCGACGTCGTGCTCATGGACCTGCGGATGCCCGTCCTCGACGGTGTCGCGACGACGACACGGCTCACCGTCGAGCATCCCGACGTGCGGGTGCTCGTCCTGACGACCTTCGACGGCGACGACGAGGTGTTCCCGGCTCTACGCGCCGGTGCCGTCGGCTACCTGCTCAAGGACGCCACCGCGTCGCGACTCGTCGAGGGCGTCCTCGCCGCCGCGCGCGGGGAGTCCGTCCTGCAGCCCTCGGTCGCGGCCAAGGTGCTGGCCCGGATGAACCAGCTGCCCGACGTCCCGGACGCGCCGCGTCCGCAGCCGCTGATCGACCCGCTCACCGAGCGCGAGCTTGACGTCCTGCGCGCCGTCGCCGACGGGCTGAGCAACCGGGAGACGGCGGCCCGTCTCTTCCTGTCCGAGGGCACGGTCAAGAATCACGTTACGAACGTGCTGGCCAAGCTCGGCGTCCGCGACCGCACCCAAGCCGCGCTCCGGGCTCGCGCACTCGGACTGCTGTGAGGGTCACGCGCGACGGGTGACCCACGTCATGACTTCCGGCACGTCCGGAGACCAGCCATCCCCACCGAGCATCGAGACATGACAACGCTCTCGACCCTCGATGCGGACCTCGCACCTCGCGACACAGTCCGCCGCTTCCTCCGTTCGCGGTTCGTCCGCTTCCTCACCGCCTACGTCGAGATGACGATCGCCATGGTCGTCGGCATGGGCCTCTTCGGCGCCCTCTGGGACGCGGTCTGGCCCGGCCTCACGAGCAGGCCGGCAGCGATGGCCCTCACGATGGCCTTTGACATGACCTTCGGCATGGCGGCCTGGATGTGGGTGCGCGGCCACGGCCGTCGCCACATCGCCGAGATGTCCGCAGTCATGGTCCTGCCCTTCGTCGTCCTGCTCGTGCCCTACTGGCTCGACTTTCTCTCCGGTGGAGACCTGATGACGTGGGGGCACGTCGGGATGTACGCGCTCATGGCTGCCTACCTCGCGTGGCGCCCACACACGCACGACGCCGACGCCCCGCACCCGGCCGACACGCCGGCCGACGCCCTGCACACCGCTTCCCGAAGCGGCCCGCGCCCCGCGCTGGTGTCCGCGGTCCTGCTCGTCTCGGGTGYGGCCCTGGCCGTTGTCGGCGGCGTCCTACACCCGCACGAAGAGCCACCAAACTCTCACGCAGCCGTCTTCGCCGAGTATGCCCGCAGCACCGACTGGGTGTGGGTGCACTACCTCCAGTTCGCTTCGGCGGCAGTCGTGGTCGCGGGTTTCCTCGCCATGGGCCAGGCCCTGAGCCGGGCCGGCGTCGCCCCGCTGCTCGTGCGCCTCGGTGATGCGGCGGCCGCCGCCACCGCAGCCCTCATCGCGGCCAACATGGCCGTCGACGGCGTCGCGCTCAAGCGGGCCGTCGACGCGTGGGCCACCGCCGGGCCAGCGGACCGGGCGTCCCGGTTCGCTGCGGCCGAGACCGTCCGCTGGCTCGAGTGGGGCGTCAACTCGTTCTTCCTCCTCCTGCTCGGAGTGACCGTCCTCGTGTTCGCTGCGGCCCTCCTTCGGCAGGCGCACAGAGGGACGCGCGTGCGACTGGCCGGTATGAGCGGGGCGTTCGCGGGCGGGCTGCTCGTCGTCAACGGGCTCGCGGTCGGCGCCCACGGCTTCGAGCCCTCGACCTTGCCGCTCGTCGCCACCGGGCTCTACGTCGTCATGGCGCTCGGCATCCGGCCGCTGGACCGGCTTGTCCCGCAAAGGGATCCGGTCGCCCGGGCCGTCGACCTCTAACGCCGCCCGGACTCGCCCGAAGGTCGGGCCGAGGACCACCGTCCCCGGCCCGACCGGGCAGGCTCTGAGCCCGGCTCAGCAGATCCCCGCCCATTGCCTGGTCCAGCGCTGGCCAGCATGGCTTCGAACTGCAGCTGGGTCAGTCCAGTGTCGGTGACTCGGCGGGCACGTTCGGGCGTCGGACGTGCTCGGCCGGTGAGTGCGCGAGGACAGCGTCGATGACGCAGGTTCGATAGAACCCGGCGACGACAGCGATGCGGCGACTCACGGTGGAAGGCTTGTAGCGGCAGGCCTCCTGCATCCCGCGGATGTAGAGCTTGAGGTGGGGCCGTTCCGCGGTCAGCGGGTCCAGGCTGTGACTTCTGCACCAGTTCAGGTGTGCGCGCAGGTCGGACTCGGTGTGAACCCGGGACTGGCTTTTGAATCGGGCCAGGTAGGCGGCCGCCGCGCGTCTGAGCGTGTCGGATTCGGGCGGCAGATCAGTCTGGACCAGAACGTTCTCGTAGGTGTTCATCTGCAAGCGTGACCCCGGTTCGATACTCGGGACAACGTCCGCAACCGCGCCACGAGCGGCATAGAGAGACGTTCTGCGCGCTCGGGTCTGGCGTGGCGAACGTCCTCCTGATGCGCTTGTCGGGCTTAGTGTCCCATCGCATCGAAGGAGGACGTTCAATGTCTCACGGTAGTGGTGTTTCTCGCGGGGATCGGAACTGGAACGCGAGGCTTTCCTGGCTGCGAGAGGCGGTCCCGGTCACGAACGCGATCGTGGGGTCGACCTGGCCGACCGCAAGTAGATGCTCGTCGCGACCGATCACGACTCGAAGGTGCTGGCGCGGCGGACGTTCCGGTGCAAGGCGGCGGCATGGTCGGAGACCCTCCGACGAGCGGACTGAGGGTAGGACGGCTCCCATGGGCCTCACGGGCTGACGCACTCCATCCAACGTTCGCGCCTTTGCGGCACGTCGCGGGACTGCGTTGTGACAGCGGTCGGGCCCGTCCGGCTGGACGGGCCCGATCTTGGGTCTCACCGATGCGGTGAGGGACGGGGGACTGCTGACGCTCTGGTTGACAGGCGTGGTGTGGGGTTTCAGGCCGCGTGTGCGGCTGCGTAGATGGTCTCAAACTCGATGGGCGTTAGTTTGCCGAGGGGTCGTTGTCGGCGTCGGCGGTGGTAGGTCCTTTCGATCCAGGTGACTCCAGGTGAC
>NZ_JBFRDT010000041.1:0-8245 GCF_052113925.1 Terrabacter sp. RAF57 | reverse complement strand
GTGCAGCAGCGGCGGCGCCCCCGCCAGCACCGCCAACGCCGGCAGCGGCAGCGGCGCCGGCGACAACTCCGGCTACACGTTCGCCATGGTCACCCACGAGACCCCCGGCGACACCTTCTGGGACAAGATCAAGGCCGGCGCCACCCAGGCAGCGAAGAACAGCGGCATCACGCTCAAGTACTCCAACGACCCCGACCCGGCCAAGCAGGCGACGCTGATCCAGAACGCGATCGACTCGAAGGTCGACGGCATCGCCACGACGCTCGCCACGCCCGACGCCCTCGCCGGTGCGGTCAAGTCTGCCAACGACGCCGGCATCCCCGTCGTCGCCTTCAACTCCGGCATCGACCAGTACCAGCAGGTCGGCGCCAAGATGTACTTCGGCTCCGACGAGAACCTCGCCGGTGAGGCGACCGGCAAGCGCATCGCCGCCGCCGGTGGCAAGAAGGTCCTCTGCGTCATCCAGGCCGCCGGTTCGGTGGCCCTCGAGGCCCGGTGCGCCGGCGTCAAGAAGGGCATCCCCGCCACGGAGAACATCCAGGTCAACGGCGCCGACGACCCGTCCGTCGTCTCGGCCCTGCAGGCCAAGCTCGCGCAGGACAGCTCGATCGACTGGATCGTCACGCTCGGCGCCCCGATCGCCCTCGACGCCCTCAAGGCGATGGACGCAGCCAGCAGCAAGGCCAAGCTCGCCACCTTCGACCTCAACGTCGACGCCGCGCAGGCGATCCAGGACGGCAAGATCCAGTTCTCGGTCGACCAGCAGCCCTACGTGCAGGGCTACCTCGCCATCCAGTCGCTCTACCTCAACAAGAAGAACGGCAACGACATCGGTGGCGGCCTCGCCGTCCTGACCGGACCGTCGTTCGTGGACTCGAAGAACATCGCCGTGATCCTCCCGTTCGCCAAGAACAACACGCGCTGACCCACCGGGGCGGCCGGCCAGGGCAACCAGGGCCGGCCGCCCTTCCCGCACTCCACTGCTCGCTCGTCAAACCGGATCGGAGAGGTCCATGAGTCAAACCACCAAGACTCCACCCTCGGCACCAGCCGAGGCGTCGAACAGGGTCACGCTCGGCTGGTCGAACCGCCTGCTCGCCCGCCCCGAGGTCGGGGCCCTCGTCGCGGCGATCGTCATCTTCGTCTTCTTCCTCATCGTCGCCCCGGCCTTCCGGTCGCCCGCGTCGTTCTTCACCGTGCTCTACCAGTCCTCCACCATCGGCATCGTCGCGGTCGCCGTGGGAATGCTCATGATCGGCGGCGAGTTCGACCTCTCCGCCGGCGTCATCGTCACCACGGCGGGGCTCGTCAACGCGATGTTCTGCTACCAGCTCGGCATCAACCTCATCGTCGGCGCCGTGCTCTCGCTCGTCTTCTGCCTCGCCATCGGCTTCCTCAACGGCTACCTGGTGGTGAGGACCGGCATACCGAGCTTCCTCATCACCCTGGGCACGTTCTTCGTGCTGCAGGGCGCGAACCTCGGGGTCACGAAGCTCGTCACCGGCTCGGTCTCGACGCCCAACATCAACCAGATGGACGGCTACAAGACCCTCGACGCGATCTTCGCCTCGAGCTTCAAGATCGGCAGTGTCACCGTCGAGATCACCGTCCTCTGGTGGTTCCTCTTCGTCGCCCTGTCGGCGTTCATCCTCCAGCGCACCAAGATCGGCAACTGGATCTACGCCGTCGGCGGCAACGCCGACTCCGCCCGTGCCGTCGGCGTCCCGGTCAAGGCCGTCAAGATCGGCCTGTTCATGAGCGTGTCGTTCCTCGGCTGGTTCGTCGGCATGCACACGCTCTACAAGTTCGACACCCTCCAGGCCGGCAACGGCATCGGCAACGAGTTCCTCTACATCATCGCCGCGGTCGTGGGTGGCACGCTGCTCACCGGCGGCTACGGCAACGCCATCGGCGTCGCCATCGGCGCGTTCATCTTCGGCATGACGAGCCTCTGCATCGTCTACGCCGGCTGGGACCCCAACTGGTTCCGGGCCTTCCTCGGCGTCATGCTCCTGCTCGCCGTCATGGTCAACCTCTACGTCAAGAAGCTCTCGACCGCCCGAAAGGTGGGCTGACATGACTGACACCCTGTCCGAGCACGCGGACCCGGAGCTCCACTCGGGCGAGCCGCTCATCGAGATGAAGGACGTCGGCAAGACGTACGGCGCCATCCGCGCCCTCAAGGGCATCAACCTCACGGTGCGCGCCGGCGAGGTGACCTGCGTCCTCGGCGACAACGGCGCCGGCAAGTCGACCCTGATCAAGATCATGGCCGGCCTCCACCCGCACAACGAGGGCACGATGAAGGTCGACGGCAAGGAGGTCAGCTTCTCCTCGCCGCGCGAGTCCCTCGACCACGGCATCGCGACCGTCTACCAGGACCTCGCCGTCGTCTCGCTCATGGAGGTGTGGCGCAACTTCTTCCTCGGCTCCGAGCTGACGAGCGGCCGGGGCCCGTTCGCCACCCTCCGGATCGCCGACATGAAGCGCATCGCCGACGAGGAGCTGCGCAAGATGGGCGTCGTCGTCAAGGACATCAACCAGCCGATCGGCACCCTCTCAGGTGGCCAGCGCCAGTGCGTCGCGATCGCCCGGGCCGTCTACTTCGGCGCCCGCGTGCTGATCCTCGACGAGCCGACCGCGGCCCTCGGCGTCAAGCAGTCCGGCGTCGTGCTCAAGTACACGGCTGCGGCCCGCGACGCCGGCCTCGGTGTCGTCTTCATCACCCACAACCCGCACCACGCCTACCTCGTCGGCAACCACTTCGTCATCCTCAAGCTCGGCCAGGCCGTGCTCGACAAGAAGCGCGCCGACGTCGGTCTCGACGAGCTCACCCGCCAGATGGCCGGCGGCGACGAGCTCACCGAGCTCTCGCACGAGCTGCAGAAGTGAGCGGGGTGGCGTCATGAGCGTCGCCGTCGCCCACCACACCCGCAGCTCGAGCGGGCTCGCGCTCCAGGAGGGAGCCCGCCAGGCGGCATACCGCGGGACCCACCTCCTCGTCGTCCACGTCGTCGAGTCGCTCGACAACGACATCGCGGAGGCCAACAAGGCCGGTATCTCCGATGCCGTCGAGAGCGCGCTCGAGGCCGCCTGCCTGCCCGACCTCCAGTGGGACGTGCGCCTCGTCCCCGGGGGCCGGGACATCGCGGACGTCTCCGAGGCGATCCTCGCGACCGTGCACGAGCTCGGTCCGGACCTGCTCGTCATCGGGGCCCGGCGCCGCTCGCCGATGGGCAAGGCCTTCCTCGGCAGCGTCGCGCAGAACATCATCCTCGACGCGGACGTGCCCGTTCTCGTCGTCAAGAGCCCGAGGTGATGACACGAGGGTGTGCTGACATGAACACGTGCGTGCATGACCGAATCGTCTCGTTAGTCTGCGGCCATGCCCAAGCCCGTTGACGTCCGCATCGACCGCGAGACGCCGGTCCCGCTCTACCACCAGCTGGCCGAGCAGCTGAGCGCGGCCATCGCGGACGGCGTGCTCCAGCCGGGGGACCCGTTCGAGAACGAGGTCGCGATGGCCGACCGGCTCGGCCTGTCGCGACCGACGGTGCGGCGGGCCATCCAGGAGCTCGTCGGGCAGGGCCTCCTGCTCCGGCGGCGAGGTCTCGGCACGACGGTCGCGGGCCGCCAGATCCACCGGCGGGCCGAGCTGACGAGCCTCTACGACGACCTGCGGCGCGAGGGCTCGGGGGACCCTCGCACCCAGGTGCTGACGCACGAGGTGACGACCGACGAGGTCGCGGCGACGGCGATGGGCCTCCCGGCCGACACGCCGTTGCTGCGCCTCGTCCGGCTCCGTCTCGACGGCGACCGGCCGCTCGCGATCCTGCGCAACTGGCTGCCGCCGGCCTATTCCGACATCAGCTGCGAGGACCTCGAGCACGACGGCCTCTACGCCCTGCTCCGTGCTCGCGGCGGCAAGCCCGTCGTGGCCCACCAGCGCATCGGTGCGCGGCAGCCGTCGGCCTCCGAACGCAAGCACCTGAACCTCACGCCGTCCCAGCCGGTCCTGACGATGTCGCGCACCGCGTTCGACGCCGTCGGCGGCCCCGTCGAGTACGGCGACCACTGCTACCGCGCCCAGGACTACTCCATCGAGGTCATGCTCGACGAGCGCTGACCGCGCCGGGGTCGGTCGCGCACCCGACCACCGAGAAGGTATGCCGTGTCGACCCTTTCGCTGCCCACCGCCCTCCCTGCCCCACGTCGTCCGACGCCCGACAGCGTGCCCAGCCTTCGCTGGGGCATCCTCGGCACGGGGTGGATCGCGTCACGCTTCGTCGCATCGCTCCGGGCCTCGACGACGCAGCAGGTCGTGGCCGTGGGGTCGCGGTCGCAGGCCTCGGCCGACGCCTTCGCCCGGGGTGCGGGTGAACTGCGGACGCACGCGAGCCACGAGGCACTGGTGAGCGACCCGGACGTCGACGTCGTGTACGTCGCGACGCCGCACCACGCGCACCTGGCCGGCGCACTCCTGGCCGTCGGGGCCGGCAAGCACGTCCTCGTCGAGAAGCCACTGGGTCTCGATGCGTCTGAGGCACAGTCGGTCTCGGCTGCTGCCGCGGCCGCCGGCGTCTTCTGCATGGAGGCCATGTGGTCGCTCTTCCTGCCGCGCTTCGACGTCGTGCGGCAGGTGCTCGACGCGGGCCTCCTCGGCGAGGTGCGCACCGTCATCGCCGACCACGGCGAGCACTTCGACCCGCCGCACCGCATCCTCGACCCGGCCATGGCCGGCGGCTCGCTCCTCGACCTCGGCACCTACGTCACGACGCTGGCGACATGGGTGCTCGGCCCGGCCACGCGCGTCCTGGCGTCCGGCGAGTCGACCGCGTCCGGGGTCAACGGCCAGGCCGCGATGCTGTTGACCCACGCCGGCGACGCGACGAGCGTGCTCCACTCGACGCTGCTCACGCGTACGCCCACGGCGGCCACCATCGCCGGGACGGAGGCCACGCTGACCCTGCCCGGACCGTTCTTCATGCCCGGCGACGTCGTCGTCACCTCCGCCGACGGGTCAGGCTCGGTGACGTGGACCGACCCCGAGCCGATCGGCCACGGCGCGCTCTACCACTCGGCCCTCGAGGCGGCCCGCTGCATCGGCGACGGCCTGCTCGAGTCTCCCCTGCACGACGCAGCGTCGGTCCACGCCAACATGCGTGCCCTCGACGAGGTCACGAGACAGGTCGGCGTCACCTACTCCCCCGCGGTTGAGGTGATCGCGCGCCCCCAGGGAGCGTTGTCCTGTGAAGGGACATCCCTGTCAAGGATGAAGGGACATGCGTGACAGTCAGGGTTTGGCGACTCGATGGTAGGTCCGGCTGCCGGGGAGGTGGTCGATGCGGGTTTCGGGGTCCAGTCGCACGTGCGCGATGAGCTGGTCGTCGTGGAACAGGACAGCGTGGTCGAGGTCGATGAGGTAGTCGATCTTGGCGCCTGCCCAAGCGGTCCCGAACGCTATCCGGGCGCCAGGCAGTTCGAAGTATCCGCTGCGGGGCAGGGTGATCGTGTGCAGGAACTGTCGCGGCTTGAGCTGGTCGGGGTCCGGTTCGGCTTTCGGGCTGGCGGTATAGCGCGCTGAGGGTGGGACCCCGCCGATGCCTTGGTGGGGTCGCTGCGTGGTGAACACGACGTCATAGACGTCCAGCAGACGTTGCAGCTGCGGCAGGTCCTTGGCTCGAGGGCGCGCCGCCAGCCATCGTTCCAAGGTCTGCCACTCGCGTTCCTTCTTGCCGTTGGTGCGAGGCCGGCCCGGGCTGGAGTTGACCATCGCGACCCCGATCCGGTGCAGGCGGGCCTCGAACTCGGTGTAGCCGCCGCCCTTGACCAGCCGGGCGGTGAACGCGGTCGAGTTGTCGCACTGCACAACGGCGGGCTTGCCGTAGCGGTTGATGCCCGCGACTAGGCACGCCCACGTGTCGGTCGCGTTCTCGCTGGTTGCAGCCCGGGAGGCCATGATCGCCCGGGAGTGATCGTCCTGGAACCGCAGCACGACCGCTCTGCCTGCGGCCAGGTCGGTCACGTGACCGTCCAGCTGCCACACGCCGTTGGGCTTCACGCTTCGAACCGACGGTAGCTGGACTTGGGCCGCTTGGTCGGGGTCGCAGTGGTCCGCCCGTGAGCGGCCAGGATCTTGTGACAGGTCCGAGCCGAGGGCACGGCGGCCCCTGCGCCGAGCAGCCAGTCGTGCACTGACTGGGCTCCGCCGTCCCAGCCCTGGTCCAGGAGCCGGTCGTGCTCGTCCAGGATCGCCTGCATCACCTCAGGCGAGGTAGCGGTCGGGGACCGGACCGGTCGACGCGACCGGGGCAGCAATCCCTCGATCCCGTCCTTGGCCATCCGCTTCCGGTAGGCGTAGTAACGCTCCCGGGAGATGCCCAGTTCTTTGCACACGGCCGTCACCGTTGCACCACCGGCATCCCGCAGCACCGCGTGGGCAGCCGTTGCCAACCGAACTTCCATCGAGATCTCCCCGCCAGCCATGAAGCCACCATGAACCGCAGACAAGACGACTGTCAGGGATGTCCCTTCACACCGCTGTCAGGGATGTCCCTTCAAAAGACACGCACGTTGCCGCGGCGTGCCCACCTCAACCGGGTGGTCAGGACAGCGGCGTCAGGACGTCCCTGCCGAGGAAGGGGCGCAGGGCCTCGGGCACGCGGACCGAGCCGTCGGCCTGCTGGTGGTTCTCGAGGATCGCGACGAGCCAGCGCGTCGTGCCCAGCGTGCCGTTGAGCGTCGCGACGGCGCGGGTGCCCGAGCCGTTCGGGTCGCGCTCGCGGGTGTTGAGCCGGCGCGCCTGGTAGGTCGTGCAGTTCGACGTCGATGACAGCTCGCGGAACTTGCCCTGCGTCGGCACCCAGGCCTCGCAGTCGAACTTGCGGGCGGCCGGACCACCGAGGTCGCCGGCCGCCGTGTCGATGATCCGGTAGGGCACCTCGATCTTGGCGAGCATCTCCTGCTCCCACGCGAGCAGGCGCTGGTGCTCGGCCTCGGCGTCCTCGGGACGGCAGTAGCTGAACATCTCGACCTTGTGGAACTGGTGCACGCGGATGATGCCGCGGGTGTCCTTGCCGTGCGACCCCGCCTCGCGGCGGTAGCACGCCGACCACCCGGCATACCTCTTCGGGCCGTTCGTCAGGTCGATGATCTCGTCGGAGTGGTAGCCGGCGAGGGC
Organism: Terrabacter sp. RAF57; assembly: GCF_052113925.1. Classification (NCBI taxonomy): domain Bacteria; kingdom Bacillati; phylum Actinomycetota; class Actinomycetes; order Micrococcales; family Intrasporangiaceae; genus Terrabacter; species Terrabacter sp. RAF57. Next base: position 1,065 of record NZ_JBFRDT010000041.1, on the reverse strand, counting down.
GACCTCCGAGGTGCCGGTGAGGTAGAGGTCGTCGGCCTCGAGGTGGTAGACCTCGTCGGCGTGCGCGTCCATGAAGCCGGCGCCGACCATGACCTCGGGGCGCGCGAGCGTCGGCGTGATCATCGGCGTGAAGCCGGCCTCCGTCGCCTGGGCCATCGCCATGTTGAGCAGCGCCAGCTCGAGGAGGGCGCCGACGCCGGTGAGGTAGTAGAAGCGCGCGCCACCGACCTTGGCGCCGCGCTCCATGTCGATGGCGCCGAGCTTCTCGCCGAGCGCGAGGTGGTCGAGCGGCTCGAAGCCCTCGGCCTCGAAATCCCTTGGCGTTCCAACGGTCTCGAGCACGACGTAGTCGTCCTCACCGCCGACGGGCACACCGTCGATGATGACGTTGCCGACCCGGCGGAGCAGGCGCTCGAGCTCGGCCCCGGCCTCGTCGGCGTCGCTCTCGAGCGACTTGACCTGCTCGCTCAGCGTGCCGGCGTGCGCCCGCGCCTCGTGCGCCACCTTCTCCAGGTGGTCGGCGTCGTCGGCGCCCGACTTCTTCGCCTTCTGGAAGGCACCCATGGCCGCGCCGACCGACTTGCTGACGGTCTTCTGCTCGGCGCGCAGCCTCTCGAAGTCGCCGAGGGACGATCGACGGCGCTCGTCGGCAGCGAGGATCGCGTCCACGATCCCCGGGTCCTCACCACGGGCCTGTTGCGAGGCGCGGACCCGGTCGGGTTCGTCGCGCACGAGCTTGATGTCGATCACGCGGGCCAGCCTATCCGCGCGCCCCGCGGACCCACGACCGAGATCCCGCCGGTCCCCCACCCTCCCCACCTCGAGTGAGCGCTTGACCACACACGACTGAGCACTCCGTCCCATCCGTCGCGTGACGCGTGGGGCGGCGCGCTCGCTCGACTGTTACCGAGCGCTCGGCGGTCTCAGATCGTCTGCGCAACACGGATGTCGTGTGAGGCGGGACGATGACTGCAGGGCTGAGGCGGTATTCGGTAGGTCAGCGGGAGCAGGCGTTGGGGCTGCTCGAGGCGGGCGTGTCGGGACTGGAGGTGGCCCGGCAGGTCG
>NZ_JBFRDT010000040.1:0-10033 GCF_052113925.1 Terrabacter sp. RAF57 | reverse complement strand
ACCCTCAAAGGCGCCAGCTACCGGCTCCGCAACCGCGGCATCGACACGCTGCCCAGCATCAGAACCCAGGACACGGCAGACTAGAAACCACGAACCGGTGGCCTCGATTTAGAACGTCGGATCGGCCTCATTTTCGAGCGTTGTCGACACCGACCAACGTTTCCRCTGTTCAGAGGCCCTTCTAGCACTGGATGGCAGGTGAAGGATTGGAACCTTCGTAGCTCCCGCGACGGATTTACAGTCCGGACAGAGCTACTGCCTGGCCGGCATCGAGGCACGAACCATCTACGAATCCCCACGGATTCCCCACAGACACTCGATTTCAGCCGCCAACTGTGGAGTCGGCGCACGTGAGCCACGAGCCCGATGCGCCCCCTTTTCGGTCTCACCCTCGCGGTTGCTGCTTACCGGATCTGGCTCCCCTCTGTGCCAAGACGCTGTGGGGAGCACGGTTCTAGGGTGGGGGTGGTGGGTCCTGGAAGTGGCTCGTCCGAAGAGCTGGTGGGGGTTGTGAGCCGGGTCGCGCTGGAGTCAGAGTCGTCACCCTGTTGCCCTCCTCGGCCCGTTGTCATCTGCCGGGCCGTGGTCGGAGGCGATGGCCCGCACGAGCTCCTCGATATCTCTTCTGTGCATCCCGCGAGGTGTGCGAAGTGGTCACGCCGCCATCCAGGTCTTTGGGATGGGAAGACGATGAGGGACCGCGGATCGTCAAAGGGTCGGCTGCATTCCTCCGTCGATGACGAAGCCTGCTCCGTTGACGTTTGCGAGCTTGGGACTGCTGAGCAAGACCACCAGCGTCGCCACCTCCTCAGGAGTGGAGAATCGCCCGGTGGGCATCGCGGCGGCCGCTTGTCGCACGACGTCCTCGGGGTCGTTGGCGGTGGCTCTGCCTACCGTCGCAGCAACCCCGTGCTCGCCCTTCCACAGGTCGGTGGCAACAGGCCCAGGGTCCACGCTGTTGAACCGGATGCCCAGGGGCGCGTACGCCTTCGACAGGCTCTTGGTGGCACTGGCGAGGGCAGCCTTGGCCGCCGAGTAGTCGATGACGAGCGGGTCTGGCAGGCGTGCGTTGAGCGAGCCAACCGTGACAACCACGCCGGCGCCCGAACCCAGCATCACCGGCAGCACCTCCCGGATGAGCGAGATTGCCGCGAAGAGGTCGAGATCGAACGTGCCTCGCCAGTCGCTCTCGCTGATCTCCACGAAGCCGTGCGGACGCGCCGGCGCAATCCCGGCGTTGTTGACCAGCACATCGATGCGGTCGGCCACGGACACGAGCCGTCGCCGGACCTTCGCGTCGGTAACGTCGCCTTCCACGACCGATAGGTCTGCGGTTTGGCTCAGGTCGCCGAGCGCTGCTGAGGTACTGAGGGAGTTGGCGACGACGCGAGCGCCCTCGGCGAGGAACGCCTCGCAGATGGCGAGCCCGATGCCACGACCGGCTCCGGTGACGACTGCGGTCCTGCTGTTGAGATCGAGTTCCATGCGTCGACGCTACGAACCTGAGGCTGCTGCGCGCTTGCGTCAGGCGACTGCACTCCCGGGGGGCTTCCCCATCGGTCCCCCCGCCCCTACCAACAGTCTGTTGCGTCAGCGACGTAGGGCCGTCAAGCCGTTCACAGCAGTGACGGGTCACCTGAAGCGGCGGAGGCGCGCGATGATCCAGGCACGGGACCACCGCGAGCACGGCACCCGCCCAGAGATCGGGGTGTCGAGCTCTGACGTCGTCCCGTAACCGTTGGCGACGCCATCAGCGTCTCAAGCCGCCCCGGCAGGTCCGCAGCGCGGCACCGGCAGTGATTGTCAGCGGGAGGCGGATCGTGCCATGGGGTTGTTGACGCCGGATGCTAGACCTCGGTGCTGCGCCGGCCCCGGCAGCAGGACGTTCGCGTCCGGAAGGCAACCGTGCTGGAAAGGCCCAGCCCACAACGGGACTCATCCTTCCGGATACGGCAGGCCACTTCTCTACGGCTTGTCGTACGTCGGGAGTCGAGAGCCGCCGGTCTCATGTGCCGATGACCTGTTGGGCCGACGACTTGTGACCGTCACAGCGGGTAGGGGTGGCCCGCGCAGCCGTGTGCCGAGAGCAGTCGCATGACGCAAGCGCCATGAGCACCCGCCAATCGAGCATGAGCGAACTAGCAAACATCGACACGCGAGGAGCTGCCATGTTCACCCCTTACGACGGACTCGACCTCATGCCCATTGCAGGAACGTGGCGGTCCGGGTCGTCCGGTTCAGATCTGCGCAACACCAATCCCTACTCCGGTGAGCTGCTGACCGAGGGACGCCGCGCCGACGCGACGGACGTCGACACGGCCTACCTCTACGCGGAGAAGGCGCAGACGGGCTGGGCTGCGGCGAGTGCGGCCGAGCGGGCTGCCGTCTTCCTCCGAGCAGCACAGATCCTCGAGCAACGTCAGGAAGAGCTGATCGGCTGGCTGATTCGCGAGGCAGGCACCACAAGGATCCGTGCCCTCGTCGAGATCGGGATCGTCACGGCCACCACTCTTGCCGCGGTCACCCACACGACGCTCACCGAGAGGTCCGTTGAGACAGACGTCCCCGGCAAGGAGAACCGCATCTACACCCGACCGGCCGGAGTCGTGGGGGTCATCAGCCCGTGGAACTTCCCGATGTACCTCTCACACCGCTCGGTCGCACCGGCGCTGGCCGTCGGTAACGCCGTCGTCCTCAAACCCGCCGAGGACACTCCAGTCACTGGGGGGTTGCTGTTGGCGAAAGTCCTCGAAGAAGCGGGCCTGCCGGACGGGGTGTTGAGCGTCATCGTGGGCCTCGGGTCAGAGGTGGGCGACGCCATGGTGGAGCACCCGGTGCCTCGAGTGATCACCTTCACCGGCTCAACGCGCGTCGGCCAGCGGATCACGCAACGGGCCGGCGTGAAGCGGCTGGCCCTCGAGCTCGGCGGCAACGGCCCCTTCGTCGTCCTCGACGACGCTGACCTCGAGCGGGCAGTCGAAGCGGCGGTGTTCAGCAACTACTGGCACCAGGGCCAGATCTGCATGGCGACCAACCGCGTCATCGTCGACCGACACGTCCATGACGAGTTCGTCGAGCGCTTCGTCGAGGCGGCCGCTGCGCTTGTCACGGGCGACCCTGCGATTGAAGCGACTCAGATCGGTCCCGTCATCAACGACAAGCAGCTCCGCGCGATCCGCGACAAGGTCGACAGGAGCGTCGCGGCCGGAGCGACGCTGCTGCTGTCAGCTCCACCCGCGGGGCCGACCGGTCGAGTGATGCCGCCGCACGTCCTGCTCGGTACCAACGAGGTCGCCACCGCAGCCGAGGAGGTCTTCGGTCCGGTGGCGACCATCATCGCTGCCGACGACGAGCTGGATGCCCTCCGCATTGCTAACGATACGAGCTACGGCTTGTCCAGCGCGGTCTTCACCGGCGACATCGAACGCGGTATCCGCTTCGCTCATGGCGTGGAGGCAGGAATGACGCATGTCAATGACACGACGGTCCATGACGACGTCCATGCCGCCTTCGGGGGCGAGAAGCAGTCGGGGATCGGCCGCTTCGGCGGCGACTGGGTGCTGGAGGACCTGACCAGCCAGCACTGGGTGAGCGTCCAGCACGTCCGCCGTCCCCTCCCCTACTGAGGCGTCGGCCGGACCCAGGGCCGCTTTTCGACAGCGACGGCAGCACCTCCGGCTCCGGCGGGCCCTCGAAGGTGACGGTTCTCCTCCACGACGGCCCAGCGGAAAGGTGCGCCGGGGCGTCTCACCGCCCGCGGTGTGGATTACGACGTCGTACTCGACGTCTTCAGTCGTCGAGGTCATCAGGCGCCCAGAGGGACGGTTCGCACCACAGCGCCGGCCACGCCGTCGCCTCCGTGAGCGGGAAGGCGGCGGCTTTGCCGTGAGTTCAGCGCCGCGGCATCGGCGCAACACTGGCGCTTCGGCTCCATGGCGTAGTCGGCCGCGGCGCCATGGCTGTCTAAGGGAATGAGTCCATCGACGCTGTGCCGAGCAGCGATGCCGCTGCCTGACCGTGCGAGTCCAGCTCAGGTCCCAGGTCAGCTCGGCGAGGGTATTCGCGGTTGCGTGCACCTCGACGGGGAGCTCAACAAGCCCGGGTCGGGAAAGGGTGCGTCTCGACGACCTGTTGCGGTCACCACAACTTACGTGTGCTCGCGGCGCCGTTCTTGATTGTCGGCTCGGGCGCCTTGAAGATCTTGGACTCACGATAGGAGGCTGGCAGCCCCTTCTCACTTGAGTCAGTCGACTGCGCAGCGGGGAGGGGACGACCGACCGCCCATCGGTGAACTGTGCCGCGATCTGCCATCGTGCGCATGCACGCAGCGTTCGCATGGTTTGGGAGCGGCGTGCCGCCGCCGCGCCAGTGGACGCGACAGCGGCACGCCGCCACCAGGGTTTGCTGCACCTCGGGTCTCGTCGGCCTGAGCCCCGCCGGGCCTGAGCCTGCCGTCACGAGGTCCGGGTGGTCATGACACGGCTCGGGCCGCTTGCTCGACGATCTTCGTCACCGCAGCAGGATGCGACACCATGACGTCGTGCGCTGATGCCACCGTGGAGATGTGGGCACCCGCCCGTTCCGCCATGAACTGCTGCGCCGCCGGGGGGATGGCGTTGTCGGCTGTGGTGATGAGATCCCAGCTCGGAACGGTCCTCCAGGCCGGCTCACCGGAGGGCTCGAAGTTCGCCGTGGCGGTGAGCGGCCGCTGCGTGCGCGCCATCACGCCTGCTCGCTCTGCCGAGACATCACCGGCAAACACACGACGGAACGCGTCGAGGGCGATGTAGATGTCGACATCCTGGCCGCCCGCTGCGGCCGGGTTGGTGACCGGGCGCACGATCGTCGTGCTCGGTCCGAGCAGAGAGCCGGGGAAGCGTGAGGGATCAGCTGCCGAAGCGATGCTCTCGCCGGTGTCGGGCACGAACGCGCCCACGTAGACCAGCGCGCGCACGTTCGGCACACCTCGCGCCGCGTTGGTGATGACCGCGCCTCCGTAGGAGTGGCCGACGAGCACTATGGGGCCGGCGATGGTCTGGAGCACAGAGCGAACGTAGTCCGAGTCGGCGGTCAGGCCACGCAGCGGGTTGGCCACTGCGAGAACGGAGAAGCCGTCGCCGGTGAGCTGACTGATGCTCTGTGACCAACCACTCGAGTCAGCGAAGGCTCCGTGGACGAGCACGACCGTCGGCTTCGCACTCCCCGCACCCGTGGCACCGGCCAGCCCAGCGCCGGAGGCGGACGGTCGCCCGAGGGCGCCCCAGCCCGAACCGACGGTCGGGTGGCCCGTGGCACCCGTCTGGCCAGTGATTCCGATTGCGTGTGAAGAGCCTGGTGCGGCCCCGGCGAGCAGAGCCGCCAACAGCAGCGCCATCGCCACGATGACGTGCCTACGGCGCCTGGGTTCCTCCGTCACAAGGACGGTTGATGTTCGCGTCATGGTGTCCTCCAGCAGATATGCCGCGGGCCGAGTCGCCCGCTGTCAGCGAACGTAGGTGCGCCGCTAGCTCCCGGGCTTGCGTCAGGTGACTGCGACGAGGCGGGCAGCCATCCACCCCGGTGGCGTGTATCAACAACCTCGCAGACGCACGTCTAGGACATGCGAGCGCAGTCAAGTGACTCAAGCGGTCACGCACCGCCCGTGACTAGCGTCCAGGACCAGCACAACGCATACAGCAGTAGCGGCGGGCGGTCCGCCGGCGTCATCGACCAGGAGGGCACAGTGAGTCTCCCAAGCACCGCACATCGCGTGGTCGTCATCGGGTCGGGCTTCGGAGGACTATCCGCCACGCAGGCCCTGGACCACGAGGGGGTGGCCGTGACCCTCATCGACCGGACGCCGCACCACCTCTTCCAGCCGCTGCTCTACCAGGTGGCGACCGGCATTCTTTCCGAAGGGGAGATCACTCCTCCAACGCGAGAGGTCCTTCGCCGCCAGAAGAACGCCCGGGTGATCGTCGGAGAGGTCACCGACATCGACCTGAGCCGGCGCCTCGTCACCTCACACAGTGGCGAGCTGACCACGGTGACGTCCTACGACAGTCTCGTCGTGGCAGCCGGCTCGACGCACTCCTACTTCGGCCACCCCCAGTTCGAAGTGCACGCGCCCGGGATGAAGTCGATCGACGACGCCCTCCGCATTCGTGGCGCCATCTATGGAGCGTTCGAGACGGCTGAGCTGGTGAAGGACGACAGCGAGCGTATGCCATGGCTGACCTTCGTGGTGGTCGGGGCGGGCCCGACGGGCGTGGAGATGGCTGGTCAGCTCGTCGAGCTCTCGCGGAGGAGTCTCGATCGCAACTTCCGCAGCTTCGATCCGAGCACTGCCCGGGTGGTGTTGCTCGAGGCGGGACCTCAGGTCCTCTCGACGTTCGCGCCAAGCCTGTCGCGGCGGACCCTGAGAGACCTCACTCGCCTGGGAGTGGACGTCCGGCTCAACTCACCTGTCGTCGACGTGGACGAGCTCGGGGTCACAGTGCGCAGCGCCGACGGCTCGGGCACCGAACGTATCGAAGCGAGGACGAAGGTCTGGGCTGCCGGGGTGCGTGCGTCCCCGCTCGGAGGGCTCCTCGCGGACGCGACCGACAGTCCGCGGAACCGCGCGGGTCAGGTCGACGTCCTGCCCGACTGCAGTCTCCGCGATCGTCCGGAGGTCTTTGTGGTCGGGGACATGATGCACCTGTCCGTGCCGGGGGTGGCCCAGGTCGCCATCCAGTCAGGACGCTTCGTCGCTCGCCAGATCGTCGCGCGGGTGGAAGGGCGCCCGACCGAGCGCAGCATTCGCTACCGGGACAAGGGAAGTCTCGCGACGATTTCCCGCTTCCGCGCGGTGGCAAGCATCGGCCCGCTCCGCCTTGCGGGCACGATTGCGTGGCTCCTGTGGCTCTTCGTACACCTCATCTACCTCGTCTGCTTCAAGAATCGCCTGCTCGTCCTCATCCACTGGGTCATCAGCTTCCTGGGGCGTGGTCGGCAGGAACGTACAGCGCCTGCGCCGACGCCGCCCACCACTCACTCAGAGGCTCAACCCTCACTTCTACGAAAGGCAGCATCATGAGCACCAAAGCCACTCCGGTCGTCTTCATCCACGGACTGTGGCTGCACGCCACCTCGTGGGCACCGTGGGTCGACCACTTCCAGCGAGCGGGTTACCACGCCTCGGCACCCGGGTGGCCCGGCGTTCCTGACACCGTTCTCGAGGCTCGCGCCCACCCGGAGAGCATCGCCGACCACGGCATCGACGACGTGGTTGAGCACTACACCGCAGCAATCGCGTCCCTGCCAGTCGCACCGATTCTCATTGGGCACTCTTTCGGGGGCATGATCGCCGAGAAGCTTCTCGGTCTGGACCTGGCGGCAGGCGCGGTGGCCATCGACGCGGCGCAGATCAAGGGTGTGCTACCCCTGCCGCTGTCCGCGCTGCACGCGACGCTGCCGGTGTTTCGCAACCCCGCCAACAAGCATCGCGCGGTGTCACTGACCTCGGACCAGTTCCGCTACGGCTTCGGCAACGCCGTCTCGCGGGAGGAGTCCGACGCCCTCTACGAGCAATGGAGTATCCCGGCGCCCGGAAGACCGTTGTTCGAGGCGGCGGCCGCCAACTTCTCGATGCACTCCCCAGCTGCCGTCAACACCCACAACGATCACCGCGGGCCGCTGCTGCTCGTCATGGGCGGCCAGGACCGCACAGTACCGGAAGCGATCACCACCGCGACCCTCAAGCAGTACCGCCATTCGAGCGCCGTAACCGAGCTGCTCGAGTTCGATGATCGCGGCCACTCCCTGACCCTCGACCACGGATGGATGGAGGTCGCCGACGCCGTCCTCATCTGGCTCGAGAAGCACGGCCTCTGAAGCCAAGTCCCCGTCGCACCCTCCTTGAAAGGCAGGCAAACATCATGAACCGTGTACCGGAGTCCGAACTGACCCTCCTGCCCGGTGGGACCCTCATCACTGCCACAGCAGAGGAGGGTCGGGCGCTGGCGCTGGCCATAGCCCGTCACACGATCCACAACATCCAGCCAGACCTAGATGTTCTCGTCGCGGGACGCCCGCTCTATTCCACCGACCCGCAAGCCCTGATGCGCGCGGGCCACGTCGTCGCAGTCGAGTTCGCGACCATCGCGGCCGCGAACAACTACTGGCGAGAGTGACTCTGGAGGCCGCCGACCGAGCCGGCCACCCCCTCGGGGTTCGGCCTGGCCGCTGCAGGTTTGGTCAGATCTCCGGTTCTCCTGGCGGTCATCCTGTCGGCCACGAGTATGGGGATCCTCCCACCGATCTTGTTTGACGCCGTCGTGGCCGCGCTGGCGCCGATCCGCCACCTCTCGATCCACTTCTCCGAATCCCAGCTGAAGGGACGTCACCCGCATCGCGGCGGACGAGGCGTGGTGCTTGACCGACGAGACCCAGCGGCTGGTGTGGTTCGCGTGCGCCATCCTTTGTTAGGCCGACCCCGTGGCTCTGCCCTCCCGCGCCGGATGTTGGTGCGCACCGACTCGGCCTCTCATCGCACACAACGGGCCTGGGCGATGGGACTACGCAGTGGGATCATGCTGCCGTGGCGGCGCTCTCGAGTGGGCAGCCGCAGCAGGCAGGCGAGATCCTCGGGGACCTCAAGGCGGAGGTCTCGGACGTGCCGCCTACGGGCGTCGTGCGGACGGTGCGCTCCGCGCACGCCTGCGACGAGGTTTAGCCAAGCGCACCGGTTCGGGGCGGGGCGCCCCCTGGTATCGAGGGCGTCTGGACCTGGCCGGCGGCAGTTTGACTGCGGCGTCGGCGGCAGACCACGGCGTCACTGCCTCACCCGCAGTCCGCGCTGTAAACCTTCCAGGCGTTGACGCCGAAGGGGTGGGCCCGCCTGGCCGCGAGGGAGCTGCGCATCAGCGGAGTGCACGACGCCTCACGTGGCGGGGGCGACCCTGTAGTGGCTGGTGATCGCAATGCGGTTGAAGGCGTTGATGACGATGGCGACCCAGGCCACGGCGGCCGCTTGTGCTGGTGTCAGCGCCACAACGGGCTCGAGCTGCTCCGCCTGTGGCGAGCCGCTGACGTTCGTCACACGCTCGGCGAGGGCGAGGGCGTCACGCTCGAGGTCGTCGAAGTACGCTGTCTCACGCCACGCCGGGAGCACCGCGATCCGCTCGATCCTCTCCCCCTTGGCCAGGGCGTCGTTGGTGTGCATTCGGAGGCAGAAACCACAGCCGTTGAGTTGTGAGACCCGTATCCGGAGCAGTTCCACGAACTGCGGGGCGAGCCCGCTTTCTACGGCGGCCGAACCGGCCAGCTCGCTCATGGTCAGCGTGGCCTGGTAAAGCCGAGGCTGCAACGTGCCGAGGTTCATCGCGTGCTGGTGCATGACGGCTCCCTCTGGGTGGGTCTAGACAATGCGGGATGGTGACTCTTGTCTGGTGCGGTAGCGCTCAAGGACGGCGTACTCGGTGTAGCTCCAATCGGCGAAGCTGCCAGGTCGGAGGTCGAAGGCCTCTCCTGCGCCCACGAGAGACAGCTCCGGGTTGACCAGCGCTCTACGAACGCTCTGCACCAGAACGTCTGCGATATCAGCCTCGACCAAGGCCCCGTCGGCGGTGAATCCCGAACCCCTGGTGTGATTTCTGGCGGCTGTCGCGGACCTGTCGAGCAGCCGCGCGACACCGGCATGGTCACCGTCCCAGGTCGAGGGTAGCGACGAGAGGACTGCGGTCGGGTCAGGAAGCGGCTGCATGGATCCACGGTCGTGCGTGTGGGGTCCCCGCGCTTCAGTCATGCGACGTAAAGACCAGTGGAGGTCACTCGAAGGACAAGCCAAGMGCACTCCGCACCTAGGGGTACCGGGCCGCGTGACGTTGCCCGGGGGAGGATCAGACGTCGTGAGTCAGCCGGACTGTCGACAACGCTCGAAAATGAGGCCGATCCGACGTTCTAAATCGAGGCCACCGGTTCGTGGTTTCTAGTCTGCCGTGTCCTGGGTTCTGATGCTGGGCAGCGTGTCGATGCCGCGGTTGCGGAGCCGGTAGCTGGCGCCTTTGAGGGT
>NZ_JBFRDT010000039.1:0-11766 GCF_052113925.1 Terrabacter sp. RAF57 | reverse complement strand
GGGACTGCTGACGCTCTGGTTGACACCTGACCTGTGGCGACAGAGGCCGCCGCTGGAAGGATGTACACCATGCCTGCAGCCCACCCCAAGGAGTTCCGCGACGACGTGATCGCCGTCGCCCGGCGCGGCGAGGCCCCGCTCGGCCAGGTCGCCAAGGACTTCGGGATCTCCGAGTCCTGCCTGCGTAACTGGCTCAAGAACGCCGACGTCGAGGACGGGATCCGACCCGGCACGACACGCCAGGAGTCCGACGAGCTTCGCGAGCTGAAGAAGCGAAACCGGTTGCTGGAACAGGAGAACGAGGTCCTGCGCCGAGCCGCCGCCTACCTGTCCCAGGCGAACCTGAAACTGGGCCAGTCCCCAAAATGAGCTACCCGCTGGTCCGTGACCTTGCTGCTGACGGGATCCCCGTCGCAGTGACCTGCCGGGTTCTGGGCTTCTCCCGCCAGGCGTTCTACGCGTGGTGCGTCGCGCCGGTCAGCGAGCACGACCTCGTCGACGCCTACGCCACCAACGCCGCCGTCGAGGTCCACGCCGACGACCCGGGCTTCGGCTACCGGTTCATCGCCGACGAAGTCATCGACGCCGGCCACGACGTGTCCGAGCGGCGGGTGTGGCGGCTGTGCTCGCAGGCCGGGATCGTGTCCCTACACGCCCGTAAACGCGGCAAGTCCCGTCGGCCCGGACCGCCGGTGCACGATGACCGCGTCGAACGCGACTTCACCTCAGAGCATCCGAACCGGCTGTGGCTGACCGACATCACCGAGCATCCGACCCGCGAGGGCAAGCTGTACCTGTGCGCCGTCAAGGACGCGTGGTCGCGTCGGATCGTCGGGTACTCGATCGATGACCGGATGACCTCTCACCTGGCCGTCGACGCCCTCCAGATGGCCGTCACGCGCCGCGGTGGCCCCGACGTCACCGCCGGCTGCGTGGTCCACAGCGACCGAGGGTCGCAGTTCCGATCCCGACGCTACGTCCACGAGCTCGAACGGCACGAGCGTCACCTGGATCGAAAGGACCTACCACCGCCGACGCCGACAACGACCCCTCGGCAAACTAACGCCCATCGAGTTTGAGACCATCTACGCAGCCGCACACGCGGCCTGAAACCCCACACCACGCCTGTCAACCAGAGCGTCAGCAGTCCCACCGGAACAATCCTTAACCATTTCGGATCTAGACGCGAGCCTGCTTGGCCGTAGCGCCGAGGTGACGCACTACCACTACCGAGATGGCGCGGTTGCATGGAGCGCTTCTTGGACGATGCGTTGGCCGTACGGTTTGCGGATTCTTAGGCTCAGCGTCAGGCTCGCTCGTGGTCCGGCTGGATCACGACCGAGCGATTCGCGGCGAAAGGACGCGGCAACGTACTAGCCCGGACTCGACCGACTGCCAACGCAGCCTCGATGACAGGCCTGTCCACTAGCGCCAGGCGTGGGTCCGGATTCGTGCCAGTTCGGCCTGCCATCTCGCTTCACTCGCATCGCCGGCGATCACTGGCTGCCCGCGGAAGGTCCCCGGGAGCCTAGTGCTCTTGTCGACCACCATCGCGGTCAAGTCCGGCTCCGCCGCCTTTTCGCAGTCTCGAGCGATGCTGTTCAACACGGGGCCGGCAGCACGAGCGATGCCTCCATACGCGGCGGCCACCTCACCGTAAGTAGGTAAGTCGCCGTCGTCCCGATCGATGCATGAGATCAGGAAGCGTCTTGCGGCGTCTACGTCATGCGGTCGACGGCTGAAACCGGTCATGGTTGATCAAACATCGGCATGGCCAAAAGCGCCACCATCGTGTCCCGGAGGCACGGACCGAGTGACGTCCGCATGTGCGCCTGTCCCAGCGTCTCAAGGCGGTCGTGACGCGGCGAAATGACGCGCTATCTACATGGCCCCCAACACCCCGCTCCTCACTGTGCTGCGGTGCTCGTGCGCCGAGGAATCAGATGGCAAGCGACAAGCACGGGCCACGGGCCGCCGGCCGGTGCGATGGCACCTTGTACGACGAGTCAGGCTGTCGCAGGCCCGTTCACGCGCCCACGGTCGTGGCCTTCATGACGAGACGGCAAGGGAACGCGCCCAGCCTGGTTATCATCGATGCCATGGATCATCGTAGCAACGAGTGGGACTATGTGATTGATCGAATCGATGAGATGCGATCTCGGGCTCAAAGCGACAACGACCCAGATGCTGCCGAGCTATCGAGGTTGCTGCTGGTCCGAGTACAGGGGCACGACGTTGACTCCAGCGGGACGCTATCGGCGGCGTCAGACCCAGCAAAGTGCGGCCGCTGCGGAGCGAAGTTCCCCTGTCCCACACTGAAGCACGAGGCCCGGCGTTGGCGTGACCGCGACGATTTTCCCAAGCACCTCCTGTAATCACATCGCCCCTCGCCGTCGTGAACGAAGTTGGTCCTCTGCTCCATTCGCACAACAGAGCGCTCGACAAGCGGCGGAGGACACTGCCGCTTCGCGGCGGAAGGACATTGCCCAGCGTTACCCTCATCTCGACAGCAGAGCTAAACCCGTCCGCGGGAATCCCTCTGGTTGTGGGCCGATTTGCGGTGCCTGGCGCCAAGTCGCGGACCCTCGCGCGCAGCCTCCCAGGCGGTGCGACCGACCGGACCCACATGCACCGTAGCCGCGAACAGTGAGCAGCCACCCCGCCTTCCCGTGGCCGAAGCGAACTCACGAATGTATCTCGAGGAAGCAACCCACCGCCACGCGCCTCTAGGCAGCGCTTTCCTCGTTGCCAGAGTCGTTAGGGCGTGTCAGCAGACCGGGATCTGGTGTCGGGGCTTCGTTCCTCGACGGCAGATCGGTTGGGACAGTAGGGGGTCGCCGATCCGTGTCCTCAGCACGAGAGTGATGCGCACTCACCCCACGCGCTCGGACCAACTCCGCGATGGCTCGGATCACGCGGGCTCCTCCCCGTAGCACGAGGAAGACAAGTACGCCACAGGAGGCGATCACCTGAGCTACAGGCGAATCGAAACTATCAAGCAGTGCACCCATTGCAGTCCTCTCCGGAACGTGCAGGCAGCGAGAATCCCACGATTGTGAATCGTGAGGTGAAGATTCTGAGTTGGGCTTGTGGCCTCAGACCATTTGTGAAGTCTTAACGTCCATATTTGATGCCCAACTTAAGCGAATCGCCCCGGACAAACGTCCGGGGCGCGCTATCGACGGAGCGAGGCAATGACAGACTTGCCAGCGGCACGAGCATTCTCCTCATGCGCGGCAAACAACTCGCTCACAATGCTTACTACCGACTAGGCAAGTCCTGTCTCGAAACGCAACTCACCTTCTTGGTGAGTAGACCCATAATACTCCCGGCGCGACACCGCTACAACGACAACAGGTCTGTGTCCCCATCGACCCCGGGACCTTGCGCCTCCGTCCTACCGAGGACCGCCAGGTGCTCCTCATCGACGGGCCCTTGCACAGACCTCCCCTGCACGCGCCGGAGCCTCCACAGCTCCCCGTGCTCCGAAGAAGTCCGGACCCCATGACTGCATGGCGGGATCTTGCGAGCACCTGAAACTGCTGGAGGCGCCCATCACGCTCCACAGCACAGGCTGGAAGTCATCCCGTTACGCAAGAGTTCTGACCTGCGAGGTGCACGAGATGCAGTCCGGACAGAACAGACCGCATGTCACCTACGGGAGTGGACCGGCGTACGTCGCCCAGTCAACAGGGCGTGCCAGCCGTCAACCGGGCTCACTTGCCGACTGGCGGCGCTGTGACGCACTCCCGGGCTACTTCGCGGGCGTGGCTCTGACCGCATGAAGCGTTCCCTCATCCGTAGGCTCGAGCGGTGAGCTCTGATGACGAATCGTTCCCTGATGACCTGACGGGCCACTTCTGGGCCCGGTTGGTCGAGATGCCGGACCTCGAGCGGTGGCGTTACGAGGTGGTCGACTATCAGAACAACGTCGTGGCCGAAGGTCTGGCAGTGAGCCCGGCACAGGCTGCTCGGTTCGTCATGGCTTGGGACCGCGTCGTTTGCGAGGCGTTCGACGGGAGCGGCGACCCAAGTCTGACCTAACCTGGTTGGGCCACACTGATATGCGGCGGAGGGACACGGCCGCTTCGCGGCGCTATGACGCATCCCGTGCCCTCTGACGCCTATGGGGCCGCTGGCCGCAACAGATAGTTGCTGGCGTTGGAAGGTGCTACTTCTTTTTGAGGAGTGCACCGTCGATTGCGGACACGATTGCCCGAGCCATCTCCAGGTACTGTCCTCGCCACCTGCTCGACTTCTCATACTTGTCGGTGTCCACAAACTCGCGAAGGGTCTCGAGTTGCTTCTTGTTCATGAAGCCCGAAACGACATATCCCGACACCTTCCCGCCAACTTCGACCGGCTGCACCGCGAATGTCACACCGCTGTACCTAGGCACGTGTCCTCCAAGCTCATCAGGGCGATTGGTCGTGGGCTCAATCTCCCACGTCCGTGCGACGACTGGGTGTCATGGCCTCTCATCAGATTGTCCTTCGTCTGGCGTTGCCCCCAGGGCGTTCATCGCTGGTCCCAAAGGCTCGTCGGCGGAAGCCGGTCACCAACAGCGCCCCACTCCCGGGAGCGCGGGCACCTCCCGCCATCGAGGCTCGCATCAACGCGGGCCTTCCGCGGTGCCCGCGCCCGACAGACGGACACTGCCGCTTCGCGGCGGTTAGACGCACCCCGACCGGGCGCCTCTGAAGGCTGGCGATCGACTGCGCGTTGTYGGTAGCCTTCTCGCGTCAGACGGAGACAAACACGCTCCGAAGCGGGCCGAGCGGCTACAGCCGCGAACCCATCGTGCGGGGCTGGATATGAGCCAGCTGAGCATGCGTCCTTAGGAACGGTCGCAGTGCTCGATTGCTCGAAGAGGTCCTATGCAAGCCAGCCCGCTGCGGAGCGCGCCCTACGTGCGATCCAGGAGTCCTGTCGGTCACATGGTCGAAAATCTCCGACTGGGTCCTACTGGTGCAGCAGCTGCAAAGCTTGGCACCTGACGTCAAAGTCGAAGAGTCGCACTCCGAGCTGGCTCAGACGGCGCAGCTCGCGTCGTCTCGCGGGATAGGCAGACGCGGCGGATCGACGTTGAAGCGGACAACCTGCCTCCACCCGTGTCTCACGCGTTACTCGCCACCGCGCCTGTCAAGATCGGCGACATGCGAATCGGCACCTGGAACCTTGCTGGCCAGTGGTCGCCCCGTCACCTCGAACTGCTGACACGGGAGAAGTGCGACGTGTGGCTCCTGACGGAGGTGCATCCGGAAACGTCGGTCCCCGGAATGTGGATGCACAGCACCGGCACGCCGATGGGCGAACGAAAGACATGGGCGGCCATCTTCAGCAATGCCGACCTCGTGCCAGCGGAATCTGACCCCCACTGGGCCACCGCTGCCGCGCACATCGACGGTCTGACGGTCATCAGCTCTGTCCTGCCATGGCGTTCGCGCGGCCAGGAGTGGGGCGGCTCCACCCTGGTCGAGGACGTTCGCAGAACACTTGCCGCGATACGCGCGCAGGTCGACGTGACGACCATCTGGGGCGGAGACTGGAACCAAGCGCTGGAAGGCGGCGAGCACGTCGGGACTCTCGACGGGCGCAACCAGATCCTCGAACTCCTGAATGCCTCACGTCTCTCCGTACCGACGAGATCACTGGGCAGTGCCGCACCCGGGCACCGGTCCATCGACCACATCGCTGTTCCGATGGGCTGGGATGTGAATGCCGCCTACCGCACCCGCGCAATAGCTCAAGGCCAGCGTCTCTCTGACCATGACATGTACGTCATCTCGGTGAACCGCTGACCGACCAGGCCGCGAATGTCTCAAAGGGCAACGGCGCGCCCGGCACGCGGCGAAAGGACGCACGTGGGGCCTTGACGCTGGTGTCTACGAGTGCTGCATGACGGCGGCCCTGGGTAACTTCCCCGAAGCGGTTATGGAGCTGCCGGTAGCGGGAGCTGTCCGTTGCCGGTCGTGGGAGCCCACGACTCGATAATTCACCGGGCCACCGGGCCACCGGGCCACCGGGCCACCCGGGCGACCGGGCCAACCACTTCCAAACTTTCGCGGCAACGAATCAGCGCCAAGGATCGTACGACTGACCCTTGACTACCAAGCACGACATAGCTGGCTCCAACATTTCACGTCCTGATCCTGCTGGCCGTCGTAGCCATTGGGAGATGAGGTGGACCCTGTTGTCACGGATTCAGGCCGACGTGCACCCCGCGACTGGGGTGCTGCGGTCACCGGATTCGGGCTAAGCGTGGCCTTTGCTAGTGCTTGCGGCGCTGCCTGCTGATCCGGCCGGTTTGGGATGAGGAGTCCGAGGGCTGCGTTAAATCAGACGACGGCTGATCCTGATGGCAGTGAGTAGTTCCTGGAAGAACCCCTTCAGGTCGGTCAGGAGAGCGCGACGGGCCTGGCGCTTGGCAGCAGTGTCGACGTCGTCCCCGACCAAGCCGCGGAACTGCTCCAGCTCCGCTCGGTGGGCAGCAATAACGTTGTCCAGACCAGCTTCGACGCTGCTTCGGGTGTCGTCCCAGTAGTTCGTGACGGCTTCCTGGAGCAGATCCCGGATGGTTTTGCCGGTCTTCTTGTTGGGCTTGTCGAAGCCCTTGACGAGGGCCTTGGCGAGCCTTTCCTCCCAGTCCGACCGGAACATGAGGCCGAGCAGGACGCCAATCATGATGATTGCTATGGCGACGCCGACGGGTCCGCCGACTGCCGCCATGGCGGCGGTCATGGTCGCGCCCCCTGCCGGGAGGGAAATGCCGACAGCCGAGAGCCACCCCGCGGCCTGCGCGGCGATGATGTAGGCGCCGAGGTTACCGAGGGTCGAGGCCCAGACCGCGAGAGCTCCCACGGTGGCGGTGCTGAGCGCGGCTCCGACGAAAGCGCCACGCAGATCATAGGGGATGTCGAAGGAGCCACTGGCGACGTCGATGTTGCTGATGGATATCGCCAACGCATCCAACTCGTTGTCGAGTTCCTTGCCGAACTGCAGGGACTCACGTTCAAGTACCTTGGCTAGGTCGTTCTGCAATTGGCTGACGATCAGGCCTCCGACCTCTTCCTGGGCCGCCTTCTTAGGGTTCTCATCGCCGCGTCCTGCCTCGAGAAATGCCTTCTGACTGTACTTGGACCGTATGAGTTTCTCCACTTGGACGACATCGAGCCTGCGGCTAAATGCCTCGTGCAGCGCCGTGAGGGACCGCGTGCGACGCACGTTGATTGCGGCATTCAACTTCCGCTTGGTCGACTTCACGGCCTTCTCCACCTTGAGTGCCGTTTCCTCGAGATCGGGCAGCTCAGAGGACGCGTTCTCCGCAGCTTCCAACGCCGCCTCCTGCCGCCCGAGCTGCTCGACAAACCCGTCCACCGCACCGGTCAGCTGGTTGGCCAGATGCTGCGCTGCGGTGGCAGGGAGATCCTCAGCAAGGAGCACTGTCAGCTTCTGCAGCAGCGCCCCACCACGGCTGGGACCACGGCCGTTGCTGTCGTAGAAGGCGAACATTCGGGCGCGGATCTGCTCTGGGGACCACTGCTCCTCCGCCGCGCTGGCGCCGTCGTCGCCAGGCTCATTCGCGCCGTCCGTTTCGGCCCGCATCGCAACCGACACCCGAACAGCTCCACCGGTCAAAACCTCGTCCAGGTCCATATCGGAAATGCCTGCGTGTGCGTGCGAGGCGACCAGGAACACCCGGTCGACAGCCGGGACGTCCGAGTACGGCGTCAGAGACCGCATCCCCGGCAACAAGTAGGAAACCTGGCTGGCCGACATGAACCCGGTCGGGGGGCTTAGGTGGACCAGCACGTGAGCGCTCTGCCTCGCGACCTCGGACAACTGATCGTCGTCGTCGCTGGCGTCGCTGCCCGGCGTGTCGATGAGGTCGCAGACCTTGAGGATCTCGGCGTCGAGGAACACGACGCCGTAGGCGGCGCCCTCCAAGCCGTGATCGGCGCCGTGCGTGCCGACCTGAGCGAGCAGGTCGAGGTCGCCTGCCGTCAGGTAGTGGTCCCTCACGTGCTCCTCGTCGTCGACCCGGTCGACATCGAAGCCCGCGCGAAGGATCAGCACCGATGGTGAGGTCTGGCGTCCGATGTTTTGCGCCAACCAGTCCGTCATCGGGGCCTGCAGCCACGCCGGCCGGTCGTCCTCGTGACGCACAACGGTCACCAGGCTGGTCGTCGGCTGGTAGCGCACTGCGAGGCTGCGCCTCTCGAGCAGGATGTTGACGAAGGTCGACTTACCCCCATCGAACGGGCCGACCATCAACACCCGAGGCTTGCGGATCAGCCCCCCAATGAGGTGGTGAACCTCAGCAGGGCCCCGAAGGCCATGGGCGGCAGCGCGTTCGGTCAGGCCATCGAAAGAGGTCCCGACACCGGCCACCAGTTGGGCGAAGCGCTCCAGTCCCTGACGGCCATCAAGGTCGACGCGAGGGGCCAGATCCGGCTCAAGCTCCGTACCGGTGAGCATCTCCTCCACCGAGAGTCCGAGAACCTGCGAGAGGGACAGCACCAAGCTGAGAGGCAGGCCGTCGGGCGAGGCCTCCCACCGCGAAATCTGGGACTGGTCAACGGCCAGCAGGTCCGCGAGGTCCTTCTGGCTCAGGCTTGCCATCCGGCGGAGATTCTTCAGGTCAAGTACGGGAGTCGTGGTCATGGGCACGAGCGTGGCACGTCGGGCCGCCGTTGTCAGCATAATGATGTGGATTCGACATATCTGCATGCTCTTGATGCTCGACCCGCCATGGCCGGCCAGTCACAGGCGGCGGAACGACGCGCGCGAACCTCTTCCACCTAGGGCCACGGCCATGAGAGCCGGGGTCTCATGGACGAGGTTGCTCGAACGTCGGTGGTGGAAGCTGCCAGATCGCGCGGTCGACGCCTTCCACGGTCATGGAGAGTTCACTTACGCGACGCATCCAGTCGGCCAACGACAACCTGTCACCTCCTGAAGGCCCGCCAGCCCCGGTTGCGGACCCATCAGTGGTCCTGACTTTGCCTCGTTGGTCGCTCCACCCAAACACTGTTCCGTCCAGCTGGGCCGGAAAGAGGTAGTGCGCCAACTGGTTGCGGACGACGCGCGCCTCCTCGCTTTGCGCGAGCAGGTGTCTCAACTCATCCCGGTGCTGTTCTTCGGTCACCTCTTCGAGGTGCTGACCGCAGGCTGTGATGACGGCATACAGCGAATCCAACCCGGCTTGGTGGCGGCAGCCGAAGCGGCCGTGCAGCACGCGAAGTCGGTCTTCCAGCAGCGACGTCAGCAGCACGTACCTCCCAACCGCGGCATAGAAGTCCTCGTCGTGGTCGCCGAGTAACCGTCGCGAGACACCAAGACGATCCCGACTGGGATGCATGGGCCCTCCCATCTCTGCTGCCGTAGGACCCAAGCCTTACCTCCTGTTCGCGGGCCACTCGGGGCGACCGCTGCGCAACCAGCGTCGCACGATGGAGTTTCTGTTGCCGATCAGGCCTACAGCGAGTCGCCATGCCGTACTACTCGCGGCCGAGGGACGCACCCCCCGGCGCTTAGTGCCGAGCGCTTGCGAGAGGGGTCGGCCACCGCTCCGTGAGGCATGATTACCGGGTGGACAGACTTTCAGGGGAAGCACCCAATCCTTCACCTGTCGCCCATCGAGAGCGAACCGCCCGTACAGCTGTACTAGTCGCCCAACTTCACGCGATCGTGCAGGAGCTGGAGAGTATGCATCCGGGCAGGAAGTTTCCCCTGGATGGGCACCTGGTCGGTTCGATTGGTGAAGCAGCCGCTGAGGCCATGTTCGATCTGACGCTCGTCGACGCGTCGTCAACTGGACATGACGCCATCGCTGCTGACGGCCGGAAGGCCGAGATTAAGGCGACCTACGGAACGAGGAGCGTGGCGATACGGAGGACGTCGCACGCTGCGGCCGCGGCTCTTGTCGTACTGCGACTGTCGCGCTCGCCAGAGGTGGCGCATGAGGTGGTCTTCAATGGGCCATTGTCGGTTGCGCTGGAGGTCTCCGGCGTCACGCAGAGCAACGGCCAGGCGAAACTGAGCCTCACCCGCCTACGGGCACTCAATGAGCTGGTCGCGGACGACGAGCGTGTCTCTAGCCGACGTCGCATCAGCGGCATCTAGGACGCATGCGGCGGATAGACGCGCGACTCTGGCCCCGAGGAGTTGTCGCGCCGAATGCGACCGAGGCTGGACGCCACGAAGAGCGGCCACCCCCGGGAGCGAACGATGTATGGCACCCTCTCGCTATGGACCTGCCGATGGATGCCTCGTTCCAGAGCTTGTACGAGGATGCGAGATCCGAGCTTGTCGCTGGATATGAGGAGGCCGATCGGCGCGTCCTTTCGTTCGCGATAGAACATGGCATCTCGAGCGAAGAAGTCTGGGACCTGATCGCCCAGGAGGCCTCCCTTCGTGATGACGACGCTGTCGAGTACCTGGCGGAAAACCCTCTGATACAACCTCCTTCCTCGCCCTTCATTGCTGAAATGGCCCCGCTCGTCGCTGAGGGCGTCAAGTGGGCTCTGGGCAAGTGGCAGAACCGCGGCCGCTAGCGCGTTCAGCATGCAAGCGTCACACGCTTAGAGGCGGTGCGAGGCGCGCCCGGCAGGCGGCGGATTGACGCTGCTTGCTAGGCCACGGCGAAGTGGGCCGATGCGCAGTCCCAACGAATCGGCTCCCACCGCAGGCTCGATGGCGTGAGATGCTGCGCGGCAGGTACATCCCCGGCATGGAGGAACAGTGGAAGAGTCTCAGCCAGACGAGGACGCTCCAGCGTCGACGGCCCTGGAAAGCGTTGGGGCAGCAATAAGTTCATTCGTGAATCGGGTGGGTGGGTGGCTGTCTGAAGTTCACCACTCCATGACTCCGATCGGCCACGCTGAGGACGCGCTCGAAAGAGGAGATTCCAGGTTCCTGATTGAGCTGCAGGTGGACCGCGAGACGATGCAAATCGTGGACGCGATCGAAGCGCTCGGCTGGGATTACGAGCGTGCCGATTATCATCGCGTCGAAGAGAAGACCATGGGTGTCTATCTGTTTCAACGCGCCCAAGGCCCTGCTTTGCCGTGATTGCCCGGTGCTCCGTCGTGGCGGTCGCGGTGGACTGCGCGGAAAAGTGGCCCTGAGTCCGCCGCACCAACGCCATGAACGACGGCTGAACTACCAGATGAGGCGAAGCAGATGGGGGGTAGGAGGAGCCCGGGCAGTCTTCGGGGAAACTTGGCGCTTCAGGCCTCGTCGGTGGCTGCCGTTGGCTGCCCTTCTCTCGATCGGCTACTCGCGGCGGAAGGGCACTGCCGCTTTGCGGCGAAATGCCCCTAGTTACTGCTGAGTCACACGACACAGGGCCTCAAGGCAGGCATAGGCCGGGAGGAGTCGACGCAAGACGTGACGGCGACGTGAGGTCTCAAGAAAGTGTGGGCCGTCGTACTGTCTACCGGCCGTTGAGAGCGCCTAAGGGTTGAGGAGCCAAGTTGGCTTCTCGAGTCCAGAACTAAGGAGCTCAGCATGATTGTRTGTGGATTCTGCGGCCATCGAGGCTCGCACGCCGAAGTGACCACGGATGGCGAGGTGCGCTACTGCAGCCAGTGCCCCGCGTGCCGCTCGATGGCGCTGTCGACGCCGCTCGAAAACGAGGCCGTTCCGACGGTCGAAAACGAGGCCACCGGTTTGTCGGTTCTAGTCTGCCGGGTCTTGGGTTCTGATGCTGGGCAGGGTGTCGATTCCTCGGTTGCGTAGCCGGTAGCTGGCGCCCTTTAGGGT
>NZ_JBFRDT010000038.1:0-12271 GCF_052113925.1 Terrabacter sp. RAF57 | reverse complement strand
CCATAGAGTTTCGGCTGTCATAGCGAAGGGGAAACGCCCGGCTCCATTCCGAACCCGGAAGCTAAGCCCTTCAGCGCCGATGGTACTGCACTGGTGACGGTGTGGGAGAGTAGGACGCAGCCGGACAACCATTCACGACAACCCCGCCAACACCGTTGGCGGGGTTGTCGCATTTCCATGCCCTTTTGACGGTGTGGCTCTGCCGTTGCGACACCGGTCCGATCCCCGTCGGGCCGCTCACCGCCAGGGGATGGGGCGTCCGAGTCGGAGGGACTAGGGTTGGTCCGTGCCTGAACTCATCCCCTCCCCGACCCGCATCCCCGTTCCCGGTGGCAAGGTCATCGACGAGCACATCGGTGCCGTCAACACTCCTGACGCCCGTCTGCAGGGCTCGGTCTCGGTCGCTCGCATGGTGGCGCCGGCCGGATGGTCCGAGCCCTTCCAGGCCCCCGAGTTCGACGAGATCACGCTCGTTCTCGCCGGCACGGTGCTCATCGACCACGACGGCGGCACGCTCGAGGTGGGCGCGGGCCAGTCGGTGATCACGCGCGGCGGTGAGCGCATCCGCTACTCGTGCGGTCCCGAGGGCGCGGAGTACGTCGCCGTCTGCCTGCCGGCCTTCAGCCCGGACTCGGTCCATCGCGAGGAGGACGCCGACACGGCGGCCGGGGACGCGTCGTGAGCTCGGACGACGTGCTGCGCGCTCCCAAGGTCCTGCTCCACGATCATCTCGACGGCGGCCTGCGCCCCCAGTCGATCATCGAGCTGGCCGCGGACGTCGGCTACGACGCCCTGCCCGAGACCGAGGCGGCCGCCCTCGGCACGTGGTTCCGTGAGAGCGCCGACTCGGGGTCGCTGCCGCGCTACCTCGAGACCTTCGACCACACCCTGGCCGTCATGCAGACGCGCGAGGGCCTGTTCCGGGTCGCGAGCGAGTGCGCCCAGGACCTGGCTTCCGACGGCGTGGTCTACGCCGAGAGCCGCTATGCGCCGGAGCAGCACCTGACCCGGGGTCTGACGCTCGAGGGAGTCGTCGAGGCCGTCAACGCCGGTCTGCGCGACGGAGAGGCCAAGGCGGCGGCCGCCGGTCACCCGATCCGGGTCACCTCGCTGCTCACGGCGATGCGCCACGCGGCGAAGTCGACCGAGATCGCGGAGCTCGCGATCCGCTACCGCGACGAGGGCGTGTCCGGCTTCGACATCGCCGGCGCAGAGGCCGGCTATCCGCCCACCCGTCACCTCGACGCGTTCGAGTACCTCCGCCGCGAGAACTTCCACTTCACGATCCACGCCGGGGAGGCTTTCGGTCTGCCGTCGATCTGGGAGGCGATCCAGTGGTGCGGCGCGGACCGTCTCGGTCACGGTGTCCGCATCGTCGACGACATCACCATCGACGGCGCACCCTTCGCGCAGTGGGTCGAGGGGAACAAGGACGAGGCCGACGCGCTGACGTCGCTCGAGCTGGACCGCGTGCGTCTGGGGCGCCTGTCGGCCTACGTGCGCGACAAGCGCATCCCCCTCGAGATGTGCCCGAGCAGCAACCTGCAGACCTCCGCGGCGCCGTCGATCGCGCTGCACCCGATCACGCTGCTGCGTCGCCTGCGCTTCCGCGTCACGCTCAACACCGACAACCGGCTCATGAGCGACACGTCGATGAGCAAGGAGGCGGCCCTGCTGCGCGACGAKGCCGGCTGGACCCTCGAGGACCTGCGTTGGGTGACGATCAACGCCATGAAGTCGGCCTTCGTCCCCTTCGACGAGCGTCTGGCACTCATCGACGACGTCATCAAGCCCGGCTACGCAGCCCTCGGCTACCAGGCCCCGCCCATCGCCTGAGAGCGTCTGTACCTCGCCCGGTCCGAGGTGACCGTGACGCCCGCTGGGGGCGCGCGATCACCTCGAACCGGCCGTGTGGCGTCAGGGACAGAGAGGTCAGTCGTCCGGGAGCGCGGCGTCGACGGCAGCCTCGACGTGCAGGCGCGTCGTCGGGAAGACCGGCACGTCCGCGTCGGACTGGTCGACGAGCAGCTCGATCTCGGTGCAGCCGAGGATGACACCCTCGGCGCCGGCGGCGACGAGCCGCGCGATGACGTCGCGGTAGGCCTGCCGGGACTCCTCGGTCACCACGCCGAGGCACAGCTCCTCGTAGATGATGCGGTGGACCACCGCGCGGTCGCCGCCGTCGGGCACGAGCACGCTGAGCCCGTGACCAGCGAGACGCTCGCGCAGGAAGTCCTGCTCCATCGTGTAGGACGTGGCGAGCAGACCGACTCGTGCGAGGCCCGCAGCACGCACCGCCCGCGCCGTCACGTCGCCGATGTGCAGCAGGGGGATCGAGGCGGCAGCCTCGATGGCGGGAGCCACCTTGTGCATGGTGTTGGTGCACAGCACGAGCAGCTCGGCCCCGCCGGCCTCCAGTCCCGCGGCCGCCGCCGCGAGCAGCGCGCCGGCCTCGTCCCAGCGGTCCTCCGCCTGGAGTCGCTCGACCTCGGCGAAGTCGACGGAGTGCAGGAGCAGTCGCGCCGAGGCCAGACCGCCGACCCGCTCACGGACCAGCTCGTTGGCGAGACGGTAGTACTCCGCGCTCGACTCCCAGCTCATGCCTCCGAGCAGACCGACGAGCCTCACGTCGAGGCACCGACCCCGAGGAGGGTGCCGAGCTCGGACTCCGCCTGTCGGGGATGCAGGCAGCGGGCGCCGTCTGCGCGTGCCTGTGCGACGACCCGGGGCTCGTCGCGCCACAGGGCGAGCCCACGCCGCACGAGGATGTGCGGCGGCTTGCGACGCTCTGACAGGTCACGCACGAAGCGGCGCAGGGCCGTCAGGCTGCGGTTCTGGCGCACGCAGAGGGCATCGGCGAGCAGTCCCTCCCGGCGCAGCGGCTCGACGAGACGTCCCGCGAAGAGCCCCTCGGCGAGGACGAAGTCGGTGGGGCGGGCCTCCACGACGTGCCGACCCGTCACCGCAGAGGCGCCGATGTCGTAGACGGGCACCTCGACGCGGCCGTCGTCGACCAGCGTCCGCAGCGCCTCGACCGCAGCCTGGGCGTCCCACGAGTCGGCGTGGTCCCAGTCGGGGATGCCCAGGGGGGAGTGGGGCAGCTGCGGGTCGCTCGCCTCGCGGTAGAAGTCGTCGAGCCGCACGACCGGCCACCCGTGGGTGGCGCTGAGCCGTGCCGAGAGCCGGCTCTTGCCGGCGCCGCTCGGTCCGGTCAGGAGGATGACGCGGCGGCGGTCACGGCCGGTCCCGCCGGTCGCCGGCGCACCCGCGGGGTCCGCGCCGGGCCGACCCGCGGGCTGCTCGCCCGCGGTGTCGCCCGAACGGTGGTCGACCGACGCCACCTCGCCCTCCTCCACCAGGTCCAGGGACCGGGTCAGAGACCCTTGGGGTGCCAGACGGTCTTCGTCTCGACGAAGGCCCGGATGCGACCGAGACCGGGGTCGGCGTTCCAGTCGGGCTCGACGGGAACGCCGTCGGCCAGAGCCGGTCGGTGGACGCGCTTGAGGTTGCCGGCGGCCTCCGCCTCGAGCGCGGCCCAGTCGACGCCCTCGGCGCCGGCGACGCCGGTGAGGTCGATGGCGTTGACGTCGCGGTGCGCGGCGAGCCACGTGGCGACCTCGGCGGTCTGGGCCGTGACGATGTTGACGACGCCACCGGGCACGTCGGACGTCGCG
Organism: Terrabacter sp. RAF57; assembly: GCF_052113925.1. Classification (NCBI taxonomy): domain Bacteria; kingdom Bacillati; phylum Actinomycetota; class Actinomycetes; order Micrococcales; family Intrasporangiaceae; genus Terrabacter; species Terrabacter sp. RAF57. The sequence continues at coordinate 8,597 of NZ_JBFRDT010000038.1, read as the reverse complement.
AGCACCTCGCTGAAGGTCACCGCCGGCAGCGGACGAGCGGCCGACGACACGACGACGGCCGTGTTGCCCGACGCGATGACCGGGGCCACGACGGACACGAGCCCGAGCAGCGAGGAGGCTTGCGGCGCAAGCACGCCCACGACACCCGTCGGCTCGGGAGCCGACACGTTGAAGAACGGTCCGGCGACCGGGTTGAGGTTGCCGAGCACCTGGGCGATCTTGTCGGTCCATCCGGAGTACCAGACGACCCGGTCGATCGCGGCGTCGACGACGGCACCCGCCGCGCGAGCCGTCAGGCCCTCGCTCGCGGCGACCTCCTCGACGAACTGGGCGCGGCGACCCTCGAGCACCTCGGCGACGCGGTAGAGCACCTGCCCGCGGTTGTAGGCGGTGGCACCAGACCAGCCGGGCAGGGCGGCACGCGCGGCGACGACCGCGTCGCGGACGTCCTTGCGCGACCCCATCGCGGCGTTGGCGAGGAACTCGCCCGCGGCCGAGACGACCTCGTAGGAGCGACCGGACTCGCTGCGCGGGAACTTGCCCCCGATGTAGAGCTTGTAGGTCTTGCGCACGTCGAGGCGGCTCATCGGGCGGCTCCCGTCAGGGTCGAAGGGGCGGTGGTGACGTAGGCCTCGAGGCCGTGGCGGCCGCCTTCGCGGCCGTAGCCCGACTCCTTGTAGCCACCGAAGGGCGAGGTCGGGTCGAAGCGGTTGAAGGTGTTGGCCCAGACGACGCCGGCCTTGAGCTGGTCGGCCATCCAGAGGATGCGCGAGCCCTTCTCGGTCCAGACACCCGCGGACAGGCCGTACGCCGAGTTGTTGGCCTTGGCGACCGCCTCCTGCGGCGTGCGGAAGGTCAACACCGACAGGACCGGTCCGAAGATCTCCTCGGTGGCGACGCGGTGCGTCTGCGAGACACCGGTGAGCACCGTCGGCGGGAACCAGTAGCCCTTGGCGGGCAGCGTGCACTCGGGGCTCCAGCGCTCGGCGCCCTCGGCGACGCCGGCCTCGACGAGCGAGGTGATGCGGTCGAGCTGCGCCTTGGAGTTGATCGCGCCGAGGTCGCTGTTCTTGTCCATCGGGTCACCGACGCGCAGCGTGCCGAGGCGGCGCTTGAGCTTGGCGACGACCTGGTCGTGGACGTTCTCCTGGACCAGCAGGCGCGAGCCGGCGCAGCAGACCTGACCCTGGTTGAAGAAGATGCCGTTGACGATGCCCTCGACGGCCTGGTCGAGGGGCGCGTCGTCGAAGACGATGTTGGCGGCCTTGCCGCCGAGCTCGAGCGTCGCCTTCTTCGACGTGCCGGCGATGGACCGCGCGATCGCCTTGCCGACGTCGGTCGAGCCGGTGAACGCGATCTTGTCGACGTCGGGGTGCTCGACGAGCGCCTGACCGGTGCGGCCGTCACCGGTGATGATGTTGACGACACCGGCGGGCAGGTCGGCCTGCTGGCACACCTCGGCAAAGAGCAGCGCGCTCAGCGGGGTCGTCTCGGCGGGCTTGAGCACGACGGTGTTGCCCGTCGCGAGGGCCGGCGCGATCTTCCACGCGAGCATGAGCAGCGGGAAGTTCCACGGGATGACCTGCCCGACCACGCCGTGCGGGCGCGGCACGTCGGCGCCCGAGGCGGACAGGCCGGCATACTCCAGCTTGTCGGCCCAGCCCGCGTGGTAGAAGAAGTGCGCCGCGGCGACCGGCACGTCGACGTCCCGCGTCTCCTTGATCGGCTTGCCGTTGTCGAGCGTCTCGAGCACGGCGAACTCGCGGGCCCGCTCCTGCAGGATGCGGGCGATGCGGAAGAGGTACTTGCCGCGCTCGGCGCCGCTCATCCGGCCCCAGACGCCCTCGTAGGCTCGCCTGGCCGCGGCGACGGCCTTGTCGACGTCCTTGGGGCCGGCCTGGCTCACCTCGGCGAGGACCGTCTCGTCGGCGGGGTTGACGGTGGGGAAGGTCGCCCTGGGACGCGTGAACGCACCGTCGATGAAGAGACCGTAGGACTTCTCGATCGTGACGATGGCGCGCGACTCCGGCGCTGGGGCGTACTCGAACTTCGGCATCAGGGTGTCTTTCGTGGGCGCTGTCGTGTGAGGCGCGGTCGGTCAGTCAGGCAGTCGCGATCAGTCGATCGTCACGTAGTCGGCGCCGGAGTAGGCACCCGTGGCGAGCTTCTGACGCTGGAGGATGAGGTCGTTGAGCAGGCTCGAGGCGCCGAAGCGGAACCACTCGGGCGAGAGCCAGTCGTCGCCGGCGATCTCGCTGACCATGACGAGGTACTTGATGGCGTCCTTGGTCGTCTTGATGCCACCGGCCGGCTTGACGCCGACCTGACTGCCGGTGAGGTCGCGCCAGTCGCGCACGGCCTCGAGCATGATGAGCGTGACGGGCAGGGTGGCGGCGGGCTGCACCTTGCCGGTGGAGGTCTTGATGAAGTCACCGCCCGCGAGCATCGAGAGGTACGAGGCGCGGCGGACGTTGTCGTAGGTGACGAGCTCGCCGGTCTCCATGATGACCTTGAGGTGCGCCGTGCCGCAGGCCTGCTTGACCTCGGCGATCTGGTTGAAGACGGTGAGGTAGTCACCCGAGAGGAACGCACCGCGGTCGATGACCATGTCGATCTCGTCGGCGCCGGCCTCGACGGCGTCGCGGGTGTCGGCCAGCTTGACCGACATGCTCGCGCGCCCGGACGGGAAGGCCGTCGCCACGGCGGCGACGTGGATGCCGCTGTCGCCGAGCGCGGCCTTCGCGGTCGCGACCATGTCGCCGTAGACGCAGATGGCGGCGGGGCGCGGCGTCGTGGGGTCGAGCGGGTCGGGCACGAGGGCCTTGGCGCAGAGGGACCGGACCTTGCCGACCGTGTCGGAGCCCTCGAGGGTGGTCAGGTCGATCATCCCGATGGCGGTGTCGATCGCCCAGGCCTTGCTCGTCGTCTTGATCGAGCGGGTGCCGAGGGACGCCGCCCGTGCCTCGCAGCCGACCTGGTCCACCCCGGGGAGGCCGTGCARCCAGGAGGTGAGGGCATGGTTCGTCAGGCGCGACACCCCGAGGACGTCCCGCGCCTGCGCGGTGAGGTCCTGCGCGGTGCGCGTCGTGGTGCTAACTGTCACCACGGGAGTCTATCCACCTATCGAGACGGCCCGTGACGCGTGAGAGAGTCTGTCCGTGAGCCCCGACGTGTCCCCGCTGCCCTCCGACTCACCCGCCGAGGATCATCCCCAGCGCGTCGCCCTGCGCGATGCCCGCACGCTCCGGCCCGGCTCGTCGGTCACCGTCGGCGTCATCGGCGCGGCGGCCGGCGTCGCCCTGCTCGTCCCCGGTGTGCTGACCGAACCGCGCAGCTGGACGCTCATCTCGACCGTGGTGCTCGCACTCGTGCTGCTGTGGCTCTTCGTCGTGCGACCCTGCGTCGTCATCCACGCCGAGGGGATCCGACTCGTCAACCCGTTGCGGGTCGTCGACGTCACGTGGCCGGCCATCAGCGAGGTCAGGTCACGCTGGGCGCTCGAGGTCGTCGCGGACGGCCGCCGCTACACCGCGTGGGGGGTGCCGGCCGACCCCGGTCGTCCGAGGTACGGCCGCGGCATGCTGACCGTGGGCGCCAACAAGGTGCGGGGCAAGGGGACCACCGAGGAGCCGGCGAAGTCGAAGGTCGAGGCGCAGGCCGTCGCGGCCGAGGTCGAGGCCCGGATGAGCGCCGACCGCAAGCGCAAGGACGGCCGGACGCCACGCATCGCGCACCAGGTCTGGGACCCGGCGTCCGTCGGCCTGCTCCTCGTCGGCCTCGCCTTCTTCGTCATCGGCACGTTCGTCGTCTGAGGGGCCCGCTCTGACGGGTCAGGGTGACCCGGCCCCACGCGTACGCCGTCGATGGCGTACGCGTGGAGCGGCGTCACAGGGACGTGAGGCGTTCCAGGTCGGCCCGGACCCGGGCGAGGCGCGTCTCGGCGACCGCACGGGACTCCCCGAGCGACGCCGGACCGGCCACGGGCTCGATGACCTCGAGGTAGACCTTCACCTTGGGCTCGGTGCCGCTCGGGCGGACGATGACCCGCGAGCGGTCGGCGAGGTGGTAGCGCAGTCCCTCGGTCGGTGGCAGCCCGCCGTCGCCCTCCGCGAGGTCGTCGACGCGGGCGACGTCGACGCCGGCCACCGTGGTGGGTGGCTCGGCACGCAGGCGGCTCATGAGGGTGTCGGTCTGGGCGAGGTCCGAGACGCGCACCGCGAACGAGTCGGTCGCGTGGACGCCGTGCTCGATCGCGAGGTCGTCGAGCAGGTCGATGAGGGAGCGCCCCTGCGCCTTGAGGCCGGCCGCGAGCTCGGCGAGCAGGAGGGCGGCGCTGACGCCGTCCTTGTCGCGGACGAGCTGCGGGGCGACGCAGTAGCCGAGCGCCTCCTCGTAGCCGTAGCGCAGCCGGTCGACGCGGGAGATCCACTTGAAGCCGGTCAGCGTCTCCTCGTGGGCGAGTCCGGCCGCCTTGGCGATCGACGCGAGCAGGCGCGAGGACACGATGGAGTTGGCGAAGACGTCGCGGCGCGAGACACCTCGCTGCACGATGTGCGCGCCGAGCAGTGCCCCCACCTCGTCGCCGCGCAGCATCCGCCAGTCGCCGAGCGCCGGGTCGAGCACGGCGGCGGCGCAGCGGTCGGCATCGGGGTCGTTGGCGATGACGAGGTCGCAGCCGACGGCGCGCGCACGGGCGAGCGCGAGGTCGATCGCACCCTTCTCCTCGGGGTTCGGGAAGGCGACGGTCGGGAAGTCCGGGTCGGGCACGGCCTGCTCGTCGACGACGACCGGGGCCGCGAAGCCCGCCTGGACGAAGGCCGTGTGCACCGTGCCGTGGCCGACGCCGTGGAGGCTCGTGTGGACGATGCGCAGGTCGCGCGGTGAGTGCGGGTCGACGACGCTGACGACGGCGTCGACGTAGTCCTCGAGGAGGTTGTCGCCCAGCGTCTCCCAGCCCTCGGACACGCGCGGCACGTCGGCCACCCGCTCGACGCGACCGATGTGGGCGGCGATCTGGGCGTCGGCCGGCGGCACGATCTGGCTGCCGTCGCCGAGGTAGACCTTGTAGCCGTTGTCCTGAGGCGGGTTGTGGCTCGCCGTCACCATGACGCCGGCATCGGCGCCGAGGTGGCGGATCGCGAACGCGAGGACGGGCGTCGGAAGGGGCTGGGGCAGCAGCAGCGCCCGACCGCCGGCAGCGACGACGACCGCGGCCGTGTCGCGGGCGAAGACGTCGGAGTTGTAGCGTGCGTCGAAGCCGACGACGACCGTCGGCGCCTCGCCGGCGCGCCCCTCGTCCTTGAGGTATGCCGTGAGGCCGGCCGCCGCGCGGATGACGACGCTGCGGTTCATCCGGTTGGGGCCGGCGCCGAGGGCACCGCGCAGGCCCGCGGTCCCGAACTCGAGCAGGCCCGCCATGCGGTCGGCGAGGTCGGCGGCGGCCTCCGCGTCTCCCGCGGCGGCCCGCCCGAGGACGGCATCGAGCTCGTCACGGGTCGTCGGGTCGGGGTCGTCGTCGCGCCAGGCGCGCGCCGCGGCATACAACGTCTCGGTCGTGTCGACGGTCGTCATCAGAGACGCCCCACGACCGCAGCGAGCAGGCGGCCGCACCGTTCGGCGGCGGCCTGGCCGGCCTCGAGCACCTCCGCGTGGCTCAGCGGCTGGTCCGAGATGCCCGCGGCGAGGTTGGTGACGAGCGAGATGCCGAGGACGTCGAGCCCAGCCTGACGCGCGGCGATCGCCTCGAGGCTCGTCGACATGCCGACGAGGTCCCCGCCGATGACCTTGGCCATCTGCACCTCGGCCGGGGTCTCGTAGTGGGGGCCGCGGAACTGGACGTAGACGCCCTCGTCGAGGTCTGGGTCGACCTCGCGGGCGAGGTGGCGCAGTCGCGGGGTGTAGAGGTCGGTGAGGTCGACGAAGTTCGCACCCTCGATGGGGGAGTGCGCGGTGAGGTTGATGTGGTCGCGGATGAGGACCGGGGTGCCGGGCGCCCAGGCCGGGTTGAGGCCGCCGCACCCGTTGGTCAGGACGACCGTCGAGCAGCCCGCGGCCTTCGCGGTGCGCACGCCGTGGACGACGGCCCGCACGCCGCGTCCCTCGTAGAAGTGGGTGCGGGTGCCGAAGACGAGGGCCCGACGGCCGGTGTCGCCGATGGCGACCGAGCGCATGCTGCCGGAGTGGCCGGCGACGGCGGCCTTGTGGAAGCCGGGGACGTCGGCGTTGTCGACGGTCGCGAGCGTCTCACCGATGAGGTCGGCGGTCTGGCCCCAGCCCGAGCCGAGCACGAGCGCGACGTCGTGGTGGTCGACGCCGGTGCGCTCGGCGATGACGGCGGCGGCGTCGGCGGCGACGTCGAAGGGGTCGGTGGAGGGGTCGCTGAGATCGCGGTGGGAACTGGTCACGCTCAGGACTCTAGCGAGGTCGTCGCGGCGCAGGAACCGCTCCCCGGGCGGCGGCTCGGGGGCCGGCCGGGCCTCGGCGCGGGGGATGGTTGGATGGTCCCGTGATCACGCGCGAGACATCCGTTGTCATCATCGGCGGCGGCCCCGGCGGCTACGAGGCGGCCCTCGTCGCGGCCCAGCTCGGGGCGCAGGTCACCATCGTCGAGAAGGACGGTCTCGGCGGCGCGGCGGTCCTCACGGACTGCGTGCCGAGCAAGGCCCTCATCGCGACCGCCGACTACATGTCCGACTTCGAGACGGCCTCGCGCCTCGGCGTGCGTCTGCAGGACGACGACGGTGACGAGGTGTCCGACGCCGTCGCCCAGGCGCATACCGTCAACGACCGGATCCTCGAGCTCGCGGCCGCCCAGAGCGCCGACATCCAGGGCAGCCTCGAGCAGGTCGGCGTCACGGTCCTGCGCGGCACCGCCCGGATCGCCGGTCGCGAGCGCGTCGTCGCCGAGCTCGCCGACGGCACGACGCGGGAGCTCACGGCCCACGTCGTCCTCGTCGCCACGGGCGCGGCGCCCCGCGTCATGGACACGATGCGGCCCGACGGCGAGCGCATCCTCACCTGGCAGCAGATCTACTCCCTCGAGGAGCTGCCCGAGCGCATCATCGTCATCGGCTCCGGTGTCACCGGCGCCGAGCTCGCCCAGGCCTACCTCGGCCTCGGCTCCCAGGTCGTCCTCGTCTCCTCCCGTGACCGGGTGCTGCCCGGCGAGGACGCCGACGCCGCCACCGTCATCGAGGACGTCTTCCGCAAGCGCGGCATGGAGGTCCTCAACAAGTCGCGTGCAGCCTCGGTCGAGCGCACCGCCGACGGCGTCGTCGTGACCCTTGTCGACGGCCGCACGGTCGAGGGCTCGCACGCGCTGCTCGCCGTCGGGTCCGTGCCCAACACCGCGGGTCTCGGCCTCGAGGAGGCCGGCGTCGAGCTCAGCCCCTCCGGACACGTCCAGGTCGACCGCGTCTCGCGCACCAGTGTCGGCGGCGTCTACGCGGCGGGCGACTGCACCGGGGTGCTGCCCCTCGCGTCGGTCGCCGCCATGCAGGGCCGCATCGCCATGTGGCACGCGCTCGGCGACGCCGTGTCGCCGCTCAACGTCCGGGGTGTCGCCGCCAACATCTTCACCGAGCCCGAGATCGCGACGGTCGGCATCAGCCAGAACACCGCCGACGAGTCACCCGAGGTCGAGTCGGTCACCCTGCCGCTCGCCCGCAACCCGCGCGCCAAGATGCAGGGCATCAGCGACGGCTTCGTCAAGCTCTTCTGCCGCAAGGGCTACGGCACGGTGCTCGGCGGCGTCGTCGTCGCGCCGAAGGCCTCAGAGCTGATCTACCCCGTCGCGCTGGCCGTGCAGAACCGGCTCAGCGTCGACCAGGTGTCGAGCACCATCACGGTCTATCCCTCGCTCTCCGGCTCGATCGCCGAGGCGGCGCGCCAGCTGCACCAGTCCGACTGACACCCGCCCGGGACGACACCGGACGAGGCGGGACGGCGCGCCGGCCACGCGTCGTCGCGGGACCCGGACGGACGGCATACGCCGTCGGTGGCTCAGTGCTGCTCGTCGCCCGGCGCCGGCCGGTCTGCCGACCCGCGCTCGAGGTTTGCGCGCCGGTCCTCCTCGGCCCACCGCTCGCGTCGGCGGCGCGAGACCACCTGGCGCAGCTTCTTCTGGAGCGGGTAGAGGATTGCCGCCACGACGATGAGGATGACGAGGTTCGCCACGGAGAAGACGGGCTGCTCGGCCGTGGCAGTGGTGAGGGTCGCAAACACACGTGCAGTGTGCCAGAGGCGTAGCGTCGGGACGGTGGCGGCGTCGTCGCCACGCCAGGGAGGTCGCCCGGGCCGCGGGTCGGACGTTCCTGGGCAGGTCGGACCGTGGAGGCACACGCAGTGAGCGACTGGATCCAGAAGGCCAAGGACTTCGTCAAGGGTCACCCCGAGCAGGCCGAGCAGGGTCTCGACAAGGCCGAGGAGCTCATCAACGAGCGCACCGGCGGCAAGTACGCAGGCCAGGTCGACCAGGGCACCGACACGCTCAAGGAGAGCCTCGGGCTGCCACCCGACGCGGAGGGTACTCAGCCGCCCGGCGCCCCCGAGCCGCCGGCCCCGCCCGCGCCGGCCCCGCCCGCGCCGGGGCCGAGCCC
>NZ_JBFRDT010000037.1:0-12660 GCF_052113925.1 Terrabacter sp. RAF57 | reverse complement strand
ATGTAGGTGTGCACGGTCAGCAGCTCGAGGATCGTGTCGACGACCTTCTGCTTCTGGACCGCGGTCTGGCCGGGCTTGCGGAAGGCGCGGAACTGCTCGCGCACGTCTTTGTGGTCCTGCTTGAGCAGGACGATGGCATCGGTTGACACAGGCGCTCCTTCGAGCAGCGGGGCGGGGACGACCAGCAAACTGTGCCGTCCAGCCGTCTCGTACCCATCGCACACTGCCCGAACCACACGTGGGCAGGCGGCGTCGTCCGAGCGATTCCTTGCTCGAGTCCCTCGGACGCTGCGGGGCGCAGCCTCCAAGCGCACCGCCGTAGGCCAACGGCTCGGCCTTGGTCGCGAGATCAGTCAGCCCAGAAGCCGGACCGGTGTCGACGACGTGCGCGCGTAACGCCGTACAGCGGCGGAGCCAAGGTGTCTCGGGGTGGGAAACGGGTACGGCCAAGTCCCCACCGAACACCGCGCCGCGTGCGCCAGATGCACCAGGACTTCGCATGACGGCATACAGCACCTTCGTTCGTGCCACGCACGTGCTCACCAACGCAGCATGGTTCGGCGGCTCCTTGGCGGGTGCCGTCGCGCTGCACCCAGCCAGCCGCAAGAGTGATGACGCCCGCGACCGAGCCGAGATCGCCGACGAGGGGTGGCGCCGTTGGGGTCCAGTTCAGGGTGTGGCTATCGGCCTGCACCTCCTGAGCGGCCTCGCGATCTTGGCCGATAACAGGCGCCGCGTCGTCGGTCACCCTCCTACGGCGGCGGCCGTCGTCCTCAAGACGGCGCTGACAGGGACGGCGATCATGGTCAGCGCCGAGGCTTACCGATCCAGTGCCGAGCTCGACGATGCGCTCGAGCACGCTCAGGGGGATCCTGCGGTGGCGGACAAGGCCCACCGACTCACACACCGCATGAGCTGGCTGCGATGGGCCACCCCCGCGGCCACCGCGGGGCTCCTCGTGCTCGATGCCTACCTCGGCGAGCAGCAACGCGGCGTCGCAGGGCTCCTCGACCAGCCGTCCAGCTTGAGGCGCACGACGTGACGCGCGAATTCGAGTTCGCATTCGAAGGTCGCTACCGACTGCCCGCGCTCGCGTTCGGGATCACTCCGGCCACCGCCCAGGTCGTCGTCACCGCGCATGAGCTGCTTGTGAGGTTCGGGCCCTGGCGACTGCGAACGGCGCTCGCCAACGTCGCCGGCACCGAGGTCAGCAGGGGGTATGCCTTTCACCGGACGGCTGGTCCGCCCCATCTGTCGCTCGCCGACCGCGGCGTCACCTTCGCGACGAACTCGCGTCAGGGACTGTGCATAGCGTTCGTCGAGCCAGTCCATGCCATCGAACCCGCCGGAGTTCTTCGGCACCCCGCGGCGACGGTGACGGTCGCTGACCCGGAGGCGCTCGCTGCTGCCCTACGTCTCTGACCTACAGCCGTCCGGTGCGCCCGAGTGATCAGGGCGCGGCGTGTGAGGGGAGACGGTGCATCCCATCTCGGATCTGGCGCGGCGGTCCCGCCCGATGCGTGGCTGAAAGAGCGAACGCTGACCACCTCGGTGGTGACGGACGGCTGTTGGGTTCCTGTCGCGCGGAGGCGTGTGGTTGCGCGGCTGGGAGATCTCTGGCAACCAGGCGCCGGTGCCTCACGTGGACGCGTCAAGACCGTAGGGTCGCGCCATGACTCGTCTTCGCGTGCCTACCGTGTTGGCGGTGTGCGCCTGTTGGGTGTTGGCAGCCTGTTCCGGCGACAGCTCGCCCGCAGCGACGGCTGCTGCCCGGGCCGCCACCAGCTTCACCGCGTCCGTCGACGCGCAGCCAGAGGCAGCCTGTGCGCTGCTGGCTCCACAGACCCGTCAAGAACTCGAAGACTCCTCGGGTCCGTGTGCCCAGGGGATCAAGGACGCCAACTTGCCGAGCGCCGGGAGGGTGATTTCCGTGGACGTGTATGGCCAGGACGCCATGGTGCGGCTCGAGCACGACACCCTGTTCTTGGCGCGGTTCGGTTCCGGCTGGCGTGTGACTGCTGCTGGTTGCACCCCCCAGGAACAAGATCGTCCCTTCTCGTGTGAGCTCAAGGGAGCTTGATCGTGCGCGCTGCATTCATCGGCATCCTTCTGTTCATCGGGGCTGTGCTGGCTGCTTGCATCTTCGTCGGGCTGGCGCAGCGATGAAGCGGGTACGTGAGCAGGGCTTGACCTTGGCGTTCACGGCCCTCTTGGTCGCGGCGCTTGTCGGGCAAGCGCTGACGGGACTGGCTTCCTACAACCGGCAGGCGGCCGACGCCGGCCTTCCGTTGATGACGCTTCTCCGGTACGTGACGTCCTCGCAGTTCGCCGTCGACGTGGCCGAGAACTGGCAGTCGGAGTACCTGCAGTTCCTCCTCTTCATCCTGCTCACCGTCTGGCTGGCCCAGAAGGGCTCTCCCGAATCGAAGCCGCTGGACACGCTGGGTCGAGAGTCGGACAAGGACCAGAAAGTCGGCCGGTACGCCCAACGGGACTCGCCAACCTGGGTGAAGGCCGGCGGGTGGCGCCTGCGGCTGTTCTCGCGGTCACTCGGACTGACGATGGCGGCCATCTTCTTGCTGTCATGGTTGGCGCAGTTCATCGCCGGACGCTCGGCATACAACGCGGACCAGATCCAGGATCTCAAGGCCCCTCTCGACTGGGCTGCGTACGCGGCTGCCCCTGACTTTTGGAACCGCACGTTTCAGAACTGGCAGTCCGAGTTCCTGGCCGTCGCGAGCATGGTCGTGCTGAGCATCTACCTGCGAGAGCGGGGCTCACCCGAGTCGAAACCCGTGGGGCAGCCGCACGGCTCGACCGGCGTCGACGGCTGAGCGGTCTGCGGGCCCACAGGATGAGCGCGGCGAAGGTGACGATGCCGTACTTGGCGTGTACGACGGGCCGCGTGTGGAGTCTCGTCGAGGGGACCTGGATCCTGGGCTCAGCGACGCTCTGAAGGGACGATGTGCTCCTCGATGCGTTGCATGACCAGCATCAGCGCCAAGCCGACCAGCGGCGAGGTGAGGGAGAGGGCGAGCATGGGTGCCTTTCAATGGTGCCGGGTTTCCGGCAGACACGGCCCCGACCGTGTCGTCGTTCAGGCCTGATCCACTAAGCGCGCTGCGTCACTCTGCTTGTCGTGACAGACCGCGTCCGGGACGCCGGAGGGGCTCCGGGCCCTCGCCGGACCGGAGCCCCTCCTTCCCGAGCGAGATCAGACCCGGGGGTGCAGCGGGGCGAGCTGAACCGCGTCAGAGACCGAGGAGGCGGTTGAGCAGGTTGGCCAGCCCATTGATGCCGTTGCCGTCGAGGAGTCCAGCCACTGCACACAGGAGGTTGCCGAGCAGGTTGCCGGCGCCTGACTGGGCCGTGATGTTGAGGACCACCTGGTTGAGGTCGACGACGAGGCCGAGCACGTCGAGGTGCAGCGGTCCGAGCACGAGGTTGAGGATCTTGCACGTGCCGGCAGCGGTCGCGCTCGCCACCGTCGTGGTCACCGTCTGGGTCACCGGGGTCGTGGCCCCGGCCAAGGTGGTCAGGGTGCCGGTGACGACTCCGGTCACGGCCAGCTGGCCGTTCTGGTTGCTGAACGAGGTCGGGGCGAACGAGCCGGTGAACGTGCCCACGCCGGCGAGGACCTGGTTGATCGGCGACGACGCCGTCGTCCTCGGTGTGGCGGCCGCGGGCGCGGCTGCGGCGGCTGCGGCGGCTGCGGGCGCCGCGGATGCGCTGGCAACCGGCGCGAGGCCCAAGGCCGCGGTGGTGGCGAGGGTGACTCCGGCGGCGCAGAGCTTGTAGGTGAGCTTCATGGGTGTGACTCCTTCATCGGCGTACGGGCGGCCTCGTGGGCCGTCGGTCACCTCTGAAGAGCACGCCTCACGCATCACATGATGCGAGCTGACAGGACCTATGGGAGATGCCCTGCACAAAGTTCGAGCACGAACTGGTCCGATCAGTCCGGATATCGGCGGTGGATCCCGCGTCATGCGATCGCCGTCAAGGCGTCCGGTCGTCGTGTCGAGGCTCCAGGACGCTGCGGTGGCTCATGTCGTATGCGGCCAGCACCTCCAGCAGCAGCTCGCCCGACCGCTCGGCTACGTCCACTCGATCGTCCGGAGCGGTCTCGCGCAGGACCTCGGTGGCGACGTTCTGATGGATGCGCGTCATGACCAGCAGGCTGATACCGCCCGTGAAGGCGTGCCGCCCCAGCTCGTATGCCGATTCCCGGGCGGCCTCGTCGCGGCGGGGCAGGAAGCGCCGCAGCGTCGCGCGGTAGTCCTGGGTGAGGTCGTCGACGACGAGCCGCTCCGCTCGATGGGGGCTCACGTGCGTTTCTGGGGCTGGGACCGAGAAGAGCCGAGGTTCCGGGTCGCGGCAACCTCCGCGAGGAGCTGCACCCCTTCCTCGAGATCGAGGGCAGTAGGGATCTGACCCGTGCCCATGCCGAGCCGGACCATCGCGAAGGCTACCTCCGGCTGGATCCCGACAAGCACGGTCAGCGCGCCGCGCAGTCGTGCCATGTCAGCGATCCGGCGCAACGTCAGCGCGGCGAACGAGTCGATGACGTCGAGAGCTGCGACGTCGATGATGACTCCGCGCGAGCGGTGCTCCCCGATCTGTTTGACGAGGTCGTGCTCGAAGCGGACCAGCTCGGAGTCGTCCAGGGCAGTGTGGATCGACGCGATCAGGGTCGATCCCTGCCGCATGATGGACACGAGCGCTGGTCCGCCGTTCACGAGGTCGAGTCGACCTCCTTCCGAGTCACGGCGTATCCGAGGAGCCTCTCGGCCTCTTCGAGCCCACCTTGCAGGTCGCCGATGGTGTTCATCTTGCTCAGGTCGACCCCGATCGTCACGAGGGTTTGCGCGATCTTGGGGGAGAGCCCGGTAATGATGACGCTCGCACCCATCAGGCGTGACGCGTCGACCGTCTGCACGAGGTGGTTGGCGACCGCCTCGTCGACGTCCGGGGAGCCGGTGATGTCGATGACGACCACCTTGGCGCGGTGCTTGCGGATCCCGGAGAGCAGCTGCTCGGTGAGCTGTTTCGCGCGCTCGCTGTCCAGTACCCCGATGATGGGCAGGATGAGGAGCCTCTCGCGCACCGGTAGCACCGGGGTCGACAGCTCACGGATGGCGTCCTGCTGCTGGCGGATGACGCGTTCCCGCTCATCGACGAAGCTGACGGCGACGGTGTTGGCGATGCGGTTCGCCGCCGGTTCGTAAGCGTCGAGCACCTCGTTGAGCATCGAGAAGTCACGCTGGTACTTCTCGAAGAGCGAACGCGCCAGGACGTCGCGTAGCAGCAGCACGATCCCGACGACCTCGTGGGTCTCGACCCCGCGCGGAATGATCCGCTCGGAAAGGTCCCTCGCGTAGTGCTGCAGCGCCTCGACATTCCCCGTCTCGAGCACCTCGACGTAGTTGTCGTAGACGGACGTGGTCTCGGCGGCCATCTCCTGGGGAGTCATCGCCGTCAGCAGGTGGGCCTGCTGGATGCGCTGTGACCACTCCTCCTGGAGCCGGGTCCGGTGCTCCCGAAGATGTGCCACGAGCTGCGACAGCAGGTGACCGCTCGGTCCGGACCTGGCGGAGTCGTGCTCGGGTGCGGCGTGCACCGGCTGGTGGTCGGTGGTGCGGTCATTCATGGTCTGCCTTCTCCCATTTCGTCATGGTCACTGTGGTGCCGTGGCCGGGCTCGCTCGCAATGGCGAACTCGTCCATGAGGCGACGGACGCCCGGGAGGCCCAGGCCGAGTCCGCCGTACGTGCTGAACCCGTCGTCGAGCGCGCGTTCGACATCGGGGATCCCGGGTCCGCCGTCGCGGGCGACGATCTGGATGCCGCGGCGCGGGACCTCGAGCAGGTTGACCACGACCTCGCCGGTGCCGGCGAAACGGACGATGTTGCGGCATACCTCCGACACGGCGGTGGCGATGACCGTGAGGTCGGTGGGCCCGAAGGCCAGGCGCGACGCGAGCTCGCGCGCGGCCCCACGGGCCGTGACGATGTCGGGATCGGTGGTGACCGGGATGGTCAGACGGTCGTCGCGTGGCTGGCCCCGCTCGAGCAGCGGCTGGCTCAACCCGGCGCAGGGCTCGCACTCGAGCAGGTGCTGGGCCGCGTGAACCTCCCGCTGGCGTCGCTGGTCGCCGCTGCTCAGCGCCAAGAGGACCGCCCGGCACTGCTCGGTCGGAGGCTCGATCTGCGCCGCAGCCAAGAGGTACTCGACACGAAGTCGAGCACGCGTGCGGTTCAGCTGGGCTGCCACAGCCCCGGCCGTGCTGCCCTCGCGCGCAGCGAGAGTGCGCGTGTCCGTGCCCTTGACCTCGTGGTCCAGCAGGGTGCGGCGCTCGCGCTCGGTCAGGCGGGCAAGAGCGGTGGCCATCGCGGACTGCTCCTCGTCGAGCAGGACCTGCGTCTCCGGAGGATCGGGGGTGCTCAGGTCGACGACGCGATGCTGGTTTCGATGCTTGCGGTCCACGTCGCGCCACATTGACGCCACGACGTTGCGGGCTGTCACGATCGCGTACGGCTCGAGCATGCCCGGTTCGATGGTGGGGCTGGCCGCCAGGACGCGGGTGAGCGTCTCCTGGACCAGGTCCTCCGCGGCCGGGTGAGAGCCGACGCGGGCGTGAACGATCCGGCGGACCATGGGTATCAGGTCCGCGACGTCCTCAGCGCTGTGACCGGAGCGGCTCCCTGCGCGTTCGGTGGCGCTCACGCGCTCTACGTACCCAACTGTGCCTTCCACCCGACCCATGCGTGGGGAAGGGGGCCAACGGGCGTGGGCAGGACCATGCTGCGCCTGCTGGGCGTTCGTGGCGCTGTACACGCCACGCTGATGGTCGGACATCTTTGCCCGGGCTGGAGTGAGCGTGTCTTTGGCGCATCCGCCCGCCCCGACGGACCCGCCGGTCCGGCGCTGCCAGGCTCGGCGAGACTCGGCGTGCTGCGTCCCTTCCGTCGAGGCACATGGTTGGTGATGGCTGGCGGGGCCCCGGAAGCCGTCAGGCCGGCCCGGGGCCCCCGACGACGGTTCAAGGGGGAGGGGGATCGCCGTCGTCACCCTCGTAGACGCTCGAAGGCTGAGAGCATGACGCGGCCCGGGCTCCAGGCGGTCGCCGTGCTCGGTGTGGCGACTGTCCGTGGCGGACCGTGGTGGACCTCCGTGGGCTATTCGAGGGCCGCGGGTGATGCCCGGAACCGCCACCTGCTCGCCCCAAACGCGTTCGTAGTTCCGGCCTCGAGGTCCCTGTGGTGGCTTGAGCGCCCAGTACCGAGAGGCCTAGCAACGCCCTTCTTGTCACCAGACTCTGCCGCCCAGCCACAGAGGAGTACCTCAATCCGCAGGTGGCACTCGGCGGTTCATTCGTCGCCGACGATAGGTGGTCAGCCGCACGGATCAGCCGAAACTAACCGGACTTTCGGCCTCGATGCGCGCAGGATGACCCGCCCTGTCCGGGCCTCCGCGTCGGTGACCTTCTGCGTTGCGCAGTCGCACGCGATCGACCGGGACACCCTGCGGCTGGCGCGGTGCCTCAGGTTTGGTGCGTTACGTCGGTGACGGCCACCGCTTCACGTTGCGGGCTGGTACTCAAAAGCCCCCCGGTCGTCGAAGGTTCGAGGGCCGATGCCGATGTTCGGAGTAGCGGGGTCGTCCACTCGTGGGCGGGCGGGCGCGTCGGATGTGGTCTGGCCCGGCGCGCCCGAGTTGGCCGAGTCGATGGCCGGTGACCGAGCCGCGAGGGTAAAAGTGCCCGTGGCCGCCCTGGTGAAGCGCGGGTCGGCCTGCAGGCCCCGCGCCTCCTGGCCGCTCGCGGTGCGGAAGCTCGCCAGGGTGTTGTAGGAGGTCGTGCCCCAGACCATCATGGTGCCGGGGGCGCTGAGGTTCACGAGGTCGAAGTTGACGCTCGTGCCCAGCCTCGAGGTGGCGTCCACCCGGATGTTGCCCCCCGTTCTGGGGCACTTGACGGTCCCGCCGACGCCATTCGGGCACCGGATTCCGTTGTCGGTCGCGATGTTGTTGGCGATCGTGACGCCGCTGGTTGTGCTTGCAGCAAGTCCCTCGAGGTTGATGCCCGAGGTCGCGTTGCCGTACACCGTGTTCCCGACGATCGAGCCGCCAGTGACCCCAAGGCTGTCGATGCCATGGTCACCGGTGATGCAGCCGGATGTGTTTCCGGTGCTGGGGTGGGCGCAGTTGGTCTGCGCGGCGGTCGTGAAGCCCATGTTTGCGTACACGATGTTGTTGATGATCTGGTTGCGGTCGCCGCCCGGGAAGACCTGGATGCCCGAATCCTCGTTGTGGTGCACTCGATTGGCCTTGACAATGTTGCCCGGCCCGCGCAGGTCGATGCCCACCGCGTTGCGCACGTAGCCGTACGCGTTGAAGGAGAGCTCGTTGCCCACGACCTGGTTCCCGGTAGAGCCGCCGGCCATGAGGATGCCCGACCCGGCGTTGTTGGTGACCAAGTTGCCCTTGACCGACGACGACGTCATGGCATTGAGGTACATCCCGTACGCCGCCGCCCCGGAGATCCGCCGTCCTGAGGTCTGCACCGTGTTCCCGGTGATGCTGAGCCCCTTGGCATTGGACACATAGACGCCAGAGCTGGTCRTGTTCTGGATCCGGAACCCGGACACGGTGATCCAACTCTGGTTGGAGATCGTGAACCCGTGGCGCGGACCCGAAATGACGACGGTGGCGCCGGTGGCGGGCCGGAAGATGATCGGCAGGCCCGACACGCCTGAGTGCCAAAGGGAGACCTCCCCGAAGTAGGTGCCGGCAGCGACGACGACGGTCTGGCCGGCGACAGCGACCTTGGCTGCCTTGACGATCGTGCAGTACGGCAGAGTGGCGGTGCCCGTCCCTGAGTCAGAGCAGCTTGTGGAGCGGACGTAAAGAAACGTCGGTGCCCCGCTCGCGGCGCCGACGGGAACCAGGAGGCCCATGAGGCTGGCGGCCGTGACACCGGCGACGAGTTGTCTTCCGATCATGGGCGAGCCGGAGTGTTGGCGCGTCCTCAGAAATGGCTTCATCAGGTTCCCCTTGCCCGAGTTGTGTAGGTGACAGCCCTACTCTGCGAAAGCGCTGCGCTGAGCACGTCCGCTCGCGGCAGTAGTGGGGTCTACGTCCTTTGGTGTAGCCGCGGGCCTGCACCCGTGCATCGCCTCGGGGCCCGGACCGTGAAGGCCAACGTGCGAAGAATCGCGTCGGCCCCAAGAGAACGCGCCCGGTCAACCCACCCGAGGGCGTTTGCAGGGACGTGATAGCGGGCACATGGAAGCTATGCGTCTACGCGACCACAACAAGGGAGACCTGGCCCTCACGGCTCTGACCCTGGCGGTCGCCGCGGCGGCAGCCGCGAGTGGAACCGCTCGGTGGGCCAGCCGTCGCCGCCTCCGGCGCCACGGCTGCGTGCACGTGCAGCATTGCGAGGTAGTCGAAGCGCCCCATCTCAGGATGAGCCGCTCGTAGCGGATGGCCAGTTCGCGCTCGTTGTCTCGCCCGACGTGGAGCCGGCGGTCGGGGCCTTGCTGTGGCCGACAGCAGTCGGGTCGTCAGCTCGGAAGACTTCGTGCGCCTCGTCGAGTTCAGGTACCGAACAGGGCGGCGCGCCCGCATGCGTGGGACCACGCGCATCGCCCGGCAGATGCGGAGGTGACTCACCGTCGGTGCCGGCTCGGGCGGTGCGTGGCATGGCAACATCGTGGTGTGCCATTGGAGGGGATGCACCAGGACCGAGGACGCGCAGAGTCGTTCGGCTCGGCAGCGGAGGCCTATGACAGGTTTCGCTCCGGCTATCCTGACGCGCTCATCGACGATCTCCTCGTCGGCCGCCCCTCAAACACACTGGATGTCGGGTGTGGCACCGGCAAGGTGGCGGCGGCTATCGCCGCCCGCGGCTTCCGCGTCGTGGGTGTGGAGCCGGACCAACGGATGGCCGAGGTGGCGCGTGCGCGGGGGTTGGAGGTTGATGTCGTCTCGTTCGAGAACTGGGACAGCCGTCGTCAAACGTTCGATCTGGTCACCTGCGGTCATGCGTGGCAGTGGATCGATCCGCTCATCGGCGGGAGCAAGGCAGCGTCGCTTCTTCTACCCGGCGGAGTCATCGCCTTGTTCTGGAACTACCACGTGCTCGACGACGCCCTGCTGGCAGAGGTTCGAACCGCCTACGAGACGTATGCGCCTGACCTGTCCGTCCTCGGTCAGGATCCCAGCGGGCTCCAGGACGCGGACCCCTTCCGCGGCCTCCCATCGTTGTCGCCGGGAGAGACGCGCACCTACCGGTGGGTCCGCGAGTTCGAGGGCATGGACTGGACTGGGATGTTGGGCACGTTCAGCGACCATCAACGGCTGGGGGAAGAACGCCTGACCGCCTTGCAGCACGCCGTGCGTCGCATCATCGATCGGCACGGCGGACGCATTGCTGCGCAGGGCGGCACCTACGTGTGGTCCGCAAGAAAGGTGTCGAGTTGAGCTGGTGACCACCACTCTGTGTTCGGTCGAGGAGTCCCCGCCGCCTTGACGTCCGGGGGCAAAGCTCACGGTCGCCGATCTCACGGTAGAGGAGCGGGCCGGGCTGTATGCCGCCGACCGCTGGGATGGACGCACCGACGAGCGGCCCGACGCCGACGGTTCGCCTCGACGAGTCCCGGCTCGTTGACGTGGGCAGCGCGCTGGCGCTCGCCCCCCGCGATATCGAGCATGACCTGAACGTGGCCCTCGCGTCGAGATCACCTGTAGCCCGCCCAGCCCCAATCACGGTGCTCGGCGCCAGGAAGCGGTCGCCCTCACGGCGTAGGCAGAGTCCGTCGCAGCTACTCGTCAAATCGATAGTCTTCACGGCCTTGAACAGCACTTCGATTCGTGAGGCGTTGGAGTCGGCCTTGACGCTGCGCAGAAGCAACTGCGCGTGGCCGCCGCCGTAGCGCCACATCCGGAAATGGCGCGAGCTCTGGAACCCCGTAAATGGTCTCTGAGTCACTCACTGTGGGCATGGCGACACGGTAAGGACCCCCGCCACGACCTGTGCAGACCCGCGGCGCCACGCGGGAGGGTCGGGCGTCACGCCCTCAACGCGGCACGAGGGACATATGAGGGGAAGCGACCCACTCTCGGCCGTTGTGCTGCGCAGCGACCCGATGAGGAGTAGGCCGGGACCTTGGGCTTTGAAACGCGCAGAGTCCTGAGGGCCTGTCAGCCCGTCTGCAATCTCGTACTCGGAGGAAGGCACGTCATGATCAAGCGCTTATCTGCCACAGCCATCGCCGGAGCAGTCGCGATGATCGCTTTTGCGCCCGCAGCATCAGCGGATCCCAAGACCACCACGATCCCGTTGACCTGCGACAACGGTCAGACGCTTGAGGCAGCCTTCAACGGGAACGGGGACTTCACTCCCGGGCACGTTGTCGGCAGCACGCAAACGTTCGTCATTCAGTCCCTTCAGGCGACAGCGACGTTCACGCCCACCGGTGGCGACCCCTTCGTCGTGCAGCAGCTCGACACATCCAAGCCGCACGTCCACGGAGATCTCGTGACCTGCCATTTCGACTTCGTGCGTGCGACTCCCACAGGGTCCTTCCACGGGGTCGGGACCTCAGTCGTCTTCATCACGCCGGCGTCCTAGCGGACATGTGAGGGTGCGCATCGGGTGCGAGCTCCGAACTGGACTTGATGAAGTACAGCGAGGAGTCCGCACCGCCCCCTAGGGAGGGGACGACGACGCGCGCGGTCTGCGGCATGAAGGCGTATCCCACTGGTCGCAGGAGGCTGGGTCTGGACGATGTCCCGGACCTGGCCGGCGTCATGGGCGTCATGTCGCTGGCAGAGTCGGCCCCCGAGTCCGGCGCCGCGATCAGGTGGCGGGCTCTCAGGGCAGCGGACCCTTGGGCCCGTGGTCCTTCTGGAACTGCACGGCCTCCTCGATGGCGTCGTCCCCGGCATCACGTGACGCGTGGGCGGAGCTGTCGTCTGAGCCGGAGTCCGATGATCCGGACACGACCGCGGTGACCTTTGAGGTCGCCGTCCTAGTGGCATCGGCCACCTTGTCCGCGACGACCGGCGCCTGCTCGCGCACCAGCTGTGCACCTTGGTGTGCTTTCTCCTGCACGCGGGGGTCGTCCTTCAGCTGGCCGATCGCGCGCATGAACTGTTCGTAGGGCTCCCGCCCGGCCCGCGAGCCGAGCAGGAAGCCGACCGCGCCGGCGGTGACGATGAGCAGTCTTTTCATGAGGGGCCTCCGTGTGTCGGGTCGTCGCCCTAGGTCGGGCGCCGACGATCTCCCTGAGGCATACCCACCATCGCCTCGTTCGGCATCAACGCCCGGGCGGGTCACGGGCCCCGTTCCACCTAGGGTCCCGTCCGCATCTAGTCCGCACAAGGTCCGCAACATCTCCGAGCAGGGCCCTGTCGAGCCATCGCACCCAACAGTGGGGACTGCTGACGCTCTGGTTGACACCTGACCTGTGGCGACAGAGGCCGCCGCTGGAAGGATGTACACCATGCCTGCAGCCCACCCCAAGGAGTTCCGCGACGACGTGATCGCCGTCGCCCGGCGCGGCGAGGCCCCGCTCGGCCAGGCCTGCAGCCCACCCCAAGGAGTTCCGCGACGACGTGATCGCCGTCGCCCGGCGCGGCGAGGCCCCGCTCGGCCAGG
>NZ_JBFRDT010000036.1:0-16248 GCF_052113925.1 Terrabacter sp. RAF57 | reverse complement strand
CTCCACCTCAGCAGGTGTGAGCGACTTCTTCGCTGCTCTCTCAAGCGGGCTCACGCCCACCAGTGTGTCGGTCATCATCCGACCCTTCCCGCTGAACCAGTCAGCGCGTTGGGCCAGTTACACCGTTACTCGGACAGTCTCCCCGGGTCGAGCCGGCGATGTCACGTCCCCCGGTTGAACCGTGGCTTGGCGCTGTGCGTCGTGATGGGTGGGGCCGACCCTGAAAAGGTTGGCGCCCGATGGGAGGGGTGGTCCGGGTGCCAAACAGGCGATGGATGATCGCAGTACTTGTCGCTGTCGCTGTCGTGGTGGTCGTTCTCGTGATCGTCTACAGCGGTGCCGGTGGCGGTGGCGGTGGTGGGGAGAGCGGCTACTGAGCCGCCGCACGAACTCGCTCACGGCGTCAGCCCAGGATCGATACGGTCCTCGGTGGCTATGGAGCCCGACGTGTGGGCGATCGCGTCGGTATGACGCCGGCCTCCGGCGCACCGCCCACTGTGTCTGTCCGGTGGCCCCTGGGTTCAGGATTGGGTGACCAGGGCAGCGTCTCTAGCGCGGATGGCTGGTTGGGGCAGTGGGTGAAGTCGGACATGCCAGGTCTCGTGAGGGCGGGTCCGCAGCCAAGATCGTCATCCAACCCTCGGGAGGGTGTTGCTCGCGGCGGCCCGGCGGAGGCTCAGGCGTCGACGATGACTGGGATGATCAGGGGGCTGCGGCGGGTTTGTCGGTAGGCCCAGTTGGACATTGCCTGGCGGACGAGTTCCTCGATCTGCTCGATGTCCTCGATGTTTTCCTTGGTGGCGGTGGTGAGTGCCTTCTGGATGGCGGGTGTGGCCTTGGCGAAGTCGCCTGGGGCGTGTTCGAATCCGTGGGCGAGGTAGTCGGGCTCCTCGGTGAGTTTGCCGGTGTCGGGATCGACGATGCAGACGACGGTGATGACTCCTTCCTCGGCCAGGGTGCGGCGCACGTGGAGCGACTCCTCGGTTGCTCCACCGACGGTCATGGCGTCGACGTAGACGAGCCCGGCAGGGACGGAGCCGGTGATCTTCGCCTGGCCATCGACGAGGTCGATGACGGCACCGTCGTGGGCGATGAGGGCGCGTTTGGGGTCGACGCCTGTCCGGATGGCGATGTCGGCGTTGGCCCGCAGGTGACGCCACTCACCGTGCACGGGCAGCACGCTGGAGGGTTGGACGATGTTGTAGCAGTAGGCGAGCTCGCCGGCGCTGGCGTGGCCGGAGACGTGCACCTTGGCGTTGCCCTTGTGCACGACGTTCGCGCCCCAGCGGGTCAGTTCGTTGATCACGCGGTAGATCGCGTTCTCGTTGCCGGGGATGAGGGAGCTGGCGAGCAGCACGGTGTCGCCCTCGGTGACGCGGATGGGGTGGTCGCGGTTGGCCATCCGGGACAGGGCGGCGAGCGGCTCACCCTGCGATCCCGTGCAGATCAGGGCGATTTGGTTCGCCGGGCGGCGCTCGAGCTGCTTGAGGTCGATGACCAAGCCCTGCGGGATGTCCAGGTAGCCGAGGTCCGCGGCGATGCCCATGTTGCGCACCATCGACCGGCCGACGAAGGCCACCTTCCGTCCGTGGTCGCGGGCCGCATCGAGCACCTGCTGGATGCGGTGCACGTGGCTGGCGAAACTCGACACGATGACCCGACCTGGCGTCGTCCGAAACACGGTCTCGATCGCGGGGGAGAGCTCGCCCTCTGACACCGTGAAGCCGGGGACCTCCGCGTTCGTCGAGTCGACGAGAAAGAGGTCGACGCCTTCCTGGCCGAGGCGTGCGAACGCACGCAGGTCGGTCACCCGACCGTCGAGCGGGAACTGGTCCATCTTGAAGTCGCCCGTGTGCAGGACGAGACCAGCCGCGGTGCGGATCGCGACGGCGAGCCCGTCGGGGATCGAATGGTTGACGGCGATGAACTCGCAGTCGAAGGGACCGAAGGTGCGCCGGTCGTCCTCGCTGACCTTGACGGTGACGGGGCTGATGCCGTGCTCCTTGAGCTTCGCCTCGAGGAAGGCGAGCGTGAGACGCGAGCCGACGACCGGAATGTCCGCCCGCTCGCGCAGCAGGTAGGGCACGCCGCCGATGTGATCCTCATGGCCGTGCGTGAGGACGATCGCGTCCACCTTGTCGAGACGCTCCCGGAGCCAGGAGAAGTCCGGCAAGATCACGTCGACACCTGGCTGGTGCTCCTCAGGGAACAGGACGCCGCAGTCGACGATGAGCAGCCGCCCGGCGTGCTCGAAGACCGTCATGTTGCGCCCGATCTCGCCCAAGCCCCCCAGGGGAACGATCCGAAGGCCGTCGCGCGGCAGCCCGGGAAGATCCTGGGACCGCCGAGAGGCGCGTCCCCGCCCGCGGGTCTGAGGTCTGCGACCGCCGCCGGCGCTCATAGCCCACGCCTCGAACGGTCGAAAACCGGCGAGTCAGCCGAACTGGACGGGGCCGGGTTCGGGCTTGTCCGGTCGGTTCTGGGACTCCGCTGCGCTGGCATGGGGATCCTTGTCGTGCTGAGCATGGGACTGAGTCTCTCAGCACCTGCCCCACCGTCGCCGCCTGGGCGTACGCGGCGTTGTCATTTGACGTTGTTTCTCCCGCCGGGTCGTCGGCTGGAGAGTAGCCGCGCCGCCGGGTGGCCGTGCCTGAAACACCTCGGTGCGAACGCCCCCTATGGACGGATCCGGTCACTCCGACGCGTCCTGCAGGCGGCGAAGCCGTTCAAATTGATCTTCGGCGGGTTGCGCACCAGCAGATCGTCCTGCAAACGGACGAGGGCAGTTGGGTCAAGTAGCGAGTGCCCCGCGCTACCACGGCTGGCTGTCGAGGGACCCAGTGCGTCGACGCCGAACTCGTCTACGAATGTGCGGAAGTACCGGTGACAGTGCTGATTGAGTCTCTCCGAACCTTTGGTTCTCAGTCCTCTGCAGCAGGCAGACCATGATTTGCGGAGCGGGCGATCGCCGCTGCTTCTCCGCGGTTGGCCACCCCGAGCTTGGCCAGGATGTGGCTGACGCGCAGCGCCGCCGTCTTCTCGCTGATGAACAAGGTTCGGGCTATGGCGCGATTCGTCGCTCCCTTCGTGAGCAGGCCCAGAACGTCCTGTTCACGCGGGGTGAGACGGTCTCTCGGGCCGGGGGCTTCGTCCGCGTCAGGAAGGGGCACTCGATGTCGTCGCGCCTTCGCAGCGGCTGTGGCAGCGAACCAGCGGGCACCCATCGAGTTCGCCGAGCGCCAGAGCGCGATGAGGTGCGCCTTACCGGCGTCACGTTCGCCGTGGGCCAGCTCCTCGCGGGCCCGCTCGAGCTGCGGGCGAAGGGCGAAGAAAGCGCCGAAGACGGAAGCGAGGTCCACTGCCCGTGACCACGCATCGACAGCTGGGCGCCCGTCGAGACGGCGCGCATATGCTTCAGCCACGGCGAGGTGCACACAGTAAAGCGATCGGGCCCAGTCTTCGGTGAGCCCGCGCCGGGCCGCAGCAACCGCCTCCTGTGCGGCTGCCTGCAGCCCTTCAGGCGGTGCGTGCCCGACCAGGGCCGCAGTCCCAAGCGCCTGTAGGGCACACCGGGCTCGCATCGCAGCCTCGACGGGAGACTCCGTCTCTGCCCGGGCCAAGAGGATCTGGGCGCTTTCGATCCCACGCCCCACGTCTTCCAACTGATCATAGAGCTCGACTCGTCGCAGGGTGTCCCAGCAGGCGTACGTTTGCGGTGCGTAGTCCGCTTCGATCGTGCGCTGCTCGATCTCCAGTGCCGAGTGCAGGTCTCCTTGGGCGATCAGCAGGTCCACCTGTGCCCAGCGACGTCGGTGTTCGGGGTAGCCCATTCGGCTGAGGTCGCTGAGGCGTTGTTCTGCCTCGGCGAGGCGTCCCCGCCAAATGAGCGCTTTCAGGTCTTGCTCTCCGTTGAACGTGGCGATCCGCGTGAGACCCTCTGCTTGGGCGCCTGCCTCGCCTTGCTTGGCCACGATCGCGCCCCGCACGAGCTGGCCACTGCAGATCAGGTCCCACGCCACCTCCGCCGTTGCATCGAGGGCGTCACCGGGCGCGCCTGCCCGGCCGGCAAGCAAAACCACAGCCTGATGAGCGTTCAGCGCTTCCGGGAGCCTTCCCAACTGGTGGAGAGCGTCGGCCGCCTCCCGACGAGCTTTGTACTCTGCCGTCGGCGATTTCACACGCTGAGCTACGTCCGCCGCCGTGGCTGCCGCGGCAAGGGCGAACTCGTACTCGTGGCGACGCCTGTGGTTGTACGCCTTCGCCCGCCACGCCTCGGCCAGCTCGTGGCTTGGTCGGGCCGATAGCAGGGCGATGGCCCGGTCGCTCGCCGTCACCGGGTCGACCAGCCCGGCGACGCCGGGCCCATGCGCCGCCAGAATACGAAGGACCCGGCCTTCCACCATCGGGTCGGTCCCTTGACCGAGACACATCACAGCATGCCGCAGCAACCGCTCGACACGCTCGTACTGATTGGAGTCGAAGAGCGACTCCGCTGCCCACGCGGCTGCCTCCGCATCGGAGAAACCTACGAGCGCGTCGGCGTTCGGCACTCGAGACCACAGCTCAAGCGCCGACTCGAAGTGGTCTGCCGCCTCCGGGGCCCCGTGCTGCTGGGCGGCATGGCCCGCCCTCACGTGTGCCACCAAGGCGGTCGCTTCCTCGTCGGCGGCAGTCGCGTGCACGGCCAGAGCCGCGTTTGCCTGCCACCGCGCGGCCGCCGAGCCCGCCTCGGCACGTTCCCGCAGGATGCCGACGTAGGCACGGTGCAGCGCGACGCGTTCGCTGGGCAGCAGGTCTTCCTCCACCGCATCGCGCAGCAGCGCGTGCCGGAACTCGAACTGCTCACCGTGCCGCGTGAACACCCCAGCCGCGAGGGCTTCGTGGACGAGCGCCTCGAAGACCGCCGAGTCCAAGCCCGACCCGTCGTGCAGCAGATCGATGTCGATCACGGCCGGGCCCACGGACGCCAGACGCACCAGCGCCGCACACGAAGGCGAGAGCCTCATGACGTGCCGAACCAGCAGGTCGTGCAGCGAAGCCGGAACCGCCTCGCGGACCGCCTTCATGATCTCTTCCGCATAAAGGGGAACACCCCCCGACCGCTTGAAGAGGTCCGCCAACCCGACCTGGCCGAGAGGCCGACCGAGTCGCCGCTCGGCCAACAGGGCCACCCCGGACTCATCGAGAGGGGCCAGGTCGAGGCGTACCGCACCAGGCGAGCGCCCAAGCTCATAGAGCGCTGACCGGCCGGGGTGATCGTCGACAAGGTCGTCGGCTCGCGCGGTGACCACGAGGAGCACGGCTGACCGGCTGGTGCGGACCAGCGCCAGTGCGTAGTCGCGGGTTGAGGGGTCGGACCAGTGCAGGTCCTCGATGGCCATGACCAGTCCCCGATCTGCGGCGAGCGCCGAGGTGCTACCCAGGAGACGTTCGAGCGTCTGTCCGCGAATCACGACATCGTCGGAAATCCATCTTGCTGCCTTCGGAGCCGAGCCGGTCTCCGTGGCCCGCGCGGCGACCACTTGGCGAAGCGCCTCAGTCACCGGGGCGAAGGGCGCACCGCTCCCCAGATCAAGGCAGTGCCCCTCGCCGGTCGACAGACCCAGACCCGCCGCCGCGGCCAAGATGGCCCGCACCATCGTCGTCTTGCCGACACCCGCGTCCCCGACGATGAGCAGGGCGCGTGCCTGCGGCAGCCCCGCCGGAAGGGCGCTGACCGCGAGGTGATGGAGGAGCGCCTCGGCCGCGGCGAGTTCCGACTCACGTCCGACCGGCGACTCGGTCCCAGTTGCGATCATTCGCATCCCTCCGGCGACCGCGCTGCTGCGTGGTCTCCAGCGTAGGGCGCACGACGGCGCCCGGCCCCCGATAAAGCACTGAGTCCAGCAATCCATGCTGCACATCAGGATCACGTGATCTCACTTAGGAGTCAGGTGTCCGCCCTCGCTCAGGTCCTGGGTCTGTCGCTCTGCGGCCGCGGAAGAGCCATCCCGTACGTGGCATTCCATCCGGTAGCGACTGGCGTCGACCCTGAGTGGGCAGCGCGTGACATCACCACATGTCGGGGTGTGGCCGCAACGTCGGGTGGGCAGGCGGGCATTGAGGCTAGGTAGTCGCGGACTCGAGGACTGGTAGCACGCCCGATGTGGAGGCGATTGCACGGCCGGATCGTGGAGGTCGTCGGCACATCGTCGGCAGCACAAGTCCAGGAGATGTCATGAACCTTCACACCACCGCGATCGCCAGTCGGTCCTGCGTCCGCAACCGTCCGGCTCGCCGCGTCGCCGCCACGCTCGGTGCGTCAGCAGCACTGTCTCTGACCCTCATCGGCCCGGCCTTCTCGTCGCAGCCGCACGACCCCCCGCCATCGCCCGGGTCCGCCCGGTGCGAGAACTACCTGGGCGCGGGCACGCTCGGGTCCTGCACCGAGTCCTCCACTGTCCGTGGCGCCGGTGCCGCCTCGAGCAACTCGGCCGAACTGAAGATCCCGGCTCCGGCCGACGTGCCGAAGTTCGTTGTCAACTCTGGCCAACCGACGAACGTGCCAGCGATCGGGATTGGCGTGGCCGCGGCGGTCGTCGTCGCGGGTGGTCTCTTGATGGCATCGGTAAGCCGCCGGCGCACCGCTTGAAAGCGCCGACTCGTGCCGGCGCTGGCGGCACACGCACTACGTGCGGCGCCAGGTCCGGCATGAAGGCCGACTACAGCTCGTCGCGATGAGCTCCTCGATAGGCCGACGGACTGAGACAAACACGTGCGTCGGCTCAATGATAGGGAGCCAGGACAGACCGGTCCTCGCGCGCTAGTGCGGCGGTATGGGCGTGACAGACGAAGTTCGTGTCTCTGCCTTCTAGGGCACGGGATCTGGTGCCCGCTGGCAATCGCTGGGCGGCGGAGTGGGTCGGGTCTATGAGGTGCGCGGCTACGGACGAGTGCTTGTTGCTCGGTCGGTGAGTAGGACGCGCGCTCATTTGGTATTCGTCACTTATGCCCGTTTCGCAGCGGTCGTTGCCGAGGCCGCTGATACTCATCACTCGGGCAATCAGTGGCGGGTCTCGGGGGGCGTCATGCAGGAACGCGTGGAGATGGTCCACGTAGGTCGCGCGGTTCGGTGCGCGTGTGGGGAAGATCTGCGCCCCGGCGAACGCGCCGGGCAGCTCGGAGGTCGATCTGAGCTGCTGTGTCTGTGGTGCCTCGCCGACCTACAAGCGGGACGCCAGCGACCTCGCACACGACGCATCGAGACACCGTGGCCCGCGCCGGCTGTCCCGCACCCACCGACCCGTCGCGGAAGACGCCGTCGTGCGTCCAAAAGTCGACTCCGCGGCTCTACCGCCGTACCCCTGGTGATCGCTCTGCTCGTTGTAGCGGCCGCCCTGTATTTTCACCCGGCCCTTGTCGGGAAGCTGGGAAGCAGTGCAGTTGCGGGTGGGGTGCCCAACCCCAAAGGCGACGTGCCCAGCTGGGTCAACGGCGCGTCCCTGACCGGTCGGAGTCCTTCGGATACCCGGGACCTGTGGCCCCCGGCGCCGGCGGACGCACGGACTCAGCCGCTCAGTACGCCTGGTCTGCGCCTGTCGTCGTCCGCCGACTACGTCTTCATGAAGACCATCCCCGAGCTCGGGGGCCGGCCTGTCTCGTGGGACCCGTGCCGTCCAATCCATCTGGTTCTCAACGATGCCGCGGCGCCTCCTGGGGCCGACGAGCTGATTCGCGAAGCGGCCGGCTCCGTTAGCGCGGCGACGGGACTGCAGTTCGTGATCGAGGGTGCGACGACGGAGACGCCGACCGCCCGACGGGCGCCGGTTGAGAAGTCGCGCTATGGGAACCGGTGGTCGCCCGTCCTCGTGGCGTGGACCGATCCCTCAGTGGTTCCCGGGCTGCAAGGCCGTGTGGCCGGGATTGCCGGACCCGCCGGGGCGCCGTACTACACACCTTCGCAGCAGCACTGGGTCAGTGGCACCGTCAATCTCGACGGACCCCAGTTCCGTGAAGTTCTGCAGCGACCTGACGGTTGGACTGCCGCCCGCGCGATCGTCATGCACGAGTTCGGCCACCTGGCCGGCCTGAGTCACGTGCCCGCGCGAGACCAACTCATGTACGAGGACAACATTGGCCAAAGCGACCTCGGTCCTGGTGACCGAGAAGGCCTCAGGCGGCTCGGCCGGGGTTCGTGCTTCACGAGCTAGGCGCGGCAGCGAAGACGTAAGCCGATTGTGGTCCTGGAGGGAGTGTGTCCACTGAGGGGAAGGGACCGGTCGCGGAAGTTGAGGACGTGCCGCAGACCAGCTCGGGACGCCGACAAGCAAGCGCTCCGACTACTTCCAGAACTCGTCGTTCTTGGCCGTGTCGTCGAAGAACTGGCGGGCGTCAGCAACCCGCCCATCGCGGAGTTGGAAGACGATGACCGCGTTCTGCTCCAGCGTGTGCGCGTCGCGGGTGGCCTGGTTCCTGTTCAACGCCACGGTGTGGTTGTCGCCAGCGATGACATCGTCGAGGGTGACGACCAAGGTTCCACCCGACCGCGTCATCAGCTCGCCGAATAGGGACAGGATCTCGTCCCGACCTTCTTTCGTTCCCGACAGGGACCCACTGCCGGGCACGTGCCAGACAGCATCGTCAGTGAAGAGCTCAGTGAGCGTGGCCATGTCACCGGCGCTGAAGGCCGCGTATCCACGTCGGATGACCTCGACATCGTCCGTTTTGCCCATTTCCGATCTCCTTCCGTGCCCGACGCAACGACCGTTTCGTGAACCAAACAACGTTATCCCCGGCGTCCTAACCGTGTCCCGCGAACAACCGAGCCGCTTCTGCACCCAAGTGGCAAGCACAACTTTCCCGAGCGGCCCTGAGTCTTCCGGGCCGATCGCGGCTGCGTCCGGGGAAGTCGGCCGTCCAGGCCAGTCCGAGCACGACCCCGGTACACGGGTGGAACGCGGAGGCCCGCCACGGGGCGAGCGTGCCGGGGATGCCGACGGGAGTGCGTGCAACAAGCAGCGGTGATTGGTAGCCCTCGGCTCGCATCGGCCCATAGCGAGACTGCACGGCCCCGGCCACGCGCACAGCGACCTCGTCGAGGGTGCGCTCTGGACCGGATCCGGTCACGCCCCGCCCGCGGCGGATAGACGCGGGTCGGGACATGCAGCGGCGGACAGGACGGAGACGCGAGGGCGGAGCGGACGTCGCGCGACGGTCAGTGGCAGAGTCGAGGCAGCGGAGCCTCAGGGATCAAGAATTGGCCATGAATGCGACGTTGTCCTGGCCACCGGCTGACGACTCAGGCGCTGCGTCGCCGAGGGGCGGAAACTCTCCCCGCAGGTTGAACGAGACGCGGTGCGCCTTCCTGAACTCCCCGCCGATGCGCAGGCCCGCTTGTCGGGCGTTCGAGACCAGGTCGGCGTCGACTCCACTGTCGTGCTCGTAGGTGAAGGTCAGCGCGAACTCGCGCATGCCGCCGTGGAGTCTGCCGTCGATGATCCCTCGCCAACCCGGCTGGTCGATCCATAGAAGTGGCGGGAGGGCTCGGGGATGCGATCCGTCTCCGCTGGCCTGGTAGATGCCCCGTAGGTGTTACGAGTCGCTCTTGTTGCCACCGAAGCTCAACACTCCGAAGAGGATCTCGACGTCGGCCTTCGCCTGGTCAGAGATCTTGCCCGAGTAGGACAGATCGATCTTGCTCGCTCCGAGCGCAGTGAGCTTGGCGATCGCGTCGTTTGTCTTTTCGACGAGGATCTGCGAGTGGTAGCTCGCCAAAGGGATGAGCCGCGTCCTGCTTACGGGATGGCGGACGTAGACGACGTCAGGCTCCGGGTAGCCCACCTCGAACTCGGACGCCTCGCTGAGAGGCAGCTGCTCGATGTAGAGACGCTCCGAACTGTCCGGCATGTCGATGGGCTTCTCGCCGTAGAACGACACCAGTGCTGCCATGGCGTACCTCCATATCTCCGCCCATGTCCGGCTGAACCTATAGGGCCTGGACGACACGGATGCCTACTGCCCAGACGACACGCGGCGAAGAGACGCACCTCGCGCGAGCCGGTGTCTGAAGGCCCACCGAGCAGACGTTCGTCCACGGGTAACAGGAAGATCCAGCGATCTGCGTGCACCGCGTCGACGAGACTGTCGGCGACCTCGTTGATGGTCGCAGTGCTGTGTTCAGTACTAGCGCGCGTCCGAGCAGGAGGGAGGCAAGAACTGGCTCGCCGACACCATTACCACTCAGCTCATCGCCGGGCGACGATGAAATGCCATCGGCTGAAGAACGTCCGTTCCGGCCGCGCTTCCATGGGTCGTGAGGTGGCTCGTGGGGCGGATGAATGTGATGTTCACGGGCGCTCGTACCGGCAGAGGTGCGAGTGAAACAGGGGTCGCTACGGATCTCGTGTTGACCATGAGAGTGGAGCGGGGCAACGTGGTATCCGGCGCCGCCACGGATGACGCCGATGCACCGTTCAGCGAGGAGAAGTACATGAGCGCGATCGAACGGCCCCCGGCCATCGTGCGCTGGACGCTGCGGCTCGAGGAGACCACCGCGCTCGACAGGCCGGTGCGAGCGCTCGAGCCGTCGATCCGATCCGCCTTCGGCACGGGGAGGCGGGCGTCGGTGCTGCGCGGCGAGTGGCTGGGTCACGCGATCCACCCGCTGCTCACCGACGTCGTCCTCGGCACGTGGACCTCAGCCACGGTGCTGGACCTCTTCGGCGGGCGCGGCTCGTCGGCAGCGGCGCAGCGGCTCGTCGGCACCGGTCTCCTCGCGGTCGGCCCGACAGCGTGGGCCGGCTGGGCCGAGTGGTCGGTCGCGGGGTCGCGCGAGAAGCGGGTGGGCCTGGTCCACGCGGTGACCAATGCTGTGGCGATCAGCGCCTACGCGGCGTCATGGACCGCCAGACGGAACGGTCGGCACAGGACCGGGGCGCGACTTGCGCTTGCTGGAGCGACCGTCTCCGGAGTGGGCGCCTACTTGGGCGGGCATCTGACCGAGGCTCGCAAGGTGTCGAGCCGCCATCCCGCCTACGACAACGCTCCCTCAGAGACTCAGGCGGGCACCCCCTCTGGTCCAGCGACTACCTGATGGGCGCACTCCAAGCCCCGCAGAGGTGAACAGGCGGCGAAAGGACGCACTCGGCGCGGCAAAGCGGCCGACGTGGCCCGAGCCGCGTGCCGAACGCGATGCACGTGTTCGTGACTCCTTCGTCGTCCGGGCCGTACTAGAGGTCTTTAGCCCTACAGCGGTCCGATGGTGAACTTGCCGCCGTCCTCGATGAGCAGCACGCCGGCACCCTTGCCGAGCAGTTCGACGGTCTCACCTGTCAGGCCTGAAACCGCAGCCTCGTTCGTCGGGCTGTGCCCCACGACGAGGGCCCGGCCGCCCTCGGGAAGGGACTCGACGACCCCACGCAGCACCGTGCCTATCAGCCGCTCCTCGTGTTCGACCAGGTCGGGGTCGACCTCGCGGAGCTGTTCGACAGTGGCGCCCTTACCTGCCGCCTTGGCCGCGCTCCGCCAGCGGTCTTCGACCGACGAGCGCAGCCCAGTCACCTCGGAGATGGGACAGTCGTCCTGCCCAGCCGCGTGGCGCAGGATCGTGACCATCTGGGTGGCGCGGGCCGCGCCGGAGGAGACGAGCGCGGCATACGGCGGTTGCAGTCCCTCGCGGCCGATGGCCTCCGCATCGGCCACACCCTGACCGGTCAGCTCGTCGCCCTCGTTGTCGGTGTGCCGACGCAGCTCCACGTAGCGCATCCCCCCATCGTGGGCACAGGATCGCGAAGGGCACAAGCCGAAGACTCCGTTGATGCGGGACCAGCGTCGCGGCGCCGCCGGCACTCGGCCGGCTCGGCGTTCGCGGAGGTCCGGACGGGCGTGGATCCAGCGCCAGACCATGCCGCGTCGCCCGGGAACGAGGTGCCGGGCTTGGAACAACGAGCACCGCGAGAACATTCGCAACTAAGCGATCTCGAAGGCTCCGATCACACAGGCTGGGGTCGTCTCATCGGTCAGTGGGATGGCGTGTGCATCGGGGAGCAGGAACCGGCCGTCACCGTCGTACAGCAGGTAGCCGCGTGCCGCTTGTGCGCTCGACCACTCGCGCACGTACCGCTCGGCGGTGCCTGTGCGGCCGGCCAGGTCCGCCGGGCTAAGCCGACCGGCCCCGGCCATCGCGTGGTACAGGCCGAGTTTGTCGCCGATGACGACCAACGAACCGCCGAGCATGGCTCCGACATCGCAGATGGCTTTCTCGACGAATTCGGTCATTCCCGCCTCGTGCATGTCCTTCTTCCTTTCCTGCTTCTTGGCATCATTGCCCTGGGGGGTGAGCGAGGAGTTCGCCGCTCTCAACCGGTTTGGGTTGAACGCGAGTGGTGCACAGTTCTGCGGGTGGCCGACAGAAGGCCAAAGTTCGAGACGCAAAACGGAGTCAGGTACGTCAGAACGGCCTTCACCCAGACCAGAGCGGTCGCGCGCCCAGCCAGGATGACGCCGAGCTGGTTCATCGCGAAGAATGCGGTTCCGACAATCAACATGACGGACACGGTCCGCTTGAGCTGCCGTCGCGAAAAAGCCACCGACAGCAGTTCACGCGGCGTGGACCACGTTGACCCTGACTCGTTCATCTCGACCTCCCTCGATCTGGGGTTGTCGATCAAGGTAGGCAGGGACGGTCAGAGACCTCCGTATAGATACGGGACTTTGCTAGATTCCGAGCTCGGCGGCCCGGCGCACCAGTTCCGTCTTCGAACCGATCTCGAGCTTTTCGTAGACGTTGACGAGGTGGCTCTCGACGGTGCGCTTGCTCACCCCGAGCTGGCCGGCGATCGCGCGGGCCGTCTCGCCGCGGGAGGCGAGCAGAGCCACCTCGCGTTCGCGTCGGCTCAACGCATCGACCCCCAGGCTGGTCCGCCGCCTCGGACGGCTCTTTCGACCGGTCACGAAGATCTCGACCTCATCAGCGATCGCGTCGACGTCGCCGAGCCAAGGCCGGTGGTCAGTTCCGGACAGCTCGACGTAACGGGCTCCGGGAAGGTGCTCAGCGAGGTACCGCGCGTGGCCCACCTCGATCCACGTGTCACCTGTCCGGTGCAAGATCAGGGTTGGCTGCTCGACCTTCGGGAGCAGGTCGCGGACGTCCATCCGCATGTTCATATGGATGGCGTTCTGCGCCATGGCGGGGCTCGCCGCCATCCGCAGGTACCGCGCCCACCACGCGCGATGCTGCGCATCGTCGGCTGGACTCGGGCGGCCACCATCCCACCACGTGCCGGACGCCCACGCCCGGTCCATTCCGACGATGGTGTCCTCGAGCTGCTCAGCCGAGGGGCCGTAGGGGTAGTCGGGGGTCCGGCAAGGCGACGTGCCCACGACCCGTACAGGACCAGCGCTTGCGTCCGCTCCGGGTGCTTGTGGGCGAACAGCAGGCTGAGTGTGCCGCCTTCCGATACGCCGAACAGGGTGGCACGGCGCGATCCGGCGGCATCCATGACAGCGCGGATGTCGTCCATCCGCTGCTCCATCGACGGCGGGTGGTCAACGGGGTCGGACATGCCCGAACCCCGCTTGTCGAACACGATCAGCCGCGAGAACGAGGCCAGCCGGCTCAGGAAGTGAGCCAGCCGCGGCTGTTCCCACGCCACCTCGACATGAGAGACGAAGCCCGGCACCAGGATCAGCTCATGGGGCCCGTCACCCACGACCTGGTAGGCGAGGCTGACCCCATCGCTCTTCGCGTATCGCGTCTCCGGCTTCGTCATCCAGCGCTCCAGCCCCCGAGGCCGCCCCGAGACAGTCTCCCGTCAACGATAGAGCCCGGGCCCGGCAGGAACGACGGATACCTGCGCTTGACGGCGGCGCATGCGCGCGAGAGGCCCCGGAAGGATCGTCGTGCCGTCATCCGGCCCGGGTAGCTGGCCGATGCCGGTCAGTCTGGACGCGGGGGATGCTCCTCGCCGAGGAGCTCACTGAGTGGGCCGGAGGAGCTCGCGCGCCGGCGACCTTGGCGGCCGGATGACGCAGCGGTGAGCCGGTCACGGCGCGATCGACCGGTTCGTGTCACGGGGGTGCGTCGGTGGCTCGCTGCGGTGAGGCGTGGGACTTACGTGGGGTGGCCGGTTGCTCAGGCATGAGCTGCCGGTAGGTGTCGGCGTAGTACGGCGCGATCTGCTCAGGGGTGAAGGCTGCGGCGTAGACGCGCCCCGGTGTGGGGTCGGGTACCCCCCGCCCGTGCAGGAGCTCGTCCATGGCGCAGGCGAGCTCTTCGGGGTCCTCGGGCGGGACGAGCACACCGCGGCCCTGTCCCAACGTGACGGGCAGCCCTTCGACGGCGCTGGCAAGGACGGGCACCCCCAGGCCCAGGGCGAGGACGGCACTCTGGGACCAGGCTTCCTCCCGGGACGGGACGACGTGCAGGTTGGCTCCTGAGATGTAGGAGCCGGGCGAACGCACCCATCCCGGCAGGAGAACCCGGTCGGACAGGCCGAGGGCGCGCGACCGGGCAGTGAGGGACTCGCGCAGCGGACCGTCTCCGAGGAGGAGCATCGTCGGCGGATCGGGGAGCAGGGCCAGTGCCTCGAGCAGGACGTCGACACCCTTCTCGGGGTGCAGGCGCCCGGCGAAGGTCACCCTGAGGCTGGGCAGGCCGGGCAGCGGTCGCGCATCGAAGCCGTCGACGATGGAGCGTCCCTCGAGCATCCGGCTTTCCGGGACGCCGAGTGATTCGGCGAAGCCGCGGGCGGCGGGGCCGTGGGCGAAGAAGGCCGCAAGGCGTCCGGCGGCGGCGCGGGCCTGGGCGACATGGTCGCCGTACGGCCAGGTCATGGCGTTGTGCTCGGAGGCCACGAGCGGAACCCCGTCGGGCACGGCGGCGGCTGCCGCCCACCAGGCCCCGAACATGTGGGCGTGGACGAGGTCGGCGTCGGCCAGGCGGGGGCGCAGCCATGCTGCGAAATCGGTCGACGGCACCCATTGCAGATGTGCGTCCCGAGCGAAGGTCTCGACGGGCACGTCGAAGGCGGCCGCGAGGGCGATCCCTTCGTCGGTGGCGTCCCCGGCGTACAGGCGGGTGTCGAAACCCTCGGAGCGCAGGGCGGCGGACAGCCGCAGCGCGGAGAGCTGGGCCCCGCCACGCTCCAGCACTCCGATGATTCGCGCGATGGTGAGCGGCCGCCGGCCCGTCGAGGTCGGGTCAGCCATGGCTGGTGCCCGTGCCCTCGGCGGCCATCCGGGCCACGGCCACGCCCCCACGCTCGGGGCTGCGGTCGAAGGTGAGGCCGGTCTCGTGCTCCCACCGGCGCAGGACCTCCTGCTCCCCGGGACGATCGGTGTCGTCGAGAACGAGGCTGGCGCCCGGGGCAAGGAGGTCTGCGAGAACCGGCAGGGCGGGGTAGCGGGCCAAGCCGTGGCCGGTGGCATGAGCGGGCGGGCCGTCCACCAACAGCAGGTCGATCGAGTCTCCTCGTAGGGCTTCGCGAAGTCCCTGGGCCAGGGCCGCCTCGTCGTACCAAACGAGGCCGGGCTCGGCGCGGGCGTGCGGCACCAACGGCGCCTGGACGATCGTGACATCGGTCCCCATGCCTTCGCGATCGAGCTGGTCGCGCACCCACCGGGCCCAGACCGGGTCGTGCTCGACGCTCGCCATGAGGAAGCCACCGGGCGGTGGTCGCTGGTGCAGCAGGCGGGCCAGCAGAACGGTGCTGACACCGCTGCCCAGTTCGACGATGCGACGCCGCTCGTTCAGGACGATGTCGTTGCACACGGTCACGAGCCCGGCGGGTCGCATCGCGCCCGAACTCCACGGCAAGTACGGGCCGGACAATGCAGCAAGCCCGTGCAGGGCGGCCCCGTCAGAGAAGCCACGACCTGCCGGCGTCGAGAAACTGGTCACGGCCACAGGCCGACCGTAGCGCGTGACGGACCCACAAGCGGAGGTGTGTCATCGATCTGCATCGTGTCCGCCGAGAGCTGGTCAGAGAGCTAACCGATGACGTCCAATTGGCCGCCCGGGAGGACGCGCTCGTAACGCGACGGCCCGAGCGAGCGCAGTCAACTGGCCCTTGCAACGGTGGCGACTCGGCACGTCCGGAACACGGCAGGCGCCCCTTCGCGGCTACTAGACGATTGTCGGCAGGGCCGGTGTCTGGCCAGACTCGGTTCAGGTGATCGGCGGGCAGCTCTCTTTGCGGCTGCCCACCAGCGTCACCGGTGTGGCTCTCTATCGGTCTGCGGCCCGCCGGTCACCGTGACGAGGCGGAGGCG
>NZ_JBFRDT010000035.1:0-19440 GCF_052113925.1 Terrabacter sp. RAF57 | reverse complement strand
GGGCGCCGCTCTCGTCAAGCGGCGTCGGAGTTTGCCTTTGGCAGCGGTGGCTTTTGGGCTTGCAGGTCGCGGATCATGGCTCGGTACACGACGGCAGCGAGGTGGCGTTTCAGGCACCGTCGAGCTTCGGCCGCGCTCTTGCCCTCGGCGCGTTTGCGCGCGAGGTATGTGCGCGCGTCTGGGTGCCATCGCGCTTGGGTTCGGGCGATCGTGAACAGGGCGCGGTTGAGCTGGCGGTTCCCGCCGCGGGCGAGCCGGTGCCGGGAAGTGTTGCCGCTGCTCGCAGGGATGGGCGCGGCGCCGGCGTGGGCCGCGAAGGCGGCCGCGGAGGGGAAGTGCCTGGCGTCGTGTGTCTCGCCGAGGATCTTCGCGGCGGTCAGTGGTCCCACCCCCGGGATTGCGAGCAGGTGCTCGTGTACGTCTAGGTCAAGTTGGTTGGCGATCAGCGCCCCCAGCTCGGCGATCTCCTTCTCCAGTGAACCCAGTCGCCGAATCGCGACCAGCGCCAAGTGGGCTCGCACCGGGTCGCTGGTCCTCTCCGCCATCGCGAGCTGACGGGCTCGCTTCACGGCGGCCTTACTGGTCAGCG
Source organism: Terrabacter sp. RAF57 (assembly GCF_052113925.1). Taxonomy (NCBI): domain Bacteria; kingdom Bacillati; phylum Actinomycetota; class Actinomycetes; order Micrococcales; family Intrasporangiaceae; genus Terrabacter; species Terrabacter sp. RAF57. The sequence goes on along the minus strand of NZ_JBFRDT010000035.1, from coordinate 18,851 downwards.
CGCCGGTGACTGCTCGATGGCCGGGAGAGAGGCCGATCAGCAACGCGTGCAAACGATTCCGCACTCGGATCTGCTCTTGAACGAGCTGGTCCCGTGCGTCAACCAGCAGCTTCATGTCCGCGTCCAAGTGGGCTGCGTCCATCCGGGGCAAGTTCTGCTCTTGGACGGCGACGCGGGCGATGATGATCGCGTCACCCTCATCATCCTTGCCGCGTCGGCGACTCGTGCGTCGCCCTTTAGCGGTCAGGTGCGTGGGGACATCGATGACCTCTTCCCCAGCCGCCAGGAGCAACAGCGTCAGCGCCCGACCGAAGCCCTTGGCGCCCTCGACAGCGACCTCTCGAGGAACGGGCAGGGCCTGGATCCAGGTAAGCATCCGGGCTAACTCGCTCCGGTTGGCGCCGGTCTCGAACTGGTCGACAACGGGTCAGCACGCCGCTCTTAGGTCACGGGACCACCGGGAAAGAGAGAGCCCGGAGGGACTGGCCCTAACGGGGTCAAGGCCCTCAGGCCCGACAGAAAGATTCCGGGTCACCCCCGGGCTCCCAAGGCTCAGACAACCACGCAGGAAGATGCCGACGGCGTCGGTGCGGCGCCGGATCTCCTTGTTGAGCCGTTCGGTCGGGTTGTTCGACCAGATCTGGGTCCAGATCTCCTTCGGGAAGCTGGTGAAGGACAGCAGGTCCTCGCGGGCGCGGTCGAGGTGCTCGAACACGGCGGGGAGCTTGTCCTGGACGTAGTCGAGGAGCCGGTCGAACTGGGCGGCCACGGCGGCCGCGTCGGGCTGGTCATAGACCGAGTGCAGCATCGCCTTGACCGCCGGCCACATGCTCTTCGGGGTCACGCCCATCAGGTTGAAGGCGTAGTGGGTGCGGCAGCGCTGCCACGCGGCGCCGGGCAGGTTGGCGGCGATCGCCTCACGGAGCCCGGCGTGCGCGTCGGAGGTTACGAGCCGGACCCCGGCTAGGCCTCGGGCCACGAGGTCGGCGAAGAACTCGTTCCAGGCGGCACCGGTTTCCGCGGTGGCCACGCGCATGCCGAGTACTTCGCGGTGTCCGTCGCCGTTGACGCCGGTCGCGAGCAGCACCACGGCGTTCACGACGCGGCCGCCTTCGCGGACCTTCATCGTGAGGGCGTCGGCGGTGACGAACGTGAACGGGCCCGCCGGGCCGAGGGGTCGGTGGCGGAAGTCCTCGACGATGGAGTCAAGGTCGGTGGCCATCCGTGAGACCTGCGACTTCGACAGGGAGTCGATCCCGAGGGTCTTGACGAGCTTGTCCATCCGTCGGGTGCTGACGCCGGCGAGGTAGCAGTCGGCGACAACGGTGATCAGCGCGGACTCGGCCCTCTTGCGGCGCTCGAGGAGCCACTCGGGGAAGTAGGTGCCCTTGCGCAGCTTCGGGATCGCGACGTCGACGGTGCCGACCCGAGTGTCGAGGTCGCGGTGTCGGTAGCCGTTGCGCTGGCTGGTGCGGTCGGGTGTCGGTCGGCCCCACTCGGCGCCCACAACGGCGTCGGCATCCGCAGACAGCAGCGCGTTGATGATCGACTGCAGCAGCGATCGCATCAGATCCGGGCTCGCCTCGGACAGGGCCTCGCCCAGTAGGCCAGCAGGGTCGACAATATGGGGTGCGGTCATCGTGATGACTCCGTTCGAGAGTGCTGTGGAAGGTTCACTCGAAGGGATCACGCGGTGGCCGCTCCTACGTCCACGACCGGGACGATCTCGGCGACCGCGCTACACCACTATCGGGGACTCAACTCCGTCCCAGCTGAAGTTGACGTAGGTGCCAGCCGGGCCGGTACTGCTCACCGAGAATCTCACTCCGGCATCGGTTGCCGAGACGTTCTGGGACGAGAGCGTGAACCCGCTCGCCGTGCACGCCGCCACGACCAGTTCAGGATCGCGATGCGCGTTGATCGTCGTGGGTTCCGGGGTCGGAGCGAGACGAGCATTGGCGCAGCTTGCAAGTAACGGCAGTAGTGCGATGGCAAGCCACCACTGCCTGTGCCGCATCCCCCGGCCGGACCGTGTCGTCGTCATCGGGACCCCCTTGTCGGTGACATCACGCTAGACCGGGACGACGTGATGCCTGCCCTCGAGACTCACCACCTTGCAAAACCGTGACCTGACGGGGTCGTTACCCGCGGCGGATGCGACGCGGACCGCGCAGGAGAATCAGCACTCATCGGCACGACCGATTGGCGGCATGAGCGGACATGAGTGCACGTCCCTCGATGTCGAACGTGACCCGGGGTTGGGTTGCAACGACTGACAACCTTGTTGACGTAGGCCTACCGCAGGGCCAGTGTCTTGTGGTTAAGAGCTCCAGAACAGGCGCCAGCCGGCGCTTCGTCGTAGGCGCCCTGCCGTGCCGGATCATTCGGCACCCCATGGAGGGACGCAACATGCCAAGGAAACCACTCCTGGTTGCTGTGCTTTCGACCCTGCTATGCCTCGTTGGCGTCGGACCGACCGCCGCGTCGGACCACCCAGGGAGCGGTTCCCGACACGGGCCGCCGACAAATGGCCCGATCGCTTTCGGGCGAGTCGACCTCGCCATCGGCGGCCCCAGCCTGTGGACGTCCAACGCTGACGGATCGCACCAGGTGCGTCTCACCACGGACGTCACGGGGTTTTCGGACTGGTCCCCGGACGGCAGACGGATCGCGTTCGACTTCGCTGATGACTCCGGCGTACACATCGCCACCATCTCGCCCGACGGCCGGCATCGGCGGTCGCTCACGACGACGCTTGGTGTTCAGGAGGTTCCGAGGTGGTCGCCCGACGGCACCAAGATCGCCTTCGACGCATTCGAGTTCGACCAAGAACCCTTCAGCATCTCCATCCGGGTGATGCGAGCCGACGGATCGCACCAGCGCCAACTCACCCATGGCGCCATCGACGTTGAACCGGTGTTCTCTCCCGACGGGACCAAGATCGCCTTCGGCCGCATCGTCGGCGACAGCCCCACAGGCCAACTGGAGGCGATATACGTCATCCATGCTGACGGCTCTGGACTACGCGAAGTCGTCCCGGCCCGCGCTGGGTTGGAGCATCCTGACTGGTCTCCTGATGGCCGACAGATCACGTTCAACATCGCACCGGAGAACCCGGACGCGGCCGATTCTGGTGCCATCCTGTCGGTTCGGCCGAACGGGCGCGGCCTGCGCGTCATGTACCCGCCGACGCGAGAACTGCGGTTCTTCAAGGCCGTCTGGTCTCCCGACGGTCGCGAGATCCTCTCCGGCTGCCACGACACGGGGGTCGGGCTCGACCGGATCTGCAGGATCTCCGGCCGCGGAAAGACTCGCGTCGTGGTCAGCGGGGATACAGACGTCAACTTCCCCTCCTGGGGTGCTCAAGCAAGACCCCGACACTGAGCAGGTTGGGAACTGCCCAAAGACAGCCGGTCGGGCCGCTCCGTGCGACGGCTCGAGCAGGTCGGCGCGTTCCTCGCCCTTCGTGACTCGCGAACCCATTTGCCCGGTGCTTTGAGCCGATGTCGCACGGCTGAGCGAGGAGAGAGGTTACTGGCCCGCTCCAGGCCAGTGGGCGTGGCTGCCCACGGCGCGGCGAAGCGCACCATCAGCGGCAGAAGAGGGCATTACCCGTGAAGATGGGTGCGTGACGAGTCGCGACGCCATGAACGCCTACCTCCTCGAATGTGTCGCGTTCTTCGACGAGGTGCGGGGCAAGGTTCCTGCCATGGACTTGGCAGATGCCCGCTCGCTACTCGATCATGGCGAGCCCGCCGAGGGCATCTCGATCTTGGCGTGGGTGCTAGTACAAGAGGGCGTCGCAGTCACGGACGAGATGGCGGCCAAAGTCCGACGCCTGACCTCTGAGCTGATCGACCCTCAGGACCTTCCTGCAGCGTTCCGCCACTGACTCCAAGCGGCAGTTGCGGACGCTCCTACGTCGCCGGCCACCGCCAATATTCGACCTCGTAGGCGTCCCCCAGCTCGGCTTGAAGCCGTTGAGCCAGCCGCTGTCCCTCCTCATCCCAAGACCTGTGTCCGGATTCGTCAACGATGGCGTAGCGCGATGTCCGGACACCCATGAGCTCCTCCCACTCTTGAGCCCACCGACGCAGCTCACTGCGAAGTAGGTCTGACACTTGGAGTCGGTCGAGGTCAGCCATCCCCGTTTCATCCCACACCGGATCGGCGCTGTAGTCGGGGAACACCCGCAGAAGCGGGCGGCTGTCGGCTGTAGGGGACACAGCATGAGTATCCCTTCCGGCGTCTTGCGGAAGGTCTGAGGACGTTTCTCGTAATGCGCCGAGTGCGCAAAGTCGGATGTTGTGTCCGAACGGGCGTACGGCGGCGAGCCGCGCGTCGACGCAGCCCCGCGAGGGCATCCGCTTTGAGGACGGCAGGCACAAATGGCAACAGGACGTCCATCGGCAGGCGAGGATGGCGCCGTGAGCGAGTTAACCATCGATCTCGACCTGGTCGAGAGACTGCAGAACTGGACACCCCGCCCCAACGACAACGTGGCCGTAGATGCTGTTGAGGCGGTCGCCCTCGAAGGTGAGGTAGGCATCGAGCTGCGATGGACACAGGGGTCGGTCGGGTCCGCTCAGCGGCGCTTCACGTTGATCATGACGGTCCATGAGCTGCTCAACCTCGGCTACGGAGGCGTAGACCCTGTGGATTGGGCGGCCGGGTCTCTGACACTGGCGGTCGAGGAGCCGCATGCCGAGACGCACCCGGGCGTGCGAGAGGTTTTTCGATCTCTCCCGTGAGGTCGTGTGCATGATCGAATGCCGATTCGTTCAGCGGCAATGTCGGGCGAGTGTAGCCGCCCTCAGAGCGGCTACTTAGAGACTGGTTGCAGGATCGGTGTCCGGCCAGACTCGGTCCAGGTGCTCGGCGAGACGCTCTCATATGCGGCTGCCCACCGGCGTCATTGGTGTGGCTCTCTCATGGCATGCGTTCTCGTCGGGCACCGCGCGAGGAGAGGCTCTAAAGGGGTTTGTTCTGCTCAAAGTAGCGATGCCCTCCCCGCTTCCACATCACTGCGTGAACGAGGAGGTGCACGGCAATGAGCGTGATCATCGGGATGGACCCGCACAGGCGCTCGGCCACGATCGAGGTCATCGACCAAGGCGGGCGGGTGCTGCAGGTGGGCCGGTTCGACACGGACCAGGCCGGCTACGCGGCGATGCTGGCCGCGGGCCGAGGCCACGGCGTGATCGGGGAGCGGGTGTGGGCGGTCGAGGGCTGCAACGGCATCGGTCGGCACATCGCGCACCGGCTCGTCCACGACGGGGAACGAGTGCTCGACGTGCCGACGAAGCTGTCGGCGCAGGTGCGGGTCTTCGCCACCGGCAACGCCCGCAAGACCGACCCGGTCGATGCGCACTCGGTCGCCCTCGCCGCGCTGTACGCCCCGGCCGAGCCCGGGCTCAGGCCCGTGGTGGTCGAGGACGACCTGGTCGTGATGGGCATGATGGTCGACCGCCGCGACGAGCTGGGCCGAACCCGCACGCAGACGGTCAACCGGCTGCATCGGCTTCTGCTGGAACTGATTCCGGGCGGGGCGAAGACGTTCCTGTCCGCGCCGCAGGCCCGCGCACTGGTCGCCAAGGTCAAGCCGCGCGACCTCGTCGGCAAGACCCGGCGCCGTCTGGTGGTCGAGCTGATCGGTGAGCTCGAGGTGATCGACCGCAAGATCAAGACGGCCGAGAAAGAGCTGACCGCACTCGTGACCGAGCGCGGCTCCACGCTGCTGGAGCTGACCGGGATCGGCCCGACCGGCGCCGCGCGGCTGCTGGCCGACGTCGGGGACATCCACCGGTTCCGCGACAAGGACCGGTTCGCCTCCTGGAACGGGACCGCGCCGTTGGATGCGTCTTCCGGGGCGCAGCAACGCCACCGGCTCTCTCGTGCAGGCAACCGCAGGATCAACCGGACGCTGCACATCATGGCGGTCGTGCAGCTGCGCAACCCGACTCCCGGGCGGGAGTTCTACGACGCCCGCAAGGCCGGCGGCACGCCCTCGTTGATGGCGATGCGGTCCCTCAAGCGACGCCTGTCCAACGTCGTGTACACGCGGATGGTCGCCGACCAGACTCGACGCGAGTACACCCTGCGCACAGGCCAGGTGACGGGCCCGGGAGGGCACCGGGGCAACGACTCTGACTCCAGCGTGACCGGCTCACAACCCCACACCGGCTCTTCGGACAAGCCTCTTCCCGGACCCGTCACCCCCGAGCGTAGAACCCCGGTCCTCGCCATGTCTTGACCTAAAGGGGTGCCATGAGCGGACGTGTTGGCGCCGGCCCCCAGCGTTGTCTCCCTGAGCAGTTCAGGGTGCTACCGAGACAGTGGCGACGTAAGCCGTCGGATCGCAGTCGGGGCCATTCGGCTGTACGCGCTTGGGTGTCACCGTGGTCTCGCGCGAAGGCACTAGGACCGCTCCGCTCTGCCTCCGAACTGTCACGGTCACGCGGGTAGGTTCTTCGGAGGTGACTTTGGAGTTGGCGATGAAGATCGGCCCATCCGCCTCTTGGACTGAGGTGTCCGAGCAGTGTCCCTCCACGCAGGCGGTGGCCGTGATCGGTTCGCCTCGACCTTGCCCCGAGATGTCGACGCTCACCCCTGACTCCGCGCCGATGGCCGTGCAGGCAGTACTCGAGCACCCACCCATCAGCGCAACCACCACCACGGCCGTTGCCGCCACCCCGAAGACACTCGAGTTCATGTCTGCACGCTAGACGGATGCCGTGCACCAGTCGGGGTCGAGGAGGTCACGGCTCGGCATCACAAGAGGTACTGCGGCCATACGCGTAGCGGCATGATCGGGCGAGCGTAGCCGCCCTCAACGCGGTAGTCGTTGTAGACGTTCGACCGGGACCACGTGAGTATCGTGGGCGACCCCGGGGAGGCAGGTGATCGGCGTGTTCGACAGGTTCGACAATGATGCGCGCGAAGCGGTGGTGTATGCCCAAGAAGAACTGCGGTCGATGGGCCACCACGAACTTGGGGCGGAGCACCTCTTGATGGGCGTCTTGCGCGCAGGTGGAGTGCCAGCTGAGGCCGCCCTGCAGGTCTCCCTCAAGCGGGTTCGTGAACGGCTTGTCGGTACCCGACCATCCCGTCTCGGGTCGTCCTCGGGGCATATTCCCTTTACCGCGAACGCCAAAAAGGCCATGGAACTCGCACTCCGGACCTCGCTGGAACTCGGCCAAAGTCGTGTTACGACGGCGCACCTTCTCGCTGGCGTTGTCAAGGTCGATGACCCACTGGTGTCTGGAGCCCTCATCGGCCTGGGCGTCGACCCCGCCGAGGCATACCTGCGGGCGCGGACATGGGCGGGCGACGACGCACCGCTGGCAGGACGAGATTCGGGCGAGACGGCCGAACCGAGACCCCGCGCGCCATTGGAAGCCGAACTGCAGCGCAAACTCGGAGTCCTCGCCAGCGCACTTCGCCGATACGGCCACCACGAGGGCGGCTGCCGGACGCCGGATGCCGCGTGTTCATGCGGTCTCGCCGAAGCACTGGACCTCGCCAGCAACCGGGATTGAGCCGCTCCTCTGGGTTCACGCAAATCGGTACGATCGCTCGGCGGCAGAGTCGGGCGTCTCCCTCAACGGTGGCAACGAACATCAGCGTGGTCGTCCGCATGGGTCGGCCACCGGATAGGTTGCGATTGTGAGCGAGATGACCGACCTCCCCGCCAAGATCAGCCGCCGCGAACTACTTTCATTCGCAGTCGTATCTTGCGCAATCCTCGCGGGCATCCCAGCGGGATGGGCGAGCGCCATCTACGCGGGACCTTCTCCTCTGTGGCTTAGCGCACTCGTGCCTGCTGCTCTCGGCGTGCTGGGCTGGGCGTCTCGAACCCGTGTCGGCGTCGGGTGAAAACTGACCCCTGATCGACGGGTGAAAACGGACCCCTCTCCGTGAGCCTGTGGAGGGTGATCAGCGTGGAGGACTGGGCAGAGATTCGCCGGTTGCACCGGGCCGAGCAGATGTCCCGTTCCGGTTCTGATGGAGGCTCTCATTCCACGGAAGGATGAGAGTCATGGCAGCACCGAGGAAGTACCCGGAGGAGCTTCGGGAGCGAGCGATCAGGATGGCCGTTGACCTGCGGCGTGATCAGGCCACCAAGCAAGGCGCACTGCAACGGGTCGGTGAGCAGCTCGGCATCAACCCGGACACGTTGCGCAACTGGGTCCAGCAGGCCGAGATCGACGAGGGCCACCGACCGGGCGTGAGCACCGCTGAGGCGAAGCGGATCGCCGAGCTCGAGCGGGAGGTCAAGGAGCTGCGCCGGGCGAACGAGATCCTGCGGACGGCGTCCGCGTTTTTCGCCGCAGCGGAGCTCGACCGCAAGCTGAAGTAAGCACCACAGTGCCGACCGGGGTGCTCGTCGAGTACATCGACGAGCACCGCGACCGGTTCGGGGTCGAGCCGATCTGCACAGCCTTGACGGCAGCAGGCACGCAGATCGCCCCGAGCACGTACTACGCGGCCAAGAAGCGCGCGCCGTCGGCGCGGGCGATCAGCGATGCGGTGACGCTGGCGCGGATCGTGACGATCCACGCCGAGAACTACGGCGTGTACGGCATCCGGAAGGTCCACGCAGAGCTGCGCCGGCAAGGTCATCTGGTGGCTCGCTGCACGACGCACCGGTTGATGAGATCCGTTGGGCTGCAGGGCGTGAGCCGCGCGAAGGGGCCACGCACGACGATCCCGGGCAGCGGACCGGACACCCGCCCGGACCTGGTGCAGAGGGCGTTCACCGCGACCGCCCCGGACCAGCTGTGGGTCGGGGACATCACGTACTGCCGGACCTTCGCCGGGTGGGTGTACGCCGCGTTCGTCATCGACGTCTTCTCCCGCCGTGTCGTCGGCTGGCAGCTGTCCAAGAACCTGCGCACCGACCTGGCATTGGACGCCCTGGAGATGGGGTTGTGGGACCGGGCCCGCGCCGGCCGGGACACGACCGGCCTGATTCATCACTCCGACAAAGGAGTTCAGTACCTCGCCATCCGCTACACCCAGCGCCTCGCCGACGCCGGCGCGGTCGCCTCGGTCGGTTCGACGGGCGACTCCTATGACAACGCCCTGGCCGAGGCGTTCAACTCGCTGTTCAAGGCAGAGCTGATCCGCAACCGGGGTCCGTGGCGATCAATCGATGACCTCGAGATCGCGGTCGCGGAGTACATCGACTGGTTCAACCACCGACGCCTCCACGGCGAGATCGGACTCATCCCACCCGTCGAGCTCGAGAACCAGCACTACCGACAGAACCTCGTGACGGCTACCGTCGAAACGTCAGTTCCGAGCCTCCACTAAACCCGTAACGGGACACCGGCATCTTCACGATCGAGCGATCAGTCACGATCGGCTGAGGCCACGGCGCGGCTTCATCGCGCCATGTGAATGGACCCACGTGCGCAACGCGTTCCCACTCGGGTCTCAGCCGGTTCAGACGGCTAGCCAACTCATCAAGATCGATCACGTGGTCCATGTGCTCATCATTCAGGAGGAGATCGCTCATCGGCACGATCGCGCGGGCAGCGGCAATGTCGGACGTGCCGTCCTCCGAGCGGCAGAAGGGGACGATCTCTGTGCGGGCGATAGATCAACTGGATGACCTTGACGTGGCCTCCGCGCGTGCGGTCACCTTTCGTCATGTGCAAGACGACGGACGCCTCAAGGCAGACTTTCGGTACGGACGCCGAGGTTGCGTGGATCAACGCCGGAACAGCGGTCGGGCGAACGGTGACATCTGCGGTGCCACCAGTCTTCGAGGCCTACTGCACGGCCTCGGTGCCGCCGGACCCGGAGGCCATCAAGGTGCAGAACGGCTTGCTCGTCGGCGCGCTGATGCGAGCCTCACCGGGCCAGTGGTGGATCGGTCTGCTTGAAACGGGGGCCTCGGACGTGGTGTTCCAAGAGGCACCGCGCGTTCGCGTCTACAACAATCAGTACGTCCTGGTGAAAGCCGGCGCGGACGAGGCTCTGCACTGGCGAGCCGATGCGACAGACAAGGAGTCGCTGCCGGACCTCATCTTCCCTCCCGATCATTCATGGCTGGTCTCGACCCTCTGGGATGACGACTGGCGCTACGTGGGCGGCCCAACATGGCTGATCGAAAAGCTCGCCGGTGCGAAGGCCTTGAGGTCGCGCCGGGTCAAGCTCGGCGAAGACTCAATACCTCCCGGACACACTGCCATTTAGCCGATGGGAGTTCCCATGCTTGCTCGTCGCGGCATTTCCGGACGTTCCTTCGAACCGCAACGCCGTACTTGCGGGTTTCGCACGCCCGTCTGGGTGAAGCACCAGAAGCCGCGACGGACGCGCGCGCCTTTCGTCGATGTAATCGTTCGGACTTTCGCGACACTTACTGGTGTGCGGACCGACGACGAGGCGGGTGAGGAGCAGCGGTTCTGTCGGCTGTACCGGCAGCACTACGCGGCGATCCACGGCTTCGCCTATCGGCGTCTGCACGATCGTGGCGCGGCTGCCGACGCGACGGCAGAGGTGTTCCTAGTGGCGTGGCGTCGTATCGACGAGATCCCGGCCGTCGAGCTCGGTTGGCTGTTCGGTGTGGCCCACAGGGTGGTGCTGACGGCCAACCGATCAGCACCCCTGCTGACCGTCACGCTCGACGACGCTGACCCGACGTCTGGGGCCGGTGACCTCACCGTCCGGTACGAACACTTCGAGGAGCTACGCAGGGTCGCATCCGCGGTGAACCGGCTATCCCCAACTGACCGGCAGGTCCTGCTGTTGGTCGCGTGGGAAGAGCTCACCGGAGCCGAACTCGCCGCTGCGCTCGGATGCAGCCGTGGCGCGGCCGCAGTCCGTCTGCATCGAGCAAGAACTCGACTGAAGCGTGAACTTGAGTCGCCCACCCCGACGAAGGAGTGGGCAAGCGTCACGAGCTTGAAGGGACAGGAAGAATGACGAACGACCTTGACCTCCTCAAGCAGCTAGCGCCGAGGGACGCCACGGTGGTCGACACCGCCCGGCGCGAAGAGGACCTCGCTGAGATCTTGGCGACGCCACGATCAGGCGCCCCCAGATCCGGAAACCAAGGACGGATCCCGCGACGCGCGGTCATCGGAGGCCTCGCCGCAGCCGGCGCCGCATCGATCCTGGTCGTGGGATCGCCGCTACTGCCAGGCAGTAAGCCCGCCACCGCGCTTGCAGCCACTCCGCCCGTCCTCGACGGGTGCCTCGGCGAACGTGGCCCGGCAACCCAGGCCCTGACCGCGGCCGCGACGGCCACCGCGACGTCCACATTTGAGGGAGCCCTCGGCAGCCGCTACTCCACCTGGTCGCTGTTCACTCGAGTGCTGAACGACCAGCCAGTCCGGTCGGCAGTGGTCCCCCAAGAGGTGAGCTTCACCTTGGCCGAGGATGGGTCCGGTCAACGCACGGTGCGGATCGGAGCCCCCGAGGTCCCCGCCGGCTACGACGCGAGCGGTTTCGAGCTGCCGACGCCGGGCACCGTCGTCCGCGATGACAAGTACGGCCCAGGACAGGCACCGCGGGTCTATGACGGCGCGCTCAGCGCTGACCCCTCAACGCTGCGGGATCAACTGGAGCATGCACACCCGATCCGTGAACTGGGCACTGGTGAGCTGTTCGTGGCCATCACCGACCTCTACAAGGAACAGCGGCCCGACCCAAAGGTCCGTGCGCAGCTGCTGCGGATGCTCGCGGCACGGCCAGACGTCGTGGCGCTCGGCACGCTGCGCGACCGCGCGGGGCGACCGGGTCTCGGAGTCGGTGTGTCCAGCTCACAACCGGGCGGGCTTCCGGCCCGGTTCGTCATGATCATTGACGCCGCCAGCGGTCTCCTGCTCAGCTACGAGCAGATCTTGACCTCGAGTCCCGGAAAGCTCGACATCAAGATCCCGTCCGTCATCGACTACGCCCTCTTTCAGTGAAGAGCCGCTGACCTCGAGACACGTGATAGAGCTCGATCGTCGGGCGCTCGGAACGCGCTCACATCGGCATGACAGGAAGAGTGCTTCCGCGTTCCTTGAGCGCACTGGCTCGATCCAGCCCCACGGGAGCGGAGCCGCCGGGCTCACCGCGTCGGTGCAGGACCAGCGTCGGCAGCCCGCGGGTCATCGGCGACAGGAGCAGACGCCTCTGCGTTAGCGAATCACAGGCCGAGCACCACGGGCGTGGCCGGAATGTCGCCGGCGATCAGGGCCGCCAGCGGTGTCGCGACGTCGCGAGGTGAGAACAAGTCGGTTCCGTCGTATTCGGCGATCTCTGCGTGCCGCCACCATCGCATCGCGCTGATGTGCTCGGCGGCGAGTTCGTCGTCGGACAGGGCGCCCCGGGGATCGAAGAGCGGGGTTCGGACCAGGAAGTAGTCGTTGACCACCCCGTCGTAGCCGTCGGCGTGGCCGGGCGCGACGACCTCCTGGTGCCAGACGTGAGGCGGGTCTGCGTCGATGACGAGCCCGGTCTCCTCGTGCAGCTCACGGCGCAGCGCCGCGAGCGGAAGCTCACCGGACTCGATGCCGCCGCCGGGGGCCGCCCACACGACCGTTGCGCCCGTCGGGACCGCTGGGTGCGGACGGCTGAAGCGGCACAGCAGGAGCCGGTCGTCCTCGGCAAGGATGACCGCCCGTACGGCACGTCTCAGCTTCGTCGCAGCAGGCGTCTGGTTCATCACCAGATGATCAGGGCGCCAGCGGCCGGGCCGCAACTCGGCACGGGCATTCACTGGACCCGAGCGATGGGCTCGCGCCGTGCTGGCTGAGCCGTCAGCCGGCCACTCGGTCAGCTCGTCGTCTCGCGGGTACTGCTCGGAGCCGGCTCGCTCGTGGCCCAGTTGGAGAGGAACTGCAGTGCTTCGGCAGAGGGCGTGCCGGGCTCGACCGTGTAGGTGATGATCGTGAGCCCGGCGTCTCCGGACAGCTCCAGCGCCTCACCGGTCAGCTCGATATCCCCGACGACCGGGTGGTGCATCTGCTTCGTCGAGGTGCGGTGGAGCCGAACGGTGTGGCCGGCCCACCAGGTGCGGAACTCCTCACTGCGAGTGGAGAGCTCGCCGACGAGGTCCGTCAGACCGCGGTCGTACGGCGTGTGGCCCGCCTGCAGGCGCAGGGACGCGACGACGTCCTTGGCGTCCCTGGTCCAGTCGACGTAGAAGTCCCTCGAGCGGTCGTCGAGGAATAGGTAGCGCGCCAGGTTGGGGCGTGTCGTGCCGCCGTCGTAGAGGTCGGTCAGCAGGGCTCGCCCGAGTGCGTTGACACCGAGCAGGTCGAGGCGGTTGTCGCGGACGTAGGCCGGCGCTGACAGGGAGTCGAGAATGCGTTGTATGCCGGGTCGCAGCTGCTCCTTGACCGGTGTCCGTCGCCGTCGGTTGCCGGTGTTGGCTGCCCGGGCGAGGTCGAAGAGATCGACCCGCTCGGACTCGTCGAGCTGGAGCGCCGTCGCCAGTGATTCCAGGACCGACTCGGACACCCCGGAGAGGTTGCCGCGTTCGAGGCGCGTGTAGTAGTCGGTGCTGACGTCGGCCAGGACCGCGACCTCCTCGCGTCGCAGGCCCTTGACCCGACGGTTGCTCCCGTAGAGCGTCAGACCGGCCTGCTCCGGGGTGAGCCGCGAGCGGCGGGAGGTCAGGAAGTCGCGCACCTCGGCCCTGTTGTCCATGCACCGACCGTATGCCGTGGGCTCGGGTCCAGGGAGGGGCTGGCGTTACCGGTCAAGGCCGTCACTGCCACCGGCACGGGCTCGCGCCTACGGTCGAAGACATGACGACACTGCAGCTGAACAACGAGGTCGAGATGCCGGCCATCGGACTCGGGGTGTTCCAGACCCCTCCGGAGGAGACGCGCGCCGCGGTCGAGGCCGCGCTCGCGACCGGGTACCGGCACGTCGACACGGCCGCCGCCTACGGCAACGAGCGCGAGGTCGGCGAGGCCGTCCGCAGCTCCGGCGTGCCCCGTGACGAGGTCTTCCTCGAGACGAAGATCTGGATCAGCGACTACGGCTACGACGAGACCCTGCACGGCTTCGACAAGAGCGCCGGTAAGCTCGGCGTCGAGCAGATCGACCTACTGATCCTGCACCAGGCCCTCCCGTCCGCCTTCGACACGACGCTCGAGGCGTACCGGGCGCTGGAGACGCTCCTCGCGGACGGCAAGGTGCGCGCCATCGGCGTCAGCAACTTCATGGTCGACCACCTCACCGCCCTGCTCGATGCGGCGACGGTCGTGCCCGCGGTCAACCAGATCGAGCTGCACCCCTACTTCCAGCAGAAGGCAGTCCAGGAGCTCGGAGCCCAGCACGGGATCCTGACGCAGGCGTGGTCCCCGATCGGTGGCATCACCTTCTACCGCGACGGCAGTCACGGCAGCACGCTCCAGGACCCGGTCATCGGTGGCATCGCCGCCACGCACGGCAAGACACCCGCCCAGGTGATGCTGCGCTGGCACCTGCAGCAGGGACGCTCCGCCATCCCCAAGTCGACCAAGGCGCACCGCATCGCGGAGAACTTCGACGTCTTCGACTTCGTCCTGACCCAGGACGAGCTGACCGCGATCGACGCCCTCGACACCGGCACGCGCGGTGGCCCCGAGCCGGCCGACATCACGCTCGAGACCTTCGGACGCCCCATCCCCGAGGCCTGAACCGGCCTCGCACCCCTGCCGACCACGACCGAGATGAGCGCATGACCACCACCACCCAGACCAGCCAGCCGGGCCCAGTCGCCCACGTCATCGCCTTCCCCCTCAGCCGGCCTCGCCACCTCGCGATCAACGAGACCCTTCTGCGACCCGCCGGGCAGCTCTGAGCACCAACGATTTCCACCACGAACGCGACCAAAGGAGAACCCACATTAAGAACCGCACACTCGGCACCCGAGGCCTCGAGGTCTCCGCCCTCGGCCTCGGCTGCATGGGCATGAGCCAGTCCTTCGGCCCGCGACCACCACGGGACGCGATGGTGACGTTCCTGCGTGCCGCGGTCGACCGGGGCGTCACCCTCTTCGACACCGCCGAGGTCTACGGCCCCTTCCACAACGAGGAGCTCGTCGGCGAGGCCCTCCAGCCGGTCCGCGACGACGTCGTCATCGCCACCAAGTTCGGTTTCGCCTTCGACGAGAACGGCACCCAGACGGGCGTCACGAGCCGACCCGACGCCATCCGCGCCGCCGTCGACGGCTCCCTGCGACGACTGCGCACGGACGCCATCGACCTGCTCTACCAGCACCGCGTCGACCCCGACGTCCCTATCGAAGACGTCGCCGGCACCGTCAAGGAGCTCATCGAGGCGGGCAAGGTGCACCACTTCGGCCTGTCCGAGGCCGGGGTCGACACGATCCGCCGTGCCCACGCCGTGCAGCCAGTCACCGCGTTGCAGAGCGAGTACTCCCTCTTCTGGCGCGAGCCCGAGGAGGCGATCCTGCCCGCCCTCGAGGAGCTCGGGATCGGCTTCGTCCCCTTCAGTCCGCTCGGACGGGGCTTCCTCACGGGGAAGGTCACCGCCGCCACGGAGTTCGGCGAGGGCGACATCCGCGCCTCCCTGCCGCGCTTCGAGCGGGAGGCGCTGCAGGCCAACCTCGCCCTCGTCGACCTCATCACCGCGGTCGCCGATCGCAAGGGCGCCACGGTGGGTCAGGTGGCTCTCGCCTGGCTGCTCGCGCAGCAGCCGTGGGTCGTGCCGATCCCGGGGACCCGGCGCCTCGAGCGCCTCGACGAGAACCTCGGTGCCACAGACCTCACCCTCACGGACGAAGACCTCGCCGAGCTCGACACCGCCTCGTCCAGCGTGCAGGTCCACGGTGACCGCTACCCGGAGGCCATGCAGCGGATGATCGACCGCTGAGTGCGTCGACGAGCGGCAGCCTCAGAGCTGGGCCTTGAGCACGTCGATCTCGCACCCGGGCGCGGCGGGGTCGAAGCCGTGCTCGACGAGCCAGCGGATCGCCGTCAGGCTCCGCAGGGACCACCACGCTCGGACCACGTCGAGGTCGACGGCATCCGCGCCGTAGCCGGCGACGACGTCTGCGACGTGCTCGGGGTGCCCGAGGGTCAGGCTCGAGAGGTCGTACATCGCTGAGCCCCGACCCGCCTCGGACCAGTCGAGGATGCCGGTGACCTCGTCTCCCTGGACGAAGACGTGGGCCACCTGCAGGTCGCCGTGCATGAACACCGGCGTGCACGGTCGCAGCGCGACCTCGGCGAGCTCACGGTTGCGCGTCACGAGGTCGGCCGGCAGCACGTCGTTCGTCAGGAGCCACGTGCACTCGGCGTCGAGGCTCGCCGCCTTCTCGTCGAGGCTGGCCCCGGACCACGCGGGCAACGGCGCGTCGTGCAGAACCCGCAGGACCGCACCCGAGGCGGCCCACGCCGCGGCCGAGGCGGTCGACGGCTTGCCGAGGCGACCGAGCGCCACCCCGGGCAGGGCAGCGAGCGCGAGCACGGGCGGCCTGCACCACAGGACCGCCGGGGTCGGGACCGGCGCCAGCGTCATCGCCTCGACCTCGACCTCGGTGCGGGCCGGATCGGCGTCGACCTTGAGGAACACGTCACCCACCCGCAGCGTCGCGCGTTCCTGATGGGCGACCACGACCTCGACCTCGTCCACGTCGGCCAGTCTCGCGCAGGGCGTCGGCGCCCCCCACCCATTTGTCGGACGGCTGTGCGTCGGCCTGGGTCAGGCCTTGGCGGCGAACATCCCGAGACGGTCGGCGGCGAGCAGGGGGAAGACGGTCGACGACGACAGCTGCGCCCGCTTCTCCAGCGCCTCGGCGAGGATCGTCCGGTAGTCCGTCGTCCCGGCGAGGTCGCCGTTGTCGAGGTTGGCCGCCGCGAGGCCGGGCCAGCGCCCGTACACCTGCCCGCCGCGGACCCCGCCGCCCATGACCAGCGAGACGTTGCCGTGCCCGTGGTCGAGACCACCGGAGCCGTTCTGCGCGACGCGGCGGCCGAACTCGCTGAGCGTCACGAGCGTGACGTCGCTCATCTGCGCGCCGAGGTCCTGGTTGAAGGCGGCGAGCGCCTGGCCGAGCTCGGTGAGCTGGCGGAACATCCAGCCCGAGTCGCTGGCTCCGAGGCCGGAGTGCATGTCCCAGTTGCCGACGTCGACCGTCGCCGCCCGCAGGCCGATCCGTGCCTTGATGAGGCGGGCGAGGTCGCGCAGGGCGTCGCCGACGGCTCCCTTGGGGTATGCCGCCCCGTTGGCCGGGGTGTAGCCGGCGGCCTTGAGCGGTGACATCGTCGAGAGCGCCCCGAGCGTCGCCTTCGCGGGTGCCGCGAGCGCGGCGGGCGCCCCGGCATACAAGGCGTTGAGGGCGGTCGTCCAGCGGGTCTGCTCAATCGGCGTATCGGCGCCGGCAAGGGCGAAGGTGTCGACGGTGCGGATGGCGACCTCGGGGTTCGGTCCCATCATGGATAGCGGAGACGTGGTCGATCCGACCGACGCGGACGCGAACGTCGAGACCGGGCCGCTCAGCCCGATCATGCGGTCGAGCCAGCCGGTTCGCAGCGTCGAGCCGGGCGCGGCGTTCTCCATCGTGGCCATGGCCTCGAAGTGCGACCGCGTCGGGTTGACCTGGCCGACCGCGTGGACGGCCGCGAGTCCGCCGGCGTCCCAGATCGGCTTGAGCGGCGCGAGGGCCGGGTGCAGCCCGAACATGCTGTCGAGCGTGATCGCCCGCGACGCGGGGATGGCGATCGTGGGTCGCGCCGCGAAGTACGCAGGGTCCCCGACGGGGGCCACCGCGGACAGGCCGTCGAAGCCGCCGCGGAGGCTGAGGATGACGATCGTGTCGCCGGTGTAGGCCGTCCCGGCGAAGGCGAGCTGGGTGGCGGCACTGGGGCCGGCGGTGCCGATGACGGCGCCGAGCGCTCCCAGGGCTGACGCGCCCGCGAGCAAGGTGCGGCGGGAGACCTGCGAGGTCAGGACCTGCCCCTGCGGGCAGCCGCAGCCTTCCGGGGGGACGCCGGACTCGGCCGGGTAGTGGGCCACGGACCGGGTCAGGGACGGGGCTGTGGACGCGGTCGCGGGATGGGTCGTCATGGTCGTCCTCAGCGGGTGGCGAAGTTGGGGGAGTCGAGCAGGAGCGCGACGATCGACGGGAGCCGCCACGTCACGGCCGCAACACCCGCCTTGAGGGCGTCGCCGGGGGCATGGTCGACGAACCGGCAGATCGCGTCGCGCTGCGCGGTCGTCAGCGTGATGAGCAGCTTGGCGGCGAGCGCATCGACGAGGGCGGCATACGTCGTCGGCAGCGGGGTCGGCACGAGCGTCGTGACGTCGGGGCGCTTCATCGCCTTGAGCGTCCAGTTGCCGGCGAGCCCGAGGTGGAAGTTCCAGCGGTTGAGCGTGCTCGACGCGCCGTTCCAGGCGGCGGCGACGTCCGGATAGCCATTCGGAGCCGGCCACCCCATCGGTGCCTGCCCGAAGGTGCCCATCTGCCAGAAGAGACTGCGCAGGTCGCTCGTCACCCCGGCCGCCGGGACCGGCTCGGGGGTCAGGCCGAGGACGCGGCACGACGCGAGGGCGTCCTCGTAGGGGGTGCGGATCTTCTGGGCCGCCGACGCGACGAACTCGGGGGAGAGGAAGAGGGCTCGCAGCACCGGCGCGATAGCCGTGCCGTTCGCGAGGTAGACCTGTGCGAGCTTGGTGACCAGGGTGGCCGGGGGCGTGTCGGAGACGTAGCGGGTCACGAGCTTCGTCGCGATGCGGGTCGCCGTCGCGGGGTGGTTCGCCAGGTAGTTGAGGTAGAGCGTCGCGACGGCGCTGCCGTTCTCGGGCGTCGCGTTCGGGTCGCTCCAGCCGAGCACCTTGACGGTCCCGACGTGACGACGGTTGGGCCGGTAGTAGTAGAGACCCGACTCGGAGTCGAC
>NZ_JBFRDT010000034.1:0-20960 GCF_052113925.1 Terrabacter sp. RAF57 | reverse complement strand
ACGGTGCCTGAAACGCCACCTCGCTGCCGTCGTGTACCGAGCCATGATCCGCGACCTGCAAGCCCAAAAGCCACCGCTGCCAAAGGCAAACTCCGACGCCGCTTGACGAGAGCGGCGCCCCAACCGCGAAGCCATCGTCCGCCTCGTCGGCGCCGTCCTGGCCGAACAGACCGACGAATGGGCCGAAGGGCGCCGCTACCTCGGCCTGGACGTCCTGGCCCGCTCCCGCATGACAGTCGTCCCCGACACCGAACCCGAGATGGGAGCCAATGACCTGCCCGCCCTCACCGCCTGACCACCATCAAGAATCACGCAGCGCTACACCACCACGCGGGACTTGACCTGGGACGGAGGAGGCGAGGGGAACCCCGCCCCTCGACTGGCCACAGAATGGATAAGGCCGATACCCCCAGGCCTGGTCCAGGTCTCCTGTTCGACGCCAGCCCATGAATGGCCGGCGCAGACGGTCACCGTCTCCGACGATGGGCGCCACTGGAGCCCAATCACGCTGTCGGATCTGGCCTGCCCGCCAGGAATCTCACCGGGGTGGGCGATCTCCAAGCCGGGGCGTGGGGCCTCAGCAGAGGTAGCCATCAGGGAGATGCTCCGCCACATGGAGGGGACCGACTGGTCGCACGCTACCCAGACCAAGGCGCCCATCGGCTATCCGGACGCCCCGGTGCAGACGTGGATCGTCGCTCTCTCGGGCCGGCCCGAGATCTCAGCCATCGTCACTCAGACCGGAGTCAACTTCGAGGCGCGCCCGGACACGATCTGCCACGCCTGATGCCGGCCAACAACATCCTCTCTGCCGCTGCGGGTGAGCTCTGCTTCGAGGATTGGCGGCGGATCTTTGCGGAATGGTTCCGGTCCCCGACGTGGCGGTCACTTACCCACGCACTCGTAGTAGCCGCAGGAGAAGGCCACCTTGGTGCCGCGGTACGCGACCCGGGAACGGTCCTTCAAGTGCTTGTCTGAGGTGAGGACCGGCACGCCTGTTTCGACCCAGTAGAACTGTCCCAGTTCCGGGTCCGGGGCGCGGGTGAGGTGGGCGGTGACGTCGCCGCGTTCGGTCCGAACCACGACCTTGGTGATGTCGCGGGCAACGGTGCCGGCGGCGAACTCGTTGGCGGCTGCGCCGGTGGGTAGGTCGCCGTCCATGCTCCACGCGTACCCGGTACCGAAGTCGTCCGGGGGTGGCGCCTTGATTTGGCGGCATACCGACGGCGTCACGGCGCCCTCGGCGTCGACTGTGCCGATGCAGAACATTCGGTCGGGCGTCAGGTACAGCGCGGGGCGCTGTCCTTGACGGTTGCGCTGCTGTGACATTACGTGCACCGGGCCCCAGGTTTGCTCCGCCCCGGTCTCCGCGACGTCCGAGGGCGTGGTCGGGGTGGTCGGGGATGTCAAGGTGGTCGGAGAGGTCAAGGTGGTCGGTGCGGTCCCCCTCGCAGGGCTCGCCGGGGTCATGTCCTGTCTAGCCGGCCCCCAGCCGGTGATGATGGAGGAGCCGGCGATGCCGATCGCGGCGGCCGCGCTCACCATCAGAGTGAGCCGGCGCCGGCGGCGTCCGGTGCGGTTTCCCGCGGAGATGATGCGGCTCGGGTCGACGCGCATCACCGGCTCGGGCGCGCGCTCGAGCAGGTCGAGGACGTCATCGAACATGGGAACCCTCCTGTGCGTGTAGGGCGCGCAGCCGTGCCAAACCTCGCGAGGCCGACGACTTCACCGTGCCAACGCTCACCCCGAGCGTGAAAGCCGCCTGAGCCTCGGACTCTCCGACGTAGTGCCTCAGCACCACCACTTGGCGTTCACGAAGCGGCAACTGGCGCAGCAGATGCTGCAGGTAGTCGCCCTCCTCCGGGCCGGTAACAGCGGGTGCGGCGTGTTCTGGCACCGCGTCGGTCAGCTGCTCACGGCGGGCGCGCCGGAGGGAGTCAGCGTGCAGGTTCACCACGACTCGGCGTGTGTAGGCCAGCGGCTCCCCGTCCCGGATCCGGCCCCACTTGAGGTAGACCCGCTCTAACGCCGCCTGAACGAGCTCCTCGGCGTGGACGGGGTTCCCGCACAGCAACCAGGCGGTGCGTAACAGGCGCGCGGACGAGACCTGCACGAAGTCGGCGAACTCCTCGTCGTCAGCCCTGCCCACCGTGTCCCCTTCGACGATCGATCATGACCTCGTCCCTCTACATACTCAACGGCGCAGAGCAACAGAAGGTTGAGTCCCCTACGTTAGGTAGCTCCAACTTGCGGACGGTGCACGCCACGGGTTCCGAGGACAAGACACCGCCCAGCGATTCACTCATCTGCCGCAGTGCTCGCGTCCGGCCTCTTCGACTTCGATGCCTTGGGCGGATCCGTGCCACCTTTCCGGGGTGACATATGAAACCGGGCGATCTACTACGGCTGATTTCTCCAACGTGAAGGACCGCAACGACTTCGTCGGCTTTGTCGAGTCAGCCGCGGCAGATCTGCGCAGGTGGCAGCGATGACTGGGAGAACGGCACACTCGAGGGATTCCTCGACGGCCTCGCCGCGGCGAGCCACGCCCGCGTTGTCGATCGTGATGGGGCTAGCCAGGAGCTGGCCAGCTGGAGACTTTTCGCGAGCTTGTCGCCGCAGCGACTGGCTACGAGTGACGTCCGACATGGCCGCATGCGGGCCAGCCGTCGACGCGGTCGCGGTTAGGGGCGGCAGTGACAGACACATGACATCGGTCCCCGGATTAGCCTGAGATTCATGTCCCCGAGTGCTGAGCGTCGTGCGGCCGCGGCGACCGTGAGTGCCTTCCACGAGGCGCAGCTGGCCCAGCTCGTGGAGCGGGTCGGGCTCGAGATCGACCGGTTCCGCGCCGGTGAGCTGGATGCGTTCGAGGCGGACCAAGCGTTGTTCCAGTACTCACGTGCCGCCAAGGAGCTGTGGAAGTTCTGCAATGGCGTGGATGTCGAGTGGCTGGCACAAGACATTCGGGAGCGGGCACCGAGTCAGTGGTGGGAGCGCGGAACCGGCCGCCGACGGTGACCGTTCGAGTCCCCCGATCGTGCCGTCCTGCAGGTTGCGCGCTGCGGCGGGATTATGGCGGCGCTTTCGTGGGTCGGCCGACTCCGTTCACCCTGAAAAGATGACTACCTACGAGAACGTCTTGGTCCCGATCCCTCTGCCTCCAGAATCGGACACGCTCAGACGCGCGGTCGCCGCCTACCTGGCCCGGTTCAAAGGACAGTCCCGGGTTCACACCGAGTCCGACCTGCGCGCATTCCTGACCTGGTGCCGCGGACACGGCCTGGACCCGCTGACCGCGCAACGACCGCACATCGAGCTCTACATCCGGTGGATGCAGGAGACCCGCCGCTACAAGCCTTCGACCGTGAGCCGCCGCGTCGCGGTCGTCGCCGGGTTCTACCGGACCTGCGTCATCGACGCCGTCCTGGCGCAGTCACCGGCCGAGCACGTTCGGCGCCCGAACGTGCCCGCCGAGTCACCCACCCTCGGACTGACCCACCTGCAGTTCGAAGCGATGCTCGCCACCGCCCGCACCTCCACCAACGTCAACGACTTCGCCCTCGTCGCGATGCTCGGCCTGCTCGGGCTGCGGATCTTCGAAGCCTGCGGCGCCGACATCTCCGACCTTGGCGAAGAACACGGCCACCGCGTCCTACGCGTGACCGGCAAAAGCGGCAAGGTAGTCCTGACTCCCCTGCCACCGGCAGTAGCCCGCGCCATCGACCGCGCCGTCGACGCCCGCACCTCGGGACCGATCCTGCGAACCGGCCGCGGCACCCGGATGGACCGACACTGTGCCACTCGACGCCTGCACCACCTCGCCGAAGTCGGCGGCGTGCACGTCGCTCGGATGCACCCACACATGCTGCGCCACACGTTCGTCACGACCATGCTCGACGCCGGCGTTGACCTGCGCGACGTCCAGATCGCCGCCCGGCACGCCGACCCGCGCACGACCATGCGTTACGACCGGGCCCGGAAGAACCTCGACCGCCACCCCAACTACATCCTCGCCGCCTCCATGGCCTCAGGCACCTAAACCCAGCGCCGTCACGAGAATGGCGGACGTTTGTCGGCGGACGCCGATCGTGACACACTGGTACAAGAACCTGTACCAGTAGGAGATGTCATGGCTGTCACTGCAAGCGAGGCCCGGAAGAACTTGTTTCCGCTGATCGAGCAGGTCAACGAGGACCGCACACCGATCGAGATAACCTCCCGCCGCGGCGATGCGGTGCTGATGTCCCGCGCAGACWACGACGCGCTCGAGGAGACAGCTCATCTGTTGCGGGTCCCAGCCAATGCCCGACACCTGCTTGAGAGCCTGCAGCAGGCACGGTCCGGGCAGCGGGACGAGCACGACCTGGCGCGATGAGGCTGGTCTTCACACCGAACGGATGGGCGGACTACACGTACTGGCTTGCTGCTGACCGGCAGATGCTCAAACGGATCAACCGGCTCATCGATGACGCACTTCGCGACCCGGTGGCTGGCATCGGTAAGCCCGAGCCGCTGCGGCACATGCTGGCCGGCGCTTGGTCACGTCGGATCACTGAAGAGCACCGGCTCGTTTACCTCATCGACGGCGACGACCTGGTCGTCCTTCAGGCCCGCTTCCACTACGACTGAGGAGTCATCCGCTCCTGCCGCGCTGAGGACGACTACGCTCGTCCGACTTCGCCGCTGATGGTGCGGTCCCGGCAACGGCGCACGCTGTCACCATCCATGCTTGCCAGGCGCCGACCTGATTCAGTCGTCGAAGTACGCGTCCATCTCGTCGTCGGTTTTGAAGTGCTGAGTGGCCCACCCAAGGGCATACGCGTCATCACTCCGCGGGTGGTAGACGACGCACCTGTGACAGCGCGGCGTCGAGCTGCAGTAGGTGGGAGAAATGCAGCACCTCAGCGTTCTCGTCTGCGCCACCGGTCGGACCGATGAACTGCCATACGCCAGAGTGCTGGTGGATGACTAGGCCGACCCGCTCGTCACCCTCCGCGACTGGCTTGGTGGTCACCACAGGTTCGTCCAGGCCGAGCGTCACGACGCCGAGATCCTTCATGCCCAGAGGTTAGGCGACGGCAGACTGTCGAACATCCGGAAATGCCGCTCCCCGCGATCGTGCGGATGTGCGCGCTCGTCCCCCACGCTTCGGTCTGCTCAGGGGTGGAGAGACTGGTCCGCCTCGACGAGCCGCAGGTCGGTGAAGCGCACGACAAGGCCCGAGCGCGTGGGCGCGCAGCACAGAAGTCCCACGCGTAATGGCCCGGGCGGCAAGGGTGCTACGCGCACGAGCCGCCAGGTTTCGTCGCCGCTTCGGGCCCGGACGGTGAGTGCGTCGCCGTTGCGACTTGCCCGTACGACGACGGCGTGGCCCGACCACTCCGGCACGGCGGCGACCGACCAGTCCGAGACACCCCGCGTGACGACGGCTCCTAGCTGCAGGACGCCGTCGGCCAACTCGACACCGGCCTTGATCCACTGCTCCGCGTCGGCACGGATCAGCAGGCCCGCCTGATCGAACTGGGCCGAGAAGTCAGCGATGAACGTGACCTCAGCGGCCGTCCCGTCGGGGAAGTCCGTGAGCACGGCGTGGCCTGTGTCGTGGATGAACCCGTAGGAGGTGGTTCGCCACAGGTCGCTGCCCTCCGCCGCTGTGACCAGCAGGTCGTCATGGTCGCGGGAGACCCGCGGGGGTGGGTTCAGCCAATCAAGGTGACGCCAACCCGTACGCCACCCGTCAGCCGGTCCTCGGTCGGTCACGGAATCACTCTTCCACGACTGCGGGTTCGCGCGGTTGCCATGGACGTCCAACCGCGCGATGAGTTTGGCACTCTGGCGGCAGGCAGCCCTAGGCGGTCGCCCTCAGCCTGGTCGCAACCATCGTCGTGGCCCTGCTCMACCAGGACAACCTCGGGGCGCCTGCGCACGCCCCTGGGGCGTTGAGAATTCGTGTCCGCTCACGCCCCGACGGATTCCTGTCGGGCGCACGACCATGGCCCCGCAGCATCCCCGTCGATAGCCGATCGCGGCGCAGCGGCCAGGCCGAGGGGACCGAACATCCGAGCATGCCGCTCTGAGGTCAGGACGGCCGACTTTGCCGCTTGTCGCATGTTTGTTCACAACACAAGAGATCGCTACGCGGACCACGCACGTGAAGGCCGACGACTCGCGAACTCGACCCTTCTGTCCGTCATTCCTTCCAAGAGCGAGGGCCCAGCGGAGCGCCTCCTTGTCGCATCTGCCGGGTCGCCATCAGTTCCTGATGGCCACAGCGCTGGCAGACGAGCAAGTCCTTGTCTCCGGGCTTGTGGAGGTACATGTGGCCCATGACCCAGCACGGGAAGTTCCTCAAGCGCATACTCGATCATCCACCTGACCGCGCCTGTGCAGTACTGGTTTCGGCATTCCAAGGTGTATGGCGGCGACGGTCTGCCTACGTCCGGTCGGGCCGCTGTCGGCGCGTCGCCGGGTGCCGTGCATGTCGCCGTCGGGCACCTGCCACGGCACTGCGAGCACCGCCGGGCGCCGGGCGCCGGGCGCTTGTCGCGGTCCCGTCGGGGGACACTAGGGGAACACCGACCGTAGCTTCGACAAGGAGTCAGCCGTGACCGAGGGAACCGTCCGCTGGTTCGATGCCGACCGGGGGTTTGGCTTCATCGCCCTCGGGCAGGACGCAGAGGACCTGTACGTGCATGCGTCCGAGATCATCAGCGACGACGCGATGAAGCTGCTCCGGGAGGGGCAGGTGGTCGAGTTCGAGATCGGCGAGGGGGACCGCGGCCCGCAGGCACGCCGCGTCCGGGTCACGGCCGACCAGGCCGCCGATACACCGCTGGGCGTGCTCGGCACCGTCGCCTGGTACGAGCCTGCCAAGGGGTACGGGTTCATCACGCCCGATGGCGGTGGTGCCGAGATCTTCGTGCACAGTTCGGCCATCGTGGCGGGCGGCGTGGTCTCGGAGGGGCAGCGGGTGGCGTTCCTCGTTGTCGACGGGGAGAAGGGACCGCAGGCTGACCATCTGCTGCCCTTGGGTGCCGAGGCCGCCCAGCAGGCCGTGGCATCCGACGGGGCGGACGGCACCGTGTCCTGGTACGACGCGGACAAGGGCTTCGGGTTCATCACACCCGAGTCGGGCGGCTCCGATGTCTTCGTCCACGTCCGGGCGCTGGCCGACGGCCTCCCCGACCTGGGCGAGGGTGACCGGGTGACGTACGACATCGTCGTGAGCGAGAGGGGCCCGCAGGCTCGCGACGTGCGCCTCGCACGCAGCTCGACACCGCGGGGCGCACCCGCGGCATCGACGGCCCGCCCTCGGTCGCGACACCTGGAGGCATCCGACGTGCCGGCGCGAGGCGGCGAGGGAGTGGTGGCACGCTACGACGCGGAGCGGGGGTTCGGCTTCATCGCCCCCGACGCGGGAGGCCCGGACCTGTTCGTGCACGTGTCTGTCCTCAGAGACGCCGAGGCGCTGCACCAGGGCGATCGGGTCCGGTACCAGGTGCGACAGAGCGATCGAGGACCACAGGCCGACCGCGTCGAACGGGTGTGAGCGGGACGGCGGTCCGGGTCGTACGCGGCTCGTCAGCGCGAGGGTGAGCGGCGCGGCCGACGTGGCGCGGCGGCCTCGAGGGTCGGTCGATTCAGGACCCCGCCCTCGAAACGAGTCAGCCCCTGCGCCTACTGGAGGGGAAACGGTGGCTGCGACCACCAGGGTTGCGGTTCGACGCTGACGTGGTCGACCCACTTGACCCACCAGAAACCCCTGCGTCCGGGTGCGACCAACCGGACTGGCGCGCCGTGGCCGGACGAGAGCAGTGCGCCGCCCACGTGGGTGGCCAGCAGCAGCACGGACGTGTCCTCGGGTGGGAAGCGTCTCGTGTAGCCGGTCGCCGAGCGGACGGCGATTGATCCCCGGTCCGGGGTGCCGAGCAGGGTGTCGAGACGCACGCCGCGCCAAGTCTGCTCGGCCCACCAGCCGCCCGTGCAGTCCAGGACCGCCACCTGCGTCGTGCTACTCATCGCCAAGAGCTCGCCGTGTGAAAGTGCAATCGTCGGCTCTCCGAGTCGGCTGACCTGCAGTGCGYACGTGTCCAGGTCGATACGGGCCACGTCGTCGGTGAACCACTGCGTGACCGGCATGGTGGAGGGGACGCCAGACCCCACCTCGTAGGACCCGGTCGCTCGACGATGTCGACCTGGGAGACCTGCGACCGACGTGACGGACTCCGTCGCGCCGTAGGCCAGTGCCGCGGCGCCACCGACCACCATGGCTCTCAACGCGGTTCGCCGGGACATATCGGTCTGGCGCGGTCGCTGCGCTCGACGCGCCACGTGGAGCAGCACGAGCGGCGCGACCGCGACGGCGGAGGCGATGTGCACGGCGAGCACACGGACGCCGCCGACCTCGAGGGGACCGAGCGTGGCATGCACCACCCCGGCAGCCAGGCTGACAGTGACGACCCCCGCCAAGGCGACCGCGACAGTGTGCCGACGCCGACGACGGAGGCCACGTCGCACGATCACGCTCTTCCACGGGGCAAGCACCAGGATCCCCAGGCCCAGGATGCCGTGCACCACGCTCACGGTCCTGGACTGCGGCGAACCCTCGATCCCGAACGCCAACCAGCCGGTCACGAAGGCTCCCGCCAGCAGCAGAAGCAGGGCGAGGTTGGTCTGCCGGCTTGGCCGGGACGGTACGACCATCCGTCAAGTGTGCCGCGGACTCCCGGAATGGCGCCGGCACGCGCGTGCTGTCCTCAGGCGGATGGTCCGGTTGGGCATTCTTCGCAGATTTGGCGGCAGAGATCCGCGTTTCTCCTTGAACGGAAGTACCCCCGGCAACTGCGCCACAGAGAATCAGCTGAGGCCGACGAACAAGCTCGCGCTGTCAGAAAGTAGTAGCCGGCGACGATCCCGAGGCCCGCGACTGCAAGCATGAGCATGACGGAACCGATGAGCCCCACAGGTGACCCCTGCTCAACATTCAGCCCTCATGGGCGCGTGGGGCAGCGTAGCGGTCCGCGGCGGCTCGCGGTCATGCCACTGATGGTGCGTGTCATGGTGCCGGTGGCAGCCCTGCGCGGGACCGCCGCGCGGGTCCAGTAGCCTGTCCCCGTTGGTCGGCCCGACAGGGCCTCGCGACAGCCAGGGTTACAGCGACCCTTGCAGCGAGGTTCCCAGCGAGGGTTTCAGCCATGCCCCGCCCTCGTAGCTCAGGGGATAGAGCACCGCTCTCCTAAAGCGGGTGTCGCAGGTTCGAATCCTGCCGGGGGCACCACAACGAAATTCGCACCCGAGCGGCCATCGACCAGACTTCGCCATCGAGCGAACCGGGTGCCCGTACATCCCCCGATCCACGAGTCACCCTCACGACAGCACCTCGACCAGCTGCGCCACGGTCGGCGAACCGTCCCGCCCGTCCGGCGTCGTGAACACGCGACAGGCCAGGGCCGGCTGCTCGGTCCCCGAGGCGAACGGGTCCGTGCCGTCGATGAGGATCGTGGGCGAGCCGATGAAGTCGAGTCGCTCGGCGTGCTCGGTGGTCTCGACCCGCACTCGCAGAATCGGCTCGTCCCCGTGGTCCACTTCGGCCAGAGCCGAGCGGAGCCTCTCCTCGGCCACCACCCAGTTCGGGCACCCGTCGAAGTAGAGCAGCCGCACGTCCACCAGCCCATCATGCGCTCCTCGTGGACAGCCCCGCGCACTGGCGCGACTCGGTCACCTCCCAGCCGAGCATCAACGGCTCCCAACTGGGTGGACGAAACGCTCGTCACACCACACTCGGTGCTCCTAGAGTCACTGCCATGGCGGGGCGTGGGCGGCTGGACTGCTCCCGACGATGACGACAGGCGTGGKGGCGGTGGAGACCTCGGGCCCTGCTCCCCTGCCCTCCCGCGTCACCCGGGATTCGGACGGCAAGGACACACCGGACATCTCCACCGCCACCACCCGGACGAGACGCCTCGTCCGCCTGGCCGCCATCGCC
Source organism: Terrabacter sp. RAF57 (assembly GCF_052113925.1). Classification (NCBI taxonomy): domain Bacteria; kingdom Bacillati; phylum Actinomycetota; class Actinomycetes; order Micrococcales; family Intrasporangiaceae; genus Terrabacter; species Terrabacter sp. RAF57. Next base: position 10,972 of record NZ_JBFRDT010000034.1, on the reverse strand, counting down.
ATCGCCTACTACCTCGGCGCCCGCCTCGGCCTGAGCCTCTCGCTCGTCGGCAACGACGTGACCCCGTTCTGGCCGCCGACTGGTGTCGCCGTCGCTGCGCTCATCGTCTTCGGGCGGTCCTACTGGCCGGCCGTCGCCGTCGCGGCCCTTGCGGTCAACCTGCCGATCAGCGCCAACCCGCTGGCCGCGGCGGTCACGGCCGTCGGCAACACCCTCGCACCCGTCGTCGCGGTCACCCTCCTCCAGCGGGTGGGCTTCCGCCGCCAGCTCGACCGCCAGCGCGACGCCCTCGCAATCGTCTTCCTCGGCGCCCTCGCCAGCATGCTCGTCAGCGCGACGATCGGCGCGGCGACCCTCCTCGCCTCGGGCTCTATCACGACTGCCCAGCTGCCGGCCGCGTGGGCGGTGTGGTGGACCGGTGACGCGATGGGCGTCCTCGCCGTCGCGCCGTTCCTGCTGTGCCTGCCGCTCTTCTGGGAGCAGCGCCGCTGGCCGCTCCGGCTGTGGCTCGAGGCCGTGATGATCCTCGTCGTCGCGACCCTCGTCGTGGCTACCGCCGTGACCACGGGGCTGCACATCTTCTTCCTCACCCTCCCGCTGCTGGGCTGGGCCGCCTGGCGCCTCCAGCTGCGGGGAGCCGCCCCTGCTGCGCTCATCGCCACCCTCCTCGCCACGGCGGCCGCCGCCCGGCAGCGCGGTCCCTTCGAGGGCAAGACGCTGCTCGAGCAGATGGTGACGCTCCAGGCCTTCAACGCCTGCGTCGCGCTCACCTCCTTCTTCCTCGCCGCCCTCGTCAGCGAGCGCATGCAGACCGCCGCCGCCCTCGAGAAGGCCGCATCCGAGCTCGAGCGACGGGTCGAGCAGCGCACCGCCCAGCTGTCGGCAGCCAACGCCCGGCTCGTCCAGGAGATCCAAGAGCGCTCCGAGGCCCAGGAGCTGCTGAGCCACGAGGCCCGGGCGCAGCGCGAGCACCAGATCGCCGAGACCCTGCAGCGCAGCCTCCTGCCCGACCGTCTCCCCGACGTGCCCGGGGTCGCCCTCGCCGCGCGCTACGTGCCCGCGACGGCCGACGTGCAGGTCGGCGGCGACTGGTACGACGTCGTCCAGCTCCCCGGCGGCCTCCTCGGGCTCGCGATCGGCGACGTCGCGGGCCACGGCCTCACCGCCGCCGCGACGATGGTCCAGGTCCGGATGGCCCTGCGCGCGTACGCCCTTCAGGACCCCTCGCCGCCCGCCGTCATGCGCGGCGTCCACCAGCTCGTCGCCCAGCTCCCGGTCCCCGAGATGGTCACCCTCATCTATCTCGTCTTCGACCCGGCCACGCGCCGCATCCGCTGGACCAACGCGGGCCACCCACCTGCACTCGCTTTCGCGGGCGGTCAGGGCACCTACCTCCAGGGCGCCCTCTCCCCTCCCGTCGGCGTCACCGTCGACGGCTCGTTCACCGAGGCCACCCAGGTCCTGCCACCGGGGGCAACCCTCCTGCTCTACACCGACGGGCTCGTCGAGCGGCGCGGTGTCTCCCTCACCGCCGGCCTCGACCGGCTCGACCGCGAGGCCTCCGCCGTCCCCGACGACGACATCGAGGCCCTCTGCGAGCGACTTCTCGACACCTTCCTCGACGAGGAGCACATCGAGGACGACGTCGCGATCCTCGCCATGCGCCCCCTGCCGTCGGTCGACGGCGAGCTCGACGTCCGGCTGCCCGCCGAGGCCCGCAACCTCGTGCAGGTCCGCAGCGCCCTGCGCCGCTGGCTCAAGGAGGCCTCCGTCTCCGAGGCCGACGTCAACGAGGTCCTCGTCGCCTGCGGGGAGGCCTGCGCCAACGTCGTCCAGCACGCCTACAGCGGGCAGGGGTCGGCCGGCGAGCTCGTCGTCGAGGCCCGGCTCGACGGCGGCGCCCTCGAGGTGCGCATCCGCGACCACGGCCACTGGCGCCCAGCCGCCGACCGCGGCGGCGGCTGGGGACTCCAGCTCATGGATGCCCTCATGGACGACGTCGACGTCGAGCACACCCCCGGTGGCACCGACGTCCGCCTGCGCCGTCGCGTCCACGTGACGGTCGAGGCATGAGCGACCTCGCCCGCGTCGACACGCGCCGCGCCGGCACCACCCAGCTCGTCCGCATCACCGGCGAGCTCGACCTGTCCAACGCGCGCGAGCTCACCGACGCCCTCGGACACGCGGTCCCCGACGACGTCACGCTCGTCGTCGTCGACCTCAGCGGCACGACCTACCTCGACAGCGGTGGCATCGCCGCGTTCTTCCGCCTCTCCCAGCGACTGCGGGACCGCCGACAGGATCTCCGGCTCGTCGTCCCCCACGCCTCGCCCATCCGCGCCGTCGTCGAGCTGACCCGGCTGAGCCAGGTGATCCCCGTCGACGAGAGTGTCCCCGACCTCCCCGGCCAGATGGCGTATGCCGCCCTCCCGCCCGACGGCGCGCCCGCCCCCTCCCAGCCCCCACCCACCACAGACGTGCCCGAGCCCGGGGACCCTGACCTGGCCGAGCCCGAGGGCGATCAGCGCAACGGGTAGCTGCCCGACCCGGGCAGCGTCGCTCCGGCGCGGTCGGTGAAGCGGGCCACGAGGTCCCCCGAGAGACGGGGCTGCACGCGGGTGACCTCGACGACGAGCTCCCCGGCGCGCAGCCGCCCGTCGAACTGCGCGGTCGGCTGGCTCACGTGCTCGACGACCCGGGCGCCGTGCACGTCGCGCACCGAGGTGAGGAGCCAGCCGGCCGGCGCCGTCAGGTGTGCGAGGTAGCCGCGGTCGCTCGGCGTGAACGTCAGGCTCGTCACCGTGCCGACCGGAGCGGGAGGCGGCGCGACATTGGTCGTCGGGGTCGGCCGGCTGCTCGTCGGCGTCGGCGTCGTCGTCGGGCTCGGGCTCGGGCTCGGGCTCGGGCGGCTCGACGAGGTGGCGCTCGTGCCGGTGGAGTTCGGCGCGGGGCGCGACGGCGGCCTCGACTGCCGGTCGGCGCTCCCGCTCCGGCCGCCCGACGACCGGAAACGAGAGACGCCCTCGGCCGTCGCGACCCCCATCACGGGTCGCGGCGCGGTCGACGTCGGCACCGACGAGCTCGTCGTCTCGGCCGGGTAGGGCGACTCCGTCCCGTCCACCGGTCCGGCCGACGAGTCCCGGCCCACCGGCGCGTCGGCCGAGACGCGTCCGGTCGGCTGGAGTTGGAGCAGGAAGAGGGCGGTCGCGACGACGAGTGCAGCCGCAGCCAGCACCGCGGCCGCCGAGCGACCCGGCACCGACAGCACGCGACCGTTGACCCCGCCCGAGCCACCTCCGGGCCCACCTCCGCTGACGTCGGCGGCGAACTCTGACAGGTCGTCGGCCCCGTCCATGAGCGAGGCCACGCCCACGGCGACCGGGATCGTGGCGCCGCCCGTCGCTGCGACCGCGCCCGCGCCCGCTGCACCGGCGACGACCGTGCCGTCGCCCACCGCGTCGTCGCCCACCGCGTCGGCGGCACCGAGCCCCGACGCCACCGCGAACGCCCCTGGCAGGAGCACCGGCGCGACGCGCAGCCGGATCGCCTCGTCGACGTCGACGACGTCGAGCACCGCAGCCCGGCACCGGGCGCAGCTGTCGAGGTGCTCGTCGACGCGCTCGCGAGCCTTGACCGGGAGGGAGTCGCGCACGTAGCCACCGAGCTGGCGTCGCACCGCCCGGCAGTCCGCGTCGCCGGCGTTCGCGACGAGCTCGGAGAGGAAGGTCTGGCGCAGCCGCTCTCGCGCCCGCTTGCTCCGGCTCGCGACGCCGTTCGGCGTCGTGCCCAGCCCGGGAGCGATCTGGTGCGGCTTCTCCTCGTGCACGACCAGACGCCAGAGCAGCGACCGGGACTCGTCGGGCAGCGAACGCCAGGCCGCCCAGACGGCGTCGCGCTCCTCGGCGTCGACGGCCTCGTCCTCCGCCGAGGCAGCCGCGCGGGTGTCGACGGTCGTCTCGTCGTCGGTCAGCACGACCCGGTTCGTGTAGCGCCGCGCCACGTCGATGTTGGCCCGGCGCAGCGTGCTGAACAGGTAGGGCCGGAAGGCGGTGTCGGGCCCGCCCCCACCACGGAGGGCATCGAGGGTGCGGGTGAAGCTCTCGCTGACGAGGTCGTCGACGTCGCTCGGCGACGCGACCCGGGAGGCGAGCCGTCGGGCCGCGGGCTCGTGCCGCGACCACAGCACGGAGTAGGCGGCGGCGTCGCCCGCCCGAACCCGGTCGACGAGCGCCGCGTCGCTCTCGGGTCCGTCGACGCGTACGCCCTCGTCCGCCCCAGCCACGGACTCGCCGCCGTGCTCGTCGTGCGCCCGCTCCACGTTCTTCTGTCCCCCACCCGTACCCCGACGTCTCGTCGGCTGTCTCGACCCAAGCTCCAGCAGGGTGCGTGACCGGGCGCCGGGTCCCGTCCCCGGCCTGTCGGCGCGTCAGCAACGCACCTCACGCATCCTTCCCCTGGAGACGCGCGAGGGACCGAATCATGGCGCGACATGCCCTCGGATGTACAGGGTTGGCGGCGTGCCGGGTGATTTGCGTGCGTTTGCGACACACCTACCGACGCCCGGGCGGGCTTGCCCAAGAGCCGGATCCGACCCGGACCTGCGTGCGACCATAGAGACTCCACGACCCGTCACCCCAGGAGCAGCACATGACGGCGACCGACCCGAGCCACGGCTTCCTCAGCGAACCGGCTCTGACACCGGAGCTCGAGGCCTACTTCGCGAGCGACGTCACCGACCACGGCTACGTCATGAACCTCAGCCGCGTCTGGGCGCAGTCGCCAGCGGCCCACGACACGCTCTTCGCGCTCCTGGCCGACATGGTCTCCGTCGCCGGCCTGAGCTTCCGGCAGCGCGGCATCCTCATCGCCGCGACCGCCTCGACCATCGGCGACTCCTACTGCGCGCTCGCGTGGGGTGGCCGCCTCGCCACCGCTGCCGGCGAGGAGGTCGCAGGCGCCGTGCTCCGCGGAGACGACGAGCCCCTCGACGCCGCCGACGCCGCCCTGGCGACCTGGGCCCGGACCGTGGCGAGCACCCCGAACGCCACCACCCCTGCCGACCTCGAGCCCTTGCGCGCCGCCGGCTTCGACGACCGGCAGATCTTCGCGATCACGGTCTTCGTCGCGCTGCGCCGGGCCTTCTCGACCGTCAACGACGCCCTCGGCCCGCTCCCCGACCACCAGCTGCGCGCCGACGCCCCACCCGCCGTGGACGACGCGGTCTCCTTCGGCCGCCCGGCCGCGGACCAGCCCTCCTGACCGAGGGCGTATGCCGTCCGCCCGGCCCGTCGGGCCGGGCACCCTGCCTGCGAGTCCGCGCTCAGAGGGTCTGCGTGGCCACCCCGCGCAGCAGCGCGAGGTAGTCCTCGACCGGGTGCGCTCCGGTCACGGCGGCATACCCGTTGGCGACGACGAACGGCGTCGACATCACGCCCATGGAGCGCGCCTGCTGCTCGTCCTCACGCACCTGCTCGGCGTACTCGTCGGAGGCGAGCACGGCCGACACCCGCCGCTCGTCGAGACCGCACTCGCCGGCGAGGCGCTGCAGGACCTCACGGTCGTCGATGGCGAGGCCCTCGCCGAAGTGCGCGGAGTGGAAGCGCTCGACCGCCGCGGAGCGCAGCGCGGGGCCTCCCATCTCGCCGGCGAGGGCGCAGAGCCGGTGCGCGTCGAAGGTGTTGGCGCGCACCGCGCGGTCCCAGTCGAAGACGAGGTCGTCGGCCTCGGCCACCTCGCTGGCCTTGGCGTTCATGAGCCGGCCAGCGCCCGCGTCGCCGCCGTGGCGCACCGAGAGGTGGTCGCTGACGGGCACGGAGCCACCGACCGGGACGTCCGGGTCGAGCTCGAAGGAGCGCAGGCGCACCGTGACGTCGTGCGGCCGCTCGAAGGCGGCGACGGCAGCCTCGACACGGCGCTTGGCGACCCACGAGTAAGGGCAGACCAGGTCGCTCCAGAGGTCGAGCTCGATCATGGTCGTGGACTCGGCAGCAGGCTGATCGGTCATCGACTCAGTCAACCACGGTGGCCGACAGGGCCGGAAAGCGCTGCGCCCCCACCGGATCCGGTGGGGGCGCAGCGTGTGGCGTGAGAGGTGACCGCTCAGATGCGGCCGTACATCGACGGCGTCGTCCAGATGGAGTGGTTGCCGATGACGGTGCCGGGACGCTGGGCGTCGATCATGCGGCCCGGGCTGACGTAGATGCCCACGTGGTAGATCGGCGAGCCGAAGAAGACGAGGTCGCCGGGGCGCGGGTTGCTGACCGGGGTCGAGGCCGCGGCCTGCGCGGACGCGGTGCGCGGGATCGAGATGCCGGCCTGGCGGTAGACGTAGGACGTGAAGCCGGAGCAGTCGAAGCCGGAGGGCGTCGTGCCGCCGTAGACGTAGGGAACGCCGAAGTACGACTGGGCGATGCCGATGATGCCGGTGGCGCTGGGGTTGGGCGCGACGTTGAGGGCGACCCGGGTGGTCGAGCCGGAGCGCGACGCGCGCTGCTGGGTCACCTCACGCTCGGCGGCGGCCTTCTCGGCGGCCTTCTTCGCGGCGCGCTCGGACTTGACCTGGACGTCCTCGATGACGACCGGCTTGACCGAGGCCTGCTTGAGGGCGGGCTTGGCGTAGCCGATCGCCGACAGGGCGTTGCCGGCCTTGAGCGTGCCGACGGCGGGGCCGACGGCCGCGGGACCGGCGACCGTGCTGGCGGAGCCGTCAGCGGCGTTCGCGGTGCCGGCGAACGAAGCGACGAGACCACCCGAGGCCGCGACGATGGCGGCACCCTTCACGGCGGGCTGGGCCGACTCCTTGGCGATCGTCTTGAGCTCCGAGATCGCGTTGAAGCGACCGGGGGCGCGGTGGCGCCCGGGAACGTTCTGAGCCACGTTTGACCTCTCGACGCCTACGAGGTGAGCTGTCGGGTTCGGGCTGGAGGTACTGCCCGGCCTTCGCTCGGACCGGTCTCGGTCCACGGAGGGCTTCACCCCGAGGGCGTCTCTCGACGCCCGGAGAAAGTGGTTCCCCCGCTCCTGCCATGCGGTTCGTACTGAGCCTCAGGTCGATGGCAGGACTAGGCGGTCCGACCCGGGGCACTCACTCGACGGGGAGAGCAAGTTCGCCCACCGTACCCAAGTAGGAGTGCCTTGTCACCTTCGAGTTCCCGGAAGTCAAAGAAATTTCAGCGACCTCCGGAAGGGGCCGGACGAGGTGTGGCAAGGCCTGCCAAAACGACCCGGCAAACCGGGGCAAACCCTGCCGGATACGGCGTGTTCAGGCGGCCTGGCAGAAGACGTGGACGGCCACGTCGTCGGGCAGGGAGACGCCCGTGGACGGCTCGCTGCCCTCGCGGACGGCGACGACCCGGCCGCCGTCACGGACGACTTCGACGCGGGCGCCGGGCACGACGCCGGCACTCGTCAGCAGCGCGAGCGCCTCCGGGTCGACCTGGACGGGCTCACCGATGCGACGGATCGTCACCACCGTCGGCGCGACCCCCACGGCGGCGGTCAGGGTGCTTAGGCCGGTGAGGAAGTCCTCGTCCTGGCGCACCCCGAGCTCCTCGAGACCGGGGATGGGGTTGCCGTAGGGCGACTCGAGCCCCTCGCCGATGAGGCCGAGGATCTTGCGCTCGACCTTCTCGGACATGACGTGCTCCCAGCGGCAGGCCTCGTCGTGGGCGTACTCCCACTCGAGGCCGATGACGTCGACGAGCAGCCGCTCGGCGAGGCGGTGCTTGCGCATGACGCGGGTCGCGAGCAGCCGGCCGTGGTCGGACAGCTCGAGGTGACGGTCGCCCGAGACCGCGACGAGCCCGTCGCGCTCCATGCGGGCGACGGTCTGCGACACGGTGGGGCCCGAGTGGCCGAGACGCTCGGCGATGCGCGCGCGGAGGGGCACGATGCCCTCCTCCTCGAGCTCGAAGATGGTGCGCAGGTACATCTCGGTGGTGTCGATCAGGTCCGTCACGGTCATACCTTCTCAGAATCGGAGAGCGGTCAGGGACCGCCCGTGAGTGGCCCGGGCGTCGGCCCGGTCCTCGCGCGTCGGGTCGGGTCGTGCCGTGGCACCCAGATGCGCAGCCAGCCCGCCCCGACCACGGCACCCACGCCGAGCACGACGGAGGAGGCGCCGAGCGACATGATGGCGCTCAGCCCTGACAACGCCAGCGGGCCCGCTGCCCTTCCCACGTCCGCGCAGAGCCGCCAACCGCCGAGGAACTGCGCCCGTCCGTCCGCGGGCGAGGCGTCGGCGCCGAGGGTCATGATGAGCCCCGCCCCGAGGCCGTTGCCGAGACCGAGCACGGTCGCCGCGGCCGTCACGGCGACGAGGCTCGTGGCGAGCGGGAGCAGCATCATGCCGAGGCCGAGCACGAGCATGCTGGGCACGGCGGCCGCGACCCGGCCGTGGCGGTCCATGAGCCAGCCCGAGGGGTAGAAGAGGGCCATGTCGAGCGCCCCGGCGACCCCGAAGACGAGCGACGTCTGCGCCGGGGAGAAGCCGACCGACTCGGCCCACAGCGGCACGAGGGCCTCGCGGATGGCGCGCGCCCCGGCCACGCACATGGCACCGGTGCCGAGCGTCAGGAGGACGTGCCGGTGCTGGAGGAGCACGGACGCCACGCTGCGCGGCGGTCCGCCGCCCCCGATCCGATGCGCCGAGCCGGTGATGTCCGGCGCGAGCAGGACGAGGACGAACGCGGCGATGCTCGCGACGCCGCCGACGGCATACGCCGCCTCGGTCCCCCACCTGGCGATGACGAGCGATCCGATGAAGGGGCCGACGAAGTAGCCGATGCGGTGCACGCCACCCAACGTCGACAGGGCCCGTGCCCGCATCGCCACCGGAACCGCCTCGGTGAGGTAGGCCTGCCGGGCCAGGCCGAAGAGCGAGCCGGCGAGCCCGATGACGAGCACCCCGACGAAGAGCATGACGAGACCGCCGGCCAGAGCCGCGACGAGCATGCCCATGGCCTCGATCACGGCCGCGACGAGCAGCGCCCGGCGCTCACCGATGCGGGCCGCGAGGGCACCGGACGGCAGGTCGCCGAGCAGCTGGCCCACGCCCAGCATCGCGACGAGCAGCGCCGCGACGCCGACCGAGGCGCCGAGCTCACGTGCCGACACCGCGATGATCGGGGACACCGCGCCCGCGCCCGTCGAGCCCAGGAGAGTGGGCCCGTAGGCCGACAGCGCGATGGCGCGCAGGCTGCCGCTGCGTCCCTCCGCGCCGTCCCCCTGAATCTCGGTCACGCCACAGGACCCTAACGATCGGGTTACTCGGGTGGCCGGGCCGACCAGCCGACGAAAGCATTGGCCCGTGGCCAGGACTCAGAGGACGAGCAGACCGATGGCGGTGGAGGCGGCGTTGGCGGCGACGACCGCCAGCGCCACCGTCATCGCGTCCTCGCGCGCCTGCACCCGCCACCCCGCGACGAGGAGCGCCGTCTCCCCGGCGGCGACGGCGACCTCCGCCCCCACGAGCTGCCACGGTGACCCGAAGCCCGTCGACACGGCATACAGCACGGGGTGGGTCACGATGTTGACGCCGACCGCGCCGACGAGCGCGCGGCCCCACCCGGCCCAGCCCGCTGCGCGCGCGAACGACACGAGCACGGGCACCTCGACGGCCAGCGTCAGCGCCAGGGCCTGCAGCGCAGCGGGGCTCACCTCGTGACCGCGCAGCCCCGAGCGGGCGGCTCCGTGACCGACGCGCCCGACCCGGCCGTCGCGGTGCATCGTTCGAGCACCATCACGCTCCTCGTGCTGGTGGCAGTCTGCTTCTCGCTCGCGATCGCCGTCGGGGCGCCGATCGCGACCGCGGTCATCGGCCTCATCCTCTTCGGCATCCTGCACAACCTCCTCGAGATCCGCTACGTCGCGGGCCGCTTCGCCAGCCTCCTCGGGCGGCCCTTCCTCGAGCTGCTCGCCGCACTCGTCACCGGCATCGTGGTCTGCCGGCTCCTCGCCGGTGTGGTCGGGCGGCCCGCGTTGCTCGCCGAGATCGTGCTCGGCTACGTCATCCTCGCGGCTGCCGCCCGTCACGGGCTCGACGGCCGGCGGCGGGTCGCCGCCTGGGTCCTCATCGGTGCCGCGGCTGCCGTCTCGTTGACCTTCCCGACGTACCACTTCGTCGTGCTGACCCACCTGCACAACGTCGTGCCGCTCTTCTTCCTCTGGGAGTGGTCGCGCCGGATCACCTCGCGTCGCGGGCGGCAGGCGTTCCGGGCAGTGCAGCTGCTGTGGGTCGTCGCCATCCCGGCGGTGGTCCTGCTCGGGTTCCTCGACGGGTGGCTCAGCGCCGACCCCGGCATCGTGCGCAGCGTCGTCGGCGACGGCCAGACCATCCTCGCCGCGAGCGCCCCGCCGAGCGCCGCGGCGACGGTGCTCGGGATGCGCTTCCTCACCGTCTTCGCCTTCATGCAGACGATGCACTACGTCGTGTGGGTGGCGCTGCTCCCCCGCGTCGCTCCGGACGCCTCGGCGGCCTTCGAGGCCCGCGTGCCGTGGGTGACCGGTCCGCGGCTGTGGGCCGTCGGCTTCGTCGCCGCCGCACTCTTCGCCGTCCTCTTCGGTCTCGACTTCGCCCAGGGCAAGACGTTGTATGCCGCCCTGGCGAGCTATCACGCCTACCTCGAGCTGCCCGTGCTGCTCGCCCTGCTCGTGGGCGCCCGCAGCCTGTCCTCGCCCTCCCGCTCGGCCGACCGCCGTGACGGCTCCGGCTCGGGGACCGGGCCGACCCCGCCGACCCCCACACCGCCGACGCCGCTCCCTCCGGCGGGCGGCGGGTCACGGGGCGCGGAGCTGAGGCCCGAGGCCACCGCGGCGGTCGCCCCGGACGCCGAGGTGGGGCCATGACGCTGCCCGTGTCTGTGGGACTGGCCGCGGCCCGGCCGATGGACGCCACGGCACCGCCGGACGCGGCCTGGGGCCCGATGGTCGTCGTGGCGCTGGTCGGGGCCCGATGGTCGTCGTGGCGCTGGTC
>NZ_JBFRDT010000033.1:0-22325 GCF_052113925.1 Terrabacter sp. RAF57 | reverse complement strand
AGATCCTTCGCTACCTGGCGCTGCGGAACACCGTCCGCGACCAGCCGCCGGATCAGAGCCCAATCCTCCACTGAGATCACCCAACCAATCTGTCTGGGTGGCCTCGTTTTCGACCGTCGCTATGGCCTCGTTTTCAAGCGTCGTCGACACGGACACTCTCTCCCGAGGCAGAGCCGTCCGCATCGGGGGGACGAGGACTTCTGGTTGCGCCAGGCCACCTACTTGAGGCCTAGCCGTCGCTTCCGGGGATATCAACGGGGACCTCCGACGTTTGGGAAAGGGCATCGCTCCTGAACCGAGCCTCGGGATCCTGGACCTGATGAACGGATCCATCACCGTGGCTTGAAACCCAATCCGGCCAGTTGCCGAGACCCGGAACGCCCCCAACTTCACGGCATCCTGGAACGGTTCGCGCCGCTACGGAAGCACCCGTAACGATCTTGGCGCAGTCCTAGCCTTCCTGGGCGTCGAGGTCGAGTGCGAGGTGCAGCTGACCGCGAGAGGCGATGCCGAGCTTGGGGTAGATCCGGTAAAGGTGAGAGGAGACGGTGCGGTGCGAGAGATACAGCCGTGCCGCGATGTCCCGGTTGGACAGCCCCTGCGCCGCTAGCCGGGCCACTTGCAACTCTTGGGCGCTCAGCAAGGACCATGCCTCGGGTTGTCGCGCAATGATCTGTCGTTGTCCGGCCGCGCTCAGTTCGCGGTGCGCCCGGCTGGCCCACGCTTGGGCACCGAGCGCCTCGAAGGTGGCCGCTGCCGAACGCAGCAGGGGCCGGGCCCGAACGCTTTGCCGGTGTCGGCGCAGCCACGACCCGTAAAAGAGGTCCCGCCGGGCGTGGTGCCACGCGGTTGAGGGGACCGAGCTGCACTCCGAGTAGCGTGCATCGACGGTGTCCGGGTCGGCCGCAAACAGACGTGCGAGCGAGACCGCCCGCAGCACGCCTGGGGCGGGAGTGGGCCCAACGAGTTCCTCGATCGTCAAAAGGGCGGCACGGGCGTGGTCCAGTTGTCCCGCCGCGGCGGCGGCCTCGAGGTAGTAGTCAATGGCCCAGACGGACTGCGGCATCTGGAACGCGGCGTCGTGCTGGTCGAACATCCGGCTCAGCTCCGAGACCGCCTGGGATGGGTCGTCGGAGCCCAGTGCGGAGAGGCCACGGCTGAGTTGCACGCCGTTCATGAGTGACGCGTTGCTGGTGGTGGCGGCGAGCCCCTCGACTTCTGTCGCGATCGCATCGGCCTCAGATCTTGTGCCGCGGAGGCCAGCGAGGTTGGCGCGGGCCAGCCGGGCGCAGGCGAGCCAAACCGGTTGGTGTGTTTCGGCAGACAGCCGCTCGGCCTCGGCCGCGGCGGTCAGCATGACGTCCCACCGACCGAGGTAGAGCGCTGAGAATGACTGGAGGACGAGTGCGGCGGCTAGGAAGCCCAGGCGACCGTCGCGCCGAAGGCCGATCGTGGCGGCTCCGGCTAGTTCGATTGATCGTTTGAAGTCGCCGATGACGAAGCCGGCTTGGCTCAGTAGGGCCACGACCTCATCGTCGAGGGTCGTCTCGTCAACGCCTCGGATCGTGGTCATGACTTGGTGTCCGGCCTCGAACGGGGTGAGGAAGGCGCTGATGATGAGCTGGAACAGTTGTTCCTCGGGGCCGGCGCCAAGGCGAGTCGCGACTGTGCTGATCTCCGGCCCGAGTCGGCTGGCTGTGGCCCCCCAATATGTATTGCGTGCCGCAACGACCAGGAGTCCGGCGGCCAGAACGCCCTGATCAACGGTGAGTGCCTCGTCTGCGGAGACGACGAAGCGCCGCACGGCGTCCGCACCCTCGGGGACCCCGTCGTCGAAAGCCATCTCCAGCATCACCAGTCTGGCGCGGTCGGCGGGATGAAGATCGCCGGCGCGAAGCTCTTCGACGCGTTGACGCACTTCGACGTAGCGACCCATGGCGAACGCGATCTCAGCGACCCTGACCAGTCGGTGCCTACGGTTTCGTGGCACCTCGGACAGCCGGGCCGCGTGCTGGAAGAGAGTGTGTGCTTGAGCGATCGAGCCCTCAGCAAGGCATCCTTCGGCGAGCTCCTCGAAGTCGACGGCCGCGGCCTCGTCAGGCTGCACCAGGGCAGCCGCCCGGTGGCAGGCTTGTCTGGCAGGCTGACCCGGCAATGCCGCTGCCAGCGCCTCATGGGCTCGGCGGCGCTGAGATATCCCTGACTGGGTAATGACGGCCGCTCGGACCAAGGGGTGTCTGAACCTCACCGTGTCGTCATCCACAATGAGTACCCCCRCAGACTGCGCGCGGTCGAGCTGGGCGGCTACGGCGTCTGCCCCTGCTAGGCCACCATTCAGCTTCGCTGCGGCAGTCACTGCCGCGACCGTGAGGTCGACTTGGTCGCTGTCTTGCAGGGCCGCGATAAGGCAGCTGAAGCGCGCCTCGTCGGGCAAGCCGCGCGTCCGGGCTCCGAACGCCTCCTCCAGCCGCCGGGTCAGATGGGGGCTCGCCTGCAGTTCGGATCGTGCGACCTGATGGGCCTTGACATCAGCCGGAGTCAGTTCGTGAAGGGCCAGCGGGTTGCCCTCAGAGAGTTGCACCAGCCCTTGGAGCTCAGCCTCAGCGAGAGCTGGCAGCCGGTCACGGACGATCTTCGAGGCGCTGGCGTCGTCCAACCCGGACACGTGCATCCGGACCGACTCATCTCGAAGAAGCTCGTCCGGTCCCCGCTGAGCGAAGACCACGCTGATGGCGAGGTCGTCGAGTCGTCGCCCCAGGAACTCGACGATGTCGAGGCTGTCGCCGTCGAGCCACTGCCGATCATCCACCACGACGAGCACCGGGCCGCGCGCGGCCGCTTCGGCGGTTAGTTCGAGGACGGCTAGACCGACGACGAACCGCTCCGGGACGCGCGCGCCGTCATCCAACCCGAATACTCCACGCATCGCCCCTCGCTGACCTGCGGGTAGGTCGTCGACCCGGGCCAGCAACGGACGTAACAGGCGGTGAAGGGCCGCAAATGACAGATGCTGTTCCGCCTCGGTGCCGCGCGTTCGTAACACGGCCACGCTTCGCGATCGAGCGTGGGTCGTCAGCTCGTCCAACAAAGCGGACTTGCCCACTCCGGGCTCACCGTCGATCCGGACGACCTGTCCCCGGCCCGCGCACAACTGGTCCAGCACACCGTCGAGAACGGCAACTTCACGTTCTCGGCCAACAAACCCGGCAGAAGGGAGTGCAACCTCTAGGCTCAACTGCCCGGGCCAAGTCGTCTCGATGGGAAAAGACACTGTCTACAGGCAGCGCCCAACATCGACCACCTCCGAGGAGCTCGGGGTACCAAGCGACCACCGTCGAATGAACGATAGAAGCAAGCGACGCGAAGGTCCATGGGATGTTCAAGGTTCGGGTACTCCTGCGGACGACTGAGGACCAGCTCGGCCACGCTGGGGTCCACGACCGGGGCCCGTGCAGGCCCGGCGTCCGCTATGGCGCCGGTCGCCATACCCGTCGGCTGGGTCCGCCGGCTGCGCTCCGGCGACAGGAGGACCAGGTTCACGACTGCCTCACTTCGCGCGTTGGCGATGCCCCGGCAGCGGGATGCAGTCATGTGGCGGCGGGATGCAGTCATGTGACAGAAACGCGGACCTCTGCCCGCACGGCACCGTGGGGCAGGCATCACACCCCACCTAGGAGGACCCGAGATGTCGCATCACCTCGACTCGCCCTTGTCCCGGAAGGACTCCCGACTCAACGTCACTGACACGTACGTGTTCGACGGGACCACCGGAACCGCCCTCGTCATGATCACCAACACCTCTCTCGCCGGCGACGCACGTACCCCCGGCTTCCACCCGGAGGCCCGCTACGAGTTCCGCGTCCACCTCGACGGTGCAGCCACCGAGTCCCTCACCTACACCTTCACATTCGGCGACCCAGACGCCGACGGCGCCCAGCAGGTCACGGTCAACCGGGTCAGCGAACACGCCGAAACCGCCATCGCCGAAGGCCGGACCGGGCAGGTCATCGACGGCACCGGAGTGCGGGTCTGGGCGGGTGAGGCGGCGGACCCGTTCTACCTGGACCTGGGCCACCTGGGGCATCTACTCGCCGGGTTCCAGAACAAGCAACCCATCGACAACGGCGACTGGACGACAGCCGGCGCAACGTCGAGCTTCAGCGGGACCCGCGTCAACGCGATAGTGCTGGAGGTGCCCACCACCGACGCCGAGCTTCGGACGGACCGCCACATCGCCGTCTGGGCCACCACCCACTTGGCCACCGACGCCGGCGGCTGGCGCCAGATCAACCGGAACGGAATCCCCATGATCTGGCCGCTCTTCCTGGCGCTCGGCGGCGATGACGACGGCGAGGACTACCGCCGCGACACCGAGGCCCACCCCGCTCAAGATCTCGACAACGCCGGCCCACGCGTCGAAGCGATGGTGACGGCGGCTGCAAGCCAGACCGGTGTCGCGGACCCGGAGGCGTACGGGCAGCACGTGGCCCGCCGCCTCCTGCCAAACGTCCTGCCCTACACCGTGGGCACCTCCGCCGCGTTCAGCTTCGCCGGCTTCAACGGACGCTCCCTCTCCGACAACGCGCCCGAGGTCATCTACGGCCTGGTGACCAACTCCGCCGTCCCGACCGGACTCCGCCGGGCCGACGCCGCCGAGACGCGGCAGGACAGCTTCCCCTACGTCGTCCCCTCCGCCTGAAGGCGAACCCATCATGGATGAGTTCGACTCCACCCGCTCGGGCGAGACCATCGAGGTCCCGGACCAACTGCGCACCCTGTTCAACCGTCCCGACGACGTACGCGTGCTGGTCTTGCCGAGCTACGTGCCGCGCCTGAAGTCGATGGCCGTGCACTTCGGCGCCGGATCCCGCACCGTGCCACACGTCCACCACGACGGTCAGCACCTGGTTTACGTGGACGGCATCTGGATGGTCGGTGACGACTCCGGTGTGCACATCGTCCACGCGGGCGACGTTGTGAGCGGCCCCCCAGGGGCCCGGCGCTGGCACGGGGCCGTCCCCGGACAGGCGGCCGCTCACGTCGCCTTCGACCAGCCCGGGGACTTCGACCACGAGGTCGAGCGACGCGACTGGGACACCATCTACCCCGACGACCTCGGAGCGTGAGGACATGACGAGGGCCGTCGAGGTGTCGCCATGTTGACCTCCGCGGCCCTCGTCTCCCTCGTCGCGCTGGTCTCACCGCTCGCCGTCCGCCTGTTCCGGCTACCGGTGCCTGATGTCGTGCTTCAGATCCTTCTGGGCGTCCTCATCGGACCCCAAGTGCTCGGTTGGGCCTCCACCGATGGTGCCGTCCGCGTGCTGTCCCTCGTCGGGCTCTCATTCCTGCTCTTCCTCGCCGGCCTCGAGCTTGAGCCGAGAAACCTGCGTGGTCGTTCATTGCGCTTGGCTGCTGTCGGCTTCGCCATCTCGTTCGCGATCGCGCTGATCGTCGGACAGGCGCTTGGCACGGTCGGCCTGGTCACGTCACCCATCCTTGTCGCCGTGATCGTCTCGGCGACCGCCTTGGGCATCATCCTCCCCATCCTCAAGGACGCCGGACGACTGCAGGACCCGCTCGGGCATCTCGTTGTCGCCGGGGCATCCTTGGCCGAGGTCGTCCCTGTCGTGCTTCTCTCGTTGCTGTTCTCCGAAGGGGCCGGCGGCGTGGTGTCCCAACTGACACTGTTCGGGGCCTTCGCGGGGCTGGTCGCCGTCGCCGCGATCGTCGCGCTGCGTCTCGAACGATGGCCCTGGGTACCACGCACCCTTCTTGCCCTGCAGAACACGACCGCCGAGATACGGGTCCGCGCCGCCGTCGCGCTTCTGATGGCCTTTGCCGCCGTGGCCTCGGTGTTCGGGCTCGAGGCGATCCTCGGGGCGTTCCTCGCCGGCGCGACCGTCTCGTTCCTGGACCGCGACGAGCTCGAGAGCCACCAGCAGTTCCGGCCCAAGCTGCAAGCAGTCGGATTCGGGGCGCTGATCCCATTCTTCTTCGTGTCCACGGGCATGAGCCTGGACGTGCGTAGCTTGGTCGAGCAGCCGTCGACCTCAGCGAGGATCCCAGTCTTTCTTGCGGCGATCCTGCTCTCGCGCGCGCTGCCCGCGCTGGTCTACCGGAACGTGCTCGACTCAACCCGAGAGGCCATCGCCGCCGGTCTGCTACAGGCGACCACCCTCAGCATCCCCATCGTCGGCGGCTTGATCGGCGTGCAGCTCGGCCTGATCTTGCCTGACAACTACGTTGCGCTGGTCGCCGCGGGGCTCGTCTCCGTCATCGTCTTTCCCCAGCTCGGCCTTCGCCTCGCGCGCCGGCGCCCCAAGGCACCGCCACAGCAATCCGTGCACGGGGCTCGATCGACCCGAAAGGCCACACCATGACCAGCCACAGCCTCTGCGGGCATCGACGCCCCGGGCTTGTCCTGTCCGCAGGCGACAAACGGTCGTTGTGGGCAATGGCCAGCACAGTCGTCTTCCTGCACTTGGTCGGCTTCGGGCTGCTTCTAGGTGTCGTCGTGCCCCAACACTTCCGCCTGGGCGGCGAACACCCGACCTTCACCGTCGGTGTCGGGGTTCTGGCCTACACCTTCGGCCTGCGACACGCCTTCGACGCCGACCACATCGCCGCCGTGGACAACACGATCCGCAAGCTCCTCGCAGACGCCCAACGCCCAGGCGCCTTAGTCGACATTCAGGCCCAGCGCGCCCCGCTGTCCGTCGGGTTCTGGTTCTCCCTCGGACACTCAACCATCGTCTTCGCCCTGGCCTTCCTGCTCATGCTCGGCGTCAAGGCCCTCGCAGGCTCCGTCGCGGCCGACGACTCGACCCTGCGCACCGTCACGAGCCTCATCGGACCCTCCATTTCAGGACTGATCCTTTGGATGCTGGGCCTGCTCAACCTCGCCGGTCTCGCCGGGCTTCTCAACATCTTCCGACGCATGAGACACGGTGAGTACGACGAGGTGGAACTCGAGCGACGCCTCAACACCCGCGGCTTCATGAATCGCATCCTCGGGCGTCTTCTCCAGATTGTCCGCAAGCCTTGGCACATCTACCCCGTGGGCGTGCTCTTTGGGCTCGGCTTCGACACCGCGTCCGAGGTCGCGTTGCTCGTACTCGCCGGCGGCGCCGCTGTGTTCGATCTGCCGTTCTACGCCATCCTCGTCCTCCCAGTCCTGTTCGCGGCTGCCATGTGCCTCATGGACACCCTTGACGGTGTCTTCATGAACGTCGCCTACGGATGGGCCTTTGCCAAACCGGTCCGCAAGGTGTTCTACAACCTCGTCGTCACCTCGACCTCGGTCACAGTCGCCTTAGCGATCGGAACCATCGAACTTGCCGGGGTACTGGCAGAACGACTCACTATCACTACCGGCCCGGTCGCCAGCATCGCCAGCATCCCTCTGGATTACGTCGGCTACGGCCTCGTCGCGATCTTCGCGGTGACGTGGGCCTTTGCCCTCGCCATCTGGAGGGCGTTCAAGGTCGAGGAGCTCTGGTCCGCAGATCTGCTTCGCAAAGTTGCCTCCTGAAGACGTCGCGGGTCGCCCGGATCAGGCAAAACCGACCTGGCAGGGACGCTAGGACCAGAGTCGTCCCCAAGACGTATCCCTTTGCGGACCAGCACCATTCAGGAGGAACCGGCCGTCACAACTCGCGGTCGGGTGAACGAACTTCGTGAATCTGCGGATCGCGGCGAGCACGGTAGACGGCCATGACTGCTGCACCTTCTGCAGCCAATCGTGAAGGGCTGGAGGTGGCGGCCGCCTCCTTCGCGTGCACTTCGGTGGCGCTCAGATCGGCACCAGAGTGTTCGAGGACTCGGTCGAGAACGACCACCGGATCGAGCACGTCGGGGTCTTGGTGAGAGGTACCTGCATCCGGGTCGTACATCGTGTCCACGTAGAGGATGTTGCTTTCGCGTCCACGAGTGGCCATGACGTACAGCGGCTCACGCATCGTCGTCGACGTGACGAACGCATGCGTGGTGTCGACCGTCCGGCCTTGGGCGCGATGCGCAGTCGTGGCGTAGCCGAGCTCGACGTGAGCAGAGACGTATTCAGCCGGAAGAGCCGCCACTCCCCCACCCCTCTCTCGTCGGACCGTCAACGCTCCATCCCCTGCGGTGGCTTCGACGACCCACTGGTCGCCATTCTTCACCCAGGTCGACGACGAGCCGAGATCCCGCTGGTTCTGGCGGGTCACGACGACGTCGCCGACACCGACCACGGTCCCATCCGCCAGCGTGACGCCCTCGTCCTTGACAACCCCTTCGGCCACTCGCTGCGCGCGGGCGCGACGGTTCAGGTCGGCCACGGTTGCGGTGTCGGCGGCCACCATCAGCGACCGCCGGCCCGCCGCGACGTCGTCGGTCCAGTTGGCGAACAGCTCGTCGAGCATCGTTTCTCGGTCCCCGCCCCGGACCCGACCTCGGCGTGCGTACTCTCCCGCGGCCCCCTTCGCGCCAGTCCGCAGCTTCAGGGAGGCGTCGCGTTCCCACTCGTGTCGGAACCGTCGCACGTCATGCAGCGCAGGCGGGTCACTGCGGTCGGTAGCCACCAATCTGAAGGCGCCGCCCGCGGCCACGGGTGAGAGCTGCGCCCAGTCCCCGACGAGCAGCACCTTGGCTCCGGCGGAGCGAGCGTATGCCGTGAGCGAGTTGAGCTCGTGCGTGCCCACCATGGACGCCTCGTCGACGATCACGAGCTGCCTTGAGCGCAGTCCCCACCGGTCCACTTCGGCCGAGAGCTGTCGTGCTCGACGCGCCAGGGCCCGCGTCCGCAGCGACGGACTTGCCCGATCGAGGGAAACTTTCAGGGCCTCCAGCTCGGCCAGGCGGGCCGGTTGCCGTGCCGCTTCGGTCAACCACTTGGCAGTGTTCTCCGTCGGCACTCCGACCGCTTCGGCGAGCACGTCGGCGGCCGCAGCCGAGGGCGCCAAGCCCACCACCGAGCCCGGTCCAAAACGCGACTCCCACACGGCGCAAACACCGGCCATTGCGGTCGACTTTCCCGCTCCGGCCGGACCCACAAGCACATCGAGCGCACGACCCGACGACGCCACACGGCATACAGCAGAAGCCTGTTCGGTCGACAGCGGGTGGCCACGGCTCGGCAGGTCCGTGGCACAGATCGCCGCGGCTGAGACCTCGTCGACCGCTGGAGCGTCCACCGCACGTCCAGCGACCAGCAGACGCTCTTCGGCCTCGAGCAGCACCGGAGTCGTGTACAGCTCCGAGTCGCGCGGGCGGAAGCGAGACGTGCCGTCCGGACGCCGCAGCTCGTCCGGGACGTTGCCGACCTCCGGCGGAGTGAGCGCCACCGCCCGGTCGAGCCCGTGAGCCGTGATCCGCTCGGCGACAACCGTTCGATCCCTCGGAGACGCGAAGCGGACGCCCTGAATCTGACGCGACACCTCCGCGAAGACGTTGGCCCGCGTGAAGGTCGAGCGCTTGCCCGAGACCACCTCGAGCGAGACCCGGGCCGCCTCCTCGAGCATCTCCTCGGCCAGGTCACCGGCCCGCAACAACGGCAGGTCGTTCCGGCCCGCCAAACCGGCCACCCACGCGGCCGGCTCATCCCCGATGAACGATTCGGCGCGCCCCCGCCAGCCGGCGATGAGCTGTCCGAGGGGCCGCAACTCCTTGTCCGGGCGGGTCTCCAACGTCGCCCGCTGACGCATCTGCAGGACCTCTCGCGCCGCCGGCTGCCGTCCGTGCCCGGCGACGAAGTCAGTGACGAGTGCATCCTTGGCAGCGTCGATCTCTGTAGTTCGCTGCGAGAACTCAGCACGAAGCGCCTCGCTCACGCCCGCGACTTCCCACTTCTCCACCGGAGAGTGCCGACGCTTCTCGGGCTCCCAGCCGTAACCGAGATCCGCCGTCACCAAGTCGGCCAGGGCGCCGTTGTACAGCTCCGACAAGCCCACTGCCGCGCGGAATAGCGCCTTGCTGTCGAGCGTCCGCCAACCGCCATCGGACACCGCTTGGGCACGGTTTAGGACGACGATGTGGGTGTGGAGCTGCGGATCACCGGAGCGCGAGTCCCAGTGGTCGAACGCCGCCGCAACCACCCCGCGCACGTCCTCGGATACCACTCCCCCGCGACCCGTCCGAGTCGCAAACACCGTCCGCTCGGCGTAGTCGATGACGAACTCCGTCGCGGCCACGTGAGCGGCGAAGATGCGCTGCCGCGTGGCCTCATCAGCCAGGCCCCAGGCCACGGACACCGACTTCGGCGCGCTGAACGTGAGGTCGAAGCCCGCTACCGTCTTCGGCGCCTTCCTCGGCCGGTTCAGAGCGTCGAGGTATGCCCTTCGCTCGGCCCCCGGAGCTCGGCCCAGCGGCTGCCCGGTTGCGGGGTCTTGCAGCATGCCGAGCATGCGCCAAAGGTGCTCCTCGCTCACGATCGAACCGATCTCGATGCCTCGGCCGGTGTCAAGACCGGCGAGACCGGAGCCGAGGAATCGCCCGGGCGGCGTGCCCGGCTCGGCGTAGTAGGACGAGAGCGGGGATCCCGTCCGGCCAGCGGCATCCCCGCGAGCGACCGACGACATGAGGTAGCGATAGCCCGAGCCCAGCGTCATCCGGCGGATCGACATCGTCACCCCCCGCGAACCCCGCCGACGGGGGCACCCCCGGGCCCCGCGGCCACCTTGGTGCCAGACGTGTAGAGCGAGAAATGGTCGGCAGCCGAGCTGGGATCGTTGGGCGCAGGCGCGCCATCGATTGGAAAGGGCGCGGGCGAGTCGGCAGCTTGAGGACCGGTCCTGAGGAGGCCAGGTCCGGCAGAAGAGGGCGCGAGCGGGGCGCGGCATCGTGGCTCCAGGTTTGGGGCCTGCAAAGTAGCGACATCCGTCGGTGGGGGTCCGGGCCGCCCTGTGTATGACCGAGAGTCAGCCACTCCAGCGGCCGTATGCTCGTCGAGCCGGCGCCCGTCTCCCCTGTACGGGCGTCGGCCTTGGCGTCACCGACGCTTCCGCGCCCAACTGAGCCGGTCGAACAGGTGTTCGGCTATGCGAGACACTTGGTGCATGGCTGGTGGATCGGGACGAGGGCATGACCACCCCATCCCGCTGGCGCCGCCGGCTCGCCGGCATTGTTGGGTCACTGGCCCGGAGTCGTCGCGCGGACCTCACCCCGGGCTGATTGTCGAGTGGTCACGGCGTGCTGACGGCTGGTGGGCGCTCGTCACCTACGTCATCGAGACCGACGCCGCTGTCGTTCAGCAATGGCTGCCCGCGAACCTGCTGACGCCGACCGCGCCACGCCACCGGTGACCCCATGCCTTCGTCTTGGGACCACAAGGAACCGAGAGGAAGGACCTCCCATGCGACACCCTGTAGACGCCGGAGCTCGGCAGCGCCTGCTCGAGGCTCAGCGGGCAGAGACCGACGCCTTGCGCAAGGTCGAGAGGGCCGGCAAGGGCTGCGCCGGAGCCCAGGCCCGGCTCGCGGCGTCCGAGACCAAGTTGCTCGAGGCTCAGCGAGGCCTCGTACGGATCTCGGGCGCCACCCGCGCAGCGCTGCTGCTCGGCGTCGACGAGGCAACGCTGCGTCGTGACATCCGGCGCACGGAGCTGGACCCGGCAGCGCCACCCGCCTCGTGACCGCCACGGCCCTGGTCCGACCAGCAGACGAAGGGTCAATCCTGATCGCCATGGCACGCGTGCACCCACGTCCGCAGACTCTTGAGCGTTCGGCCATCCTCGGAGGACCGCGGGATGGACAAGCGCGATCGGGCAGGATGTTGGCGATGCAGATCCATGACGCACGTGAGCTGGCGGCTCGCCACCTGGCCGAGCTGGGATCCCGGTGGGCACACGTTCAGGCGGTGGGTCGGTTGGCTGACAGCCTCGCGGCGTCGGGCAAGGTGTCCCGCGACGTGGCGATGGCGGCTTGGCTCCATGACTTGGGCTACGCCCCGGCGCTCGTCCGTACGCGCTTCCATCCGCTGGACGGGGCCGTCTTTCTGCAGGAGATCTCGGCCCCGGCCAACGTTGTCGCGCTCGTCGCGCACCACACCGGCGCCGAATACGAGGCTACTCAGCGAGGTCTCAGTCAAGCACTGGCAACACTGCCAAAGCCTGACCCGATGGACGCGGAATCGCTGCTGCTCCTCGATCTCGTGATCGGACCGGATGGATCTCCGACGACCCCCTCATCAAGGCTTCGCGAGGTGCTCGAACGGTATCCCACCGACGACCCAGTACATCGCGCAGTTGCCGCCTCGACGTCGACGCTTCTCGCTGGCGCCGAACGGGCGCGTGGGCGACTGAACCTACCCGATGAATGGCCGCTCTCTGTCGCTGAGAGCATGCTCAAGGCGTAGGCGCATGGAGGGGTGGATCGGGAGCGATTCGATCTCGGCGTTCGTCAGCCACTCGACCTCGCTGCTCTCGCTGCTGGTGCGACTGTGGCCTCCAACGAGCCTGGCCTTGAAGGCGATTGAGAACTGTTGCCGGACCTCACCGTCGTCGTAGGCCATCACGTGCCCGGGGTTGGTGTAGATGCCGGTGATCGCTTCGACCTCGACGTCGTAGCCGGTCTCCTCCCGGACCTCGCGCTTGACGGTGTCGGCGATGGCTTCTCCGGGCTCGTGCCCGCCGCCAGGCAAGGCCCACTTGTCGTTGTCGGTCTTGTGGATCATGAGCACCCGGCCGTCCTCCGCCTGCACGATCGCCACGACGGACGGGACGACACTGTTGATCGCAGGTGCCTCGGGGTCATCGATGTAGTCAATGCGTCCCATGCCGGATGAGCCTATCCGCGCTCGAGGAAGTCGCCATCTGGGGCGGACGCCCAGACTCGGTCGAACGACTCGACGTGATGCGTGAACAACCGCCCGCCCGGGAGCCGGCACAGGTGCAGCACCGGAGACTGCGAGGCGCACGTTCCGTACGTGTGCCCATTGACCAGCAGCGTGTCGTCGAACCGGAAGAGGGAGGCGTAGAGCGTCGTGTCGTGCCGTCGAGCCTGGATCGCGTTGGCGGCTAACAGTGGTGCGACGTAGACCCACGTGAGCTTGCAGCGCGCGGCCATCAGCTCGCCGATGCCCTCCTCCTGTCCCCGCAGGGCAACTGCTCGGCCGGCGGGGTCGCCGAAGAGCAGCCTCACCTGGACCCCCTGCCGCGATCTTCCGGCCAGCCTGTTCAGGAACTCGGGGATGCTGTCGTGCAGGAAGCTGGCGGCATACGCGAGAACGTCGATGCGCTCCTTGGCGTGGTCGACGAGCTCAAGCCAGGTCGAGGGCTCAATGGCGGACCTGCTCGGGTAGACGCGCACGAGCTCGGCTTGTGTCGCGGATGCGCTTGCCCGATCGGAATATGTTGCCGGCCAAAGGAACCCATCACTCTTGCGCAGGACCTCGGACGCGCGTATCCGATGGGCACGGTGCGGCAGGCGGTCTGCTGCGATCCATCGCTCGACCGTCTTGGGATCCACTTCGACGAGTTCGCTGAACGTCTGCGTCGTGAGGCCGGCACTCGCGATCGCAGATCTCAGTCGCTCATTGGACATGACTCCCCCAGGGACGATTGCGGACGTCTTGATCACGCCGAGGACGTCCCGATACGTCCCATCGGCATGGTGTCGACGTCCCTGCGCTGGCTGATCGAGTGAGTCCTGTGACCAGCACTCTCGAAGCCGAACCGCACAGCGGACCGAGCGCGACCGCCCTCGCCTCGAGGACGGCATCGCGGCACCAGAGAGTCCCACTCGACTGCGGACTGCCAGATTGTCCGCGTTCTCGATTCGTTCGCAACACGTGCACGCCTGGGCTGTGGACAACGGCATTAGGTCCGTGGGTTGTCCACAGGTACGGCCGTCCCCGGCGACGCCGCGCGCCAGAAAGCGGGACAACTGACATTAGGCGGGGGACCGTGATGGCCCCGCCGATCTCTCGGAGGAGCAGGGGATGACCGGTCAGGAAGCCAAAGCAAGAGAGATCGCGGACGCCTTGGCGCGCTGCCGGCCACTTGGGGAGCCCTGCCCCGAGAGGGACGACCTGTGGGTCACGGTCCGCGACTCGATCTGCACCAAGGGACTGTGCCTCGTCATCCCGATGGGGTCCAGCTCGCCGGTGCCGGTGACACCCGAGCACGCCACGGATGAGCTCCTCGCCGCCATGGAATGGCTCGGCTCCCACGAGCGGATGGCCAGGTCGATGGAGCCGCAACAGCTCTTCATCATGCTGCGCGGCGTCGCCACGAAGGGCGCGCTCGGCTCCGCGCGCGCCGCCCAGGCCGACGCCCTTCACGGGATGACCCATGTGAGCCCTGGCGAGCCGGTCGTGTTCGCCGACCTCGAGATGTCTGAGGTGGCGTGAGCGACATGACCAAGACCTTCACCGAGTGGACGGCCGAGCAGCTGCACCTCACCGCGGAGGAGCTCGCCGGCATCAACCTCACGCCGGTCTTCGACCTCTTCATCTCCCGCATCGAAGAGGCCCGACGACGAGGCGCCACGGACCCTCTCACGACCATCACGACTAAGCGCGCCGGCGGCAACTCCCGCGCCTGCACCAAGCGCATGCTCGAGCAGCTCGGCTTCTCGGCCGCCCAGCGCCGCGCTGTGCACCGCCTCCTGGCCGGCTCCCCGTCCGGCTGGCCGGGGCTGCTGCGGCTGTATGCACTCTCCCAGGACCTCACTCCCGGGCAACGGCAGTACGCCCGTCGCCAGGCGCAGACCCTGCGCGGTCACGACGCCACTCGCAAGCTCGCGAGTGCAGGGTGTTCGGCGAGTCCGACCACGCCGTAGATGGCGGCCACGCCAGCGACTGCGATGGTCGCCATTGCCGGGCTCGACACCAACCGCTGAATGCCGTCGCCGTAGTCGAGGACTGCGTAGCCGCCCTCGACGTTCGGGAAGAAGCCGACGAGCGAACCCCACCAGTACGAAACTGTTGGTCCTGAAACGAGATTCACCAAGATGCGCCGATCCGTCAGGACACCGATGCCGCGCTCCTGTCCACGCCAGCTACGCCCGTCAGCGTGACGCACTTCGAGAACCACCCGTCGCCAGGGGCGCTCCCCCGGCTCCAGAACGAGACCCAGTCCCATGACGTCGACAACCTGCGACTGGGGCACAACGCCGGCGAGCTCGATCGCGAGCAGACGCGCGTCGGTGGCATCGGCCTTCAGCACCACAGGCTGACGCGGCTTCGATCTGAGTCGCACCATGCGGCATACCTCCTCGGTGAGGACAACCAGCGTTCGTGGGGCACCATGCGCGGACGGCCTGCAGGTGGTGCCCCCTCGACGCGGTTCGCGCACCATGTCGCTCCCCCGTGCAGCAGCCGTCGTGGCCGCCGGTGGTGCCGTAGTGCTCGGGGGCTTGGGCGTCGTCACGGTCGCCGCCACTCAGAGTGGCGCGCTGCCGACCCGCCCTCCCGTATGCGTCTCCAGCGGAGCCGTGTCCGGGCTCTCCCCCGCCCAGGCGCAGAACGCCCGAACCATCGTCGCCGCTGCGCAACAGCGAGCCGGTCGGGCCGGCGCCTACATCGCGCTGATGGTGGCGCTGGCAGAGTCCGACCTGCGGATCCTTTCGAACCCGAACGACCCTGCGGGGGCTGGCATCCCCAGTCAGGGCGTGGGCTACGACCACGACTCATTGGGGCTCTTCCAGCAGCGTCCCGGCTGGGGCAGCGCCGCCAAGCGGATGGACGCCACGGAGTCGACGCACCTCTTCGTCGACGCCCTGCTCCAGCTCGACGGCTGGCAGTCGATGACGCCTTGGTATGCCGCCCAGATGGTTCAAAGGTCGGCGTTCACCGGGCGACCCAGCGGTGCCAACGGCGGGTCGGCCGTCGTGGGAGGGAACTACCAGCGGCAGACGAGGAGGGCGTCCTCGATCCTGGCTGCCATCGCAGGCGACACCGCGACCTTGGACTGCGGAGGTGCACCCGCCGGCGCTCTAACTCCCGGCGGAGCCGGCACCCACGGACTCCCGGCCGGGTTCGCGATCGCGTCCACGGCGACCCTCAGCGCCCGCGCCGCGGTGACGTTCGCACTGGCCCAGCTGGGCAAGCCCTACCTGTGGGGCGGCAACGGGCCCGGGGCGTTCGACTGCTCGGGACTGACCCAACAGGCGTGGCGTCGAGCCGGAGTCTCCATCGGACGAGTGGTCAGCCAGCAGCTGCGTGACGGCGCCGCGACGACCGAGAGCGGACTCCAGCCCGGCGACCTCGTGATGATCCCGGGGTCCGCAGGGACACTCGCGTCACCCGGCCACGTCGGCATGTACATCGGCCACGGACTCGTCGTCAACGCTCCCCGGACCGGCGACGTCGTGCGCGTCGTCTCCTACGAGTCCTTTGTCTCAGAGGGCGTTTCGGGTCTCCGTCACATCTCGTAGCGGTCACGACTTCCGGGGTGGCGCGTGCACCTCGACGGATGGTGCCCCGGACCGTTCTCTATCGCAGTCATGCGCGGAGCTGGTCCGCGCGAGCTGCGAAAGGCACCACGATGAAGACCTGGATGATCCCCTCCGTCGACGTCCCGCCCAACCAGAACGGCCTCCCCGGCATCGCGGCCATCGAGAAGATCGTCGGCGCCCTGCTGACCTTCGGCCTGATCGCCTCGGTCGCTGGCATCGCCATCTCGGCGATCGCATGGGCCGTCGGCTCGCACTCGTCCAACCCGCACGTCGCTGGTCGCGGCAAGACCGGCGTGCTGGTGTCGGTCGGGGCCGCGATGCTGATCGGCGCGGCCAACACCCTCGTGACGTTCTTCAGCGCCGCAGGCTCCGCGGTCCAGTGACATGAACTGTAGAGCTTTCCGCCCCTTTCTGATCGCCGCGAGCGTGGCGTTGCTTCTTGTCGCTGCCGGTATCGTCGTCGCGCTTTCACGTGCGGATGACTCGCGCTCATCCCCACCGGAGACAGCCGCGTCTCCGAAGGCTCAGACCTCGGCGACGCCGACCCTCTCGGACCGTGGATCGCCAAATGCCGACAGGGATCCGTTGGCATCGGAGCTCGACCGCCTTCGCGGCGCTGTACCTGTCGCCCCCGGACCGCTCGGGCTGCGTATCGCGGGCGAGGCCTCTCAGCAGCCCGACCTCTACGCCGCCGAGTTCGTCCGCCGGCTGTTGACGCAGGACTACCGCACACCTCGAGCAGAGCACCTTGCCTGGGTGCAGTCGGAGTCGGCACAGACCTCTGAGCCTCTTGTCGTCGGACTCGTGCCCAAGGAGCTGCGCGGACAGCTCGCGGTCCATTCCGTGACCGATGCCGTCGGCCAGGCCTCTGCGGTCCCCTCAGAGCACGTCTGGACAGGGCTGGGGCTTCAGGACGCGTTCACCACCGTGCAGATCGACGGTGTGGAGGAGCCGATGGCGTGGAGCACCGCCGTCTCGAGCGGCCGGATCAGCGACCCGGGCATTACCGGACGCCAGGTGTCCGCCACCGTGAACCTCCACTACATCAAAGGCGGGCGTCGGGTCAGCTCAACCTCGTCGGTCGCTATGACGCTCAACCTGCAGGGCCCGCCCACCCGAGCGTCGTGGGGCTTCGTGACAGCCGTGACCTACTCGTCCCTGGCGGCGGGTGCGTCATGAGCTGCGACGGGATCATGGCCACCAACCCGATGTGCCTCGTCTTCACGGCAGCCTCCGGCACCGCCGGAGCAGCCTCCAATGTCGTCACTGGCGCCTTCAGCAACATCGCCGGCTACTTCGGGCTCGCTGCGCAGAACGCCATCACCTGGCTCTGGCAGCAGATCAGCGAGGCCACCACTCTGGACTTGCAGTCGCCGGCGCTGCTCCGCGAGATGACGATCACCGGCGCGATAGCCGCCACTCTCTGCGTGGGCCTCTTCGTGATCCAGGTGACCTCGGCCGCCCTTCGCGGGCATGCACCAGCCCTGGGTCGAGCCTTCTCCGGACTGCTCATCAGCTTCGTGGGGTCGGCGCTGGCCCTCGCCACGACGCGTGTCCTGCTGGGTGCAGTCGACGCCCTGAGCGACGGCGTCGTGCAAGTCACCATGGGCACACAGATCGGAGCGCTGGGCAGCAAGCTGTCGTTCGTCGGCCTCGCCCAGATGCAGAACCCTGCCGTCGTCATCCTGCTGGCGGTCGTCATCATCGTCGCTGCAGTCGTGGTGTGGGCCGCCATGATGATCCGCAAGCTGATGCTCATCGTGGCGGCCGTGCTCGCGCCGTTGGCTTTCGCCGGCGCCACCGCCGACGTCACGCGAGCCTGGGTGCGTCGATGGATCGAGTTCGTCGCGGCCATGATCGTCTCGAAGCTGCTCCTCGTCATCATCCTCAGCATCGGAGTCGCCGTCCTTAACGGTGCCGGCCACTCCGGGTCAGGCGCGGGCCAAGCAGTCACTCAGCTCGCCGGAGGGTCTCTGATCCTGCTTCTGGGTGGACTGGCACCGTGGGCCGCCATCCGGATGTTCCACTTCGCCGGCGACACTCTCCACTCAGCGCACGCAACAGCCCGACAGGCCTCGGTCGGCGCCCAAGCGCTGGTGAGCGCGCCTCAGAAGGTGAGCGCGCTTCAGGCACAGGGCCGAGCACTCGCCTCCATCGGATCCTCGGGGCGGCGCCATGGGAGCGGGAGCAGCAGCATGCCTCCACCTCCACCTCCACCCCGCCCCGGTCCGGCGGGCTCCAACGGCCCGGGTGGGCCGGGCGGTTCCAGCGGGCCCAGCGGGCCATCGTCGCTTGGTGCCGGATCGGGTGCTTCGTCGGGTGCCGCTGGACCGGCTGGAGCAGCCAGCGGAGGAGGCGCCGCAGCCGCCGCTTCGCTGGCTGCCCCAGCTGCCGCCGTTGCGGGCGTTGCCCTTGGCGCCAAGGCCGCCGTCATGAAGGCCGGCGACGTCGCGACCAACCCGCCTGGAGTGTCCGAGTCTCCGACCTCCGGCGCGAGCTCGGCCGTCCAGGAGACACCGATGAGGCAGCCGCTCACCCACACTTCGAGGAGCTGACCATGACTGATGCCACGACCCCCATGACGGTCCGGTTCGGGCGACTCCCCCGGCGCGGGCTTCTGCTCGGGCTCTCCGCCTCACGGATCCTCTGCCTCTGCGTCGCGGTCCTGTTGTTCGTACCGGCCATCTTCCTGGGCAGCGCCACGGGTGCGGGGCTCACCGCCCCCTTGTGGGGTGGGTTGATCGCGCTTGCCTTCGTGCGGTGGCACGGCCGGCCTGCGGTCGAGTCCCTGCCGACCGCAGGCCATTTCGCGACACGGAAGATCAACGGACAGACCAAGTTCCGCGTCCGACCCTCGATCCCGCGCCCCGGGGGCACGCTCGCCTTGCCCGGCGATGCCGCAGCTCTGCGCTTCTTCGTCGACGAGGAATCCGGGGCTGCGATGCTTCACGACCCGCACGCGCACACACTCACTGCGGTCGCACTCGTCAAGCACCCGGCATACGTACTCCTGTCGAGTGACGAGCAAGCCCGGCGGGTCCACGGATGGGGACGTGCCCTGGCGAGCCTCGCGGCCTCGGGGACCGGGTGCCGCCTCCAGGTCCTCGAGGTCTCCCTGCCGGATGCGGGACGTGGCATCACCGGATGGTGGGAACTCAACGGCGTGAAGCAGCCGGGCCAGTGGGCCGTTGAGCAGTACGAATCCCTGATGAAGACCGCAGCGCCCGCAGCGTCGACACACCGYACCCTCATCGCGCTGTCCCTCGACCTGCGAAGTGCCCGCGCTCACATCAAGCAGGCGGGCCGCGGGTTGCGAGGGGCGGCTGCATTCCTGCGACAGGAAATGACGTCGTTCGAGTCGGGGCTGCGGGCGGCCGACCTGTCGCTGGCCACCTGGTTCAACGAGTCCGAGCTCGCCGCCACCGTTCGTGAGGCCTTCGAGCCCGGTCACGCGTCCACCGATCGCGAACTTCGCACGCTTGCCAGCGCCGGACCTGTGGCCATGGATGAGGAGTGGGGTCACGTCCGCCACGACACGGCATATTCCGCAGTGCTGTGGATCAACGAGTGGCCTCGGGTGGGGGCGCCTCCCTACTTCCTGCACTCCCTCGTCTTCCAGGCCGGCATCCGCAAGACGCTCTCGTTGACGATCCAGCCGATCCCGGCCGACGTCGCGATGCGCGACATCCGCAAGGCCAAGGTGGAGTACGCCACCGAGGCGGCGCAGAAGGCCAAGATCGGCGCGATCGCCGACCTGTCGGATGGCGCCGAGCGCGACGACGTCATCGAGCGCGAACGCGCACTCATCAGCGGCCACGCGGACGTGAAGCTCACCGGCCTCATCTCCGTCACCGCGCCGTCCTTAGACGAGTTAGAGGCGTCGGTGGCGGAGATCTCGCGGGCCGCGATCCAGTGCGGGTGCGAGTCACGGCGGCTCTACGGACAGCAGGCCCGCGCCTTCGTCTCTGCCTCCCTCCCGCTCGCGCGGAAGGTGAGCCGATGAAGAGCTCGGGGGCGGCGGGTGGCTTCTACTCCCCGCAGGGCACGAAGCAGCGTCGAGGCCGCCGGTCCGAGAAGTCCACGCACGCGCGTTCGGGTAGGAAGGCTGCGGGCAGCTCGGTAGCCGACGGCGACGCGACCTCCTTCCTCCCTGCCGACGGTGAAGGCGGTCCTGAGGCTGGCCGGTCCTATCGTCGGCTCAGTCTTCCTGGGCATCGTGCGACCTCCGACGTGGTCGCCGGTGCCTACCCCTTCCTTGCAGAGGGTGGCCTTGGCAGCGAAGGCGTCTATGTCGGGCAGGACGCCTGGTCCGGCGGCGGTTTCTGCTTCGACCCATGGGTGCTCTACCGCCAAGGAGTTATCA
Source organism: Terrabacter sp. RAF57 (assembly GCF_052113925.1). NCBI lineage: Bacteria > Bacillati > Actinomycetota > Actinomycetes > Micrococcales > Intrasporangiaceae > Terrabacter > Terrabacter sp. RAF57. The sequence goes on along the minus strand of NZ_JBFRDT010000033.1, from coordinate 1,592 downwards.
CCAACCCCAACTGCCTGCTCGCAGGGGTCGTGGGGAAGGGCAAGTCCTGCCTCGCCAAATCACTGGCCACCAGGTCGATCGCCTTCGGCCGCCGCGTCTACGTGCCAGGCGACCCCAAAGGCGAATGGTCCGTCGTCGCCCGGGCGGTCGGTGGCGTGGCGATCGAGCTCGGCGGCGGATCCACCAACCGGCTCAACCCTTTGGATCCAGGCCCTCGCGACGAAACGCTGACGGACGGTCAGTGGGCTGCCGTGGTCACCAACCGCCGCCGCGCGCTCGTCGGCTCCCTGGCGCAGTCATCCCTCGGACGTCCGCTCGCTTCCGTCGAGCACACCGCGCTCGACGTCGCTCTGGCTGGCGCGGCGCGCGCGGCATCGGAGCCCACGCTTCCCCTCGTCGTCGATCTCCTCCTGGAGCCCAGTGACGGCCTGCCCGGCGCTACTCCAGCCGAGCTAGCCCGCGACGGGCGCGACCTCGCGCACGCTGTACGTCGCCTCGTATCCGGCGACCTCAGCGGCCTCTTCGACGGCCCGTCCACCATCAACTTCGACCCATCCCTGCCTATGGTGTCGCTGGACCTCTCGCAGATCCAGGGCTCGGATCAACTCATCGCCATGGTCATGACCTGCGCCTCAGCGTGGATGGAAGCGGCGTTGGCATCCCCCGACGGCGGACAGCGGTGGGTCATCTACGACGAGGCATGGCGACTCATGCGTCAGCCGGCCCTTCTGGCTCGTATGCAGTCCCAGTGGAAACTCTCCCGCGGGCTTGGGATCGCGAACCTGCTCATCGTCCACCGGATCTCTGACCTCGACGCCGTCGGAGACGCAAGCTCCGAAGCCCGTGCCTTGGCACGAGGGCTGCTCGGTGACTGCTCGACCAAGATCGTCTACCAGCAGGAAGTCAGCGAGGCGCCCCGGGCCGCACTCGAACTAGGCTTGTCCGGCGCCGAACGCGCTCAGCTGCCTGATCTGCAGCGCGGTGAAGGGCTTTGGCGAGTTGGCCAGCGCGCCTTCGTCGTGAGGCACGTGGCCACCGCCGACGAACTGACCGTGTTCGACACCAACAGTCGCATGCACGTGGACTGACCTGAGCGATGCTCAACAGGCAGCGAGACTAGCCGCACAGGACCCTACAGTTGGGCCGACCCATCACGACCGAGTCCAGATCTCCCTACGTTTCAGGCTAGCAACGGCGCCCGGGGTCAAGTCCGGATCCGTGGTGTTCGACGTTGATGCTTTGAGGTCGTTTGGTTAGGCGCTGATCGCTCCGGCGATGAGGTCGGTGTTCACCTCCTCGGTGGGCGTGTCGGACTCGCGGTCGGTCAGGACCGTGCGGGCGTTCTTCAACGCTTCGAGGCCGAGGTAGCGGCGCTGCTCGGCCCACTCGTCGTGCTGCTCGGCCAGGACCGCCCCGACGAGCCGGATCACGGCCTCGCGGTTCGGGCGCCGCTCTCGTCAAGCGGCGTCGGAGTTTGCCTTTGGCAGCGGTGGCTTTTGGGCTTGCAGGTCGCGGATCATGGCTCGGTACACGACGGCAGCGAGGTGGCGTTTCAGGCACCGTCGAGCTTCGGCCGCGCTCTTGCCCTCGGC
>NZ_JBFRDT010000032.1:0-28629 GCF_052113925.1 Terrabacter sp. RAF57 | reverse complement strand
CCAGTGGGCAGCTCCGGCAGCTCGGGTGCGGCGGCGGGCGCCGCGGCCTCGCCGGGCTCGACGAGCCGCCCGACGGGCGTGACCCGGTCGGCGTTGGCGAAGCCCCAGTCGAGCAGGGCCGCCGTCGGCTTCCACGAGCCGGTGATGCTGCCCATCTGCGTCACGACGAGGGTGCGACCACCGCGGGTCGCGGCCCCGATGAAGGTGTGCTGTGCCCGGTCGGTGCGGCCGGGCTTGATGCCCACGGCGCCGGGGTAGTGCTGCAGCAGCTCGTTGATGTTGTAGACGTGGAAGGCGGGCCACACCTTCCCCCGCTTGTCCTTCCCGCCGGGGAAGACGCTGTCGCGCTTGGTGATCGTGGCGCGGAAGGCCGGCAGGCGCATGGCGTCGCGCCCGATGAGCGCCAGGTCGTAGGCGCTCGACCGCTGGGCGCCGTCGTCGAGGCCGCTCGGGTCGACGGTGAGGGTGTCGTGGGCCCCGACCTCACGGGCTTTGACGTTCATCAGCTCCACCGTGGCCTCATAGCCACCGGCGGCGTCGGCGAGCGCGTAGACGGCGTCGTTGGCCGAGAACATCAGCATGGCGTCGAAGAGGCTCGAGACGGGGTAGCGGTTGCCGGCGAGGATGCCGACGCGCGACCCGGCCGCGTCCTGGGCGTCCTGGCCGGCGACGACGACCCGTCGCGGGTCGAGACGCGGCATCAACGTCAGGGCGGTCAGGGTCTTGAGGGTGCTGGCCGGGCGCAGCCACGCGTGCGGCGACTTGGCGGCGAGGACCTCACCGGTGTCGAGGTCGGCCACGACGTACGAGACGTCGTAGACCTCGGGCGGCGCGGGCACGGAGGCCGGGCGGTCGACGACGACACCTGTCTCGGCCAGGCGCGAGCCACCGACGACCGTCTCGGCCTTCCACGCGGGATGGGCGAAGGGGGTGGGTGGCGCGTTGCGGCAGACGACGCGGACCTTCGGCGGCTTCGCCGGTGTCGCCGCGACCGTCGGGCGCGGGACTGGTACGGGGGCCCGCGCCGAGGCGGAGGTCGTCGCGGAGGTGGTCGCGGAGGGTCGCGCGCTCGACGTCCGGGCCGCGGGCTCGTCGGTCGGGAAGACCCGCGGTGTCAGCGTGACCCCGACCGGGACGGCCTGGCGGGTCTGCCACGCCGCACAGGTCGGTGCGGCGACGGGTGCTGCTGCCGCGGGTGCGACGCGGGGGAGGGGCGTACCGGAGGCGGGCGGGACGGCATACGTCGTCGTCAGGGCGAGCCCGAGCCCGGGCGCGCTGAGCGCCGCGCCCGCGACGGTGAGCGTCCACGGGCGAGGTCGGGCCGAGTCTCGAGGCTTCATCGCCGGGAAAGACTAACCCGCCCCGGATGCTCCGGGGCGGGTCGTCGGGGGTCCTGCGGTGGGCGCGTCGCGCCTCACTCGCCGCGCATCAGGGCGCCGCGCAGGTCCTTGTTGAGCTGGTTGATGACGTCGAGCGGGATCTCCTTGGGGCAGGCCGAGGAGCACTCGCCGATGTTCGTGCAGCCGCCGAAGCCCTCGTGGTCGTGCTGGGTCACCATGTTGACGACGCGGGCGTCACGCTCCGGCTGGCCCTGGGGGAGCTCGCCGAGGTGAGTGATCTTCGCGCCCATGAAGAGCATGCCGGACGCGTTCGGGCAGGCCGCGACGCAGGCACCGCAGCCGATGCAGGCCGCCGCCATGAAGGCGCGGTCGGCCTTGGGCTTGGGCACCGGCACCGAGTGGGCCTCGGGGGCCGAGCCGGTGTTGGCGCTGATGAAGCCGCCCGCCTGGATGATGCGGTCGAAGCTGCCGCGGTCGACGACGAGGTCCTTGATGACGGGGAACGCGTCGGCGCGCCACGGCTCGATGGTGATCTCGTCCCCGTCGGAGAAGCTGCGCATGTGCAGCTGGCACGTCGTCGTGACCTCGGGGCCGTGTGCCTTGCCGGAGATCATGAGGCCGCACATGCCGCAGATGCCCTCGCGACAGTCGGAGTCGAAGGCGATCGGCTCCTCACCGCGGGCGTTGAGCTGCTCGTTGAGCACGTCGAGCATCTCGAGGAACGACATGTCCTCGGAGATGTCGGTGACCGGGTAGGTCACCATCTCGCCCTTGGCCTTGGGCCCGGACTGGCGCCAGATCTTGAGAGTCAGATTCACTTGTAGCTCCGCTGCTTCATCTCGACGAATTCGTAGACCAGGTCTTCCTTGTGCAGGACCGGCGCGCCGTCCTGACCGCCCCACTCCCACGCGGCGACGTAGGCGTACTCGTCGTCGTGACGCAGCGCCTCGCCGTCCTCGGTCTGGGACTCGGCGCGGAAGTGACCACCGCACGACTCGCGACGGTGCAGCGCGTCGATGCACATCAGCTCTCCGAGCTCGAGGAAGTCGGCGACGCGGCCGGCCTTCTCGAGGCTCTGGTTGAGCGTGTCAGCACTGCCGAGCACCTTGACGTTGCGCCAGAACTCGTCGCGCAGGCCGCGGATGAGGTCAATGGCCTTGAGCAGCCCCTCCTCGGAGCGCTCCATGCCGCAGAACTCCCACATGATGTTGCCGAGCTCCTTGTGGAAGGAGTCGACCGAGCGGTCGCCGTTGATCGACAGGAACTTGGCGACACGCGCGTCGACCGAGGCGCGGGCCTCGACGACGGCCTCGTGGGACTCCTCGAGCTTGGGGAAGGGGCCCTTGGCGAGGTAGTCGCGGATCGTGTGCGGGAGCACGAAGTATCCGTCGGCCAGGCCCTGCATGAGTGCCGAGGCGCCGAGACGGTTGGCGCCGTGGTCGGAGAAGTTCGCCTCGCCCGTGACGAACAGGCCCGGGATGCTCGACTGGAGGTCGTAGTCGACCCAGAGGCCGCCCATCGTGTAGTGCACCGCGGGGTAGATGCGCATCGGCACCTCGTAGGGATTCTCACCCGTGATCCGCTGGTACATGTCGAGCAGGTTGCCGTACTTCTCCGCGACGGCCTCGGCGCTCATGCGCTTCAGGGCGTCGGTGAAGTCGAGGTAGACCCCGCGGCGGAAGTCGCCGACCTTGGGACCGACGCCGCGGCCCTCGTCGCAGACGTTCTTGGCCTGGCGGCTCGCGATGTCACGCGGGACGAGGTTGCCGAACGAGGGGTAGATCCGCTCGAGGTAGTAGTCGCGGTCCTCCTCGGGGATCTGGCGCGGGTCCTTCTCGCAGTCCGCAGCGTTCTTCGGCACCCAGATGCGGCCGTCGTTGCGCAGCGACTCCGACATGAGCGTCAGCTTGCTCTGGTGCTCACCGGCCACCGGGATGCACGTCGGGTGGATCTGCGTGTAGCAGGGGTTGGCGAAGTGTGCGCCCTTGCGGTGCGCGCGCCACGTCGCGGTGACGTTGCTGCCCATCGCGTTGGTCGAGAGGTAGAAGACGTTGCCGTAGCCGCCCGATGCGAGCACGACGGCGTCGGCGAGGTGCGTCTCGATCTCGCCCGTGACGAGGTCGCGGGCGATGATGCCGCGGGCCTTGCCGTCGACGACCACGACCTCGAGCATCTCGTGGCGGCTGAACATCTCCACCGTGCCGGCCGCGACCTGGCGCTCGAGGGCCTGGTAGGCGCCGATGAGCAGCTGCTGGCCGGTCTGGCCGCGGGCGTAGAAGGTGCGCGAGACCTGGACCCCGCCGAAGGAGCGGTTGTCGAGGAGGCCGCCGTACTCGCGGGCGAAGGGCACGCCCTGCGCGACGCACTGGTCGATGATGTTGGTGCTGACCTCGGCGAGGCGGTAGACGTTCGACTCGCGCGAGCGGTAGTCGCCGCCCTTGACGGTGTCGTAGAAGAGGCGGTAGACGGAGTCGCCGTCCTCCTTGTAGTTCTTGGCGGCGTTGATCCCGCCCTGCGCGGCGATCGAGTGCGCGCGACGCGGGGAGTCCTGGTAGCAGAAGGACTTGACCTGGTAGCCGGCCTCGCCGAGTGTCGCGGCGGCCGCGCCACCGGCCAGTCCGGTGCCGACGATGATGACGGACAGCTTGCGCCGGTTGGCGGGGTTGACGAGGGAGGCCTCGAACTTGCGCGTGTTCCAGCGGCGGTCGATCGGGCCGGCCGGGGCCTTCGTGTCGCGGATCGGCTCACCCTCGGCGTATACGCCGTGGATGAGACCGGGCACGGGCGAGGAGGGCGACGTGGATGTCRTGGTCACTGGTCAGCTTCCCTTGACGAGTCCGAAGAGGATGGCGAGCGGGGGGAGGGCGAACCCCACGCTCGTGACGAGCGCGATGACCGTCCCGAGCGTCTTGGCGCGGCGGCGTGCGGCGGCGTTGCCCGCCCAGCCAAGGGTCTGGCTGGCGCTCCAGACCCCGTGGTAGAGGTGCAGGCCCAGGGCGACGAGGGCGAGCAGGTAGATCAGGACGACCCACCACACCTGGAAGCTGCTGATGACGAGCAGGCCCGGGCTGCCCTCGGCCGGAAGCGAGCCGACGTTGAACTTGACGATCGTGAACTGGAGCAGGTGCCACACGAGGAAGAGGAGCAGCGCGACGCCGCCCCAGCGCATCATCTTGCTCTTGACCGTGGCACGGGCCGCGGCCTTGGCCACGTAGCGCGTCGTCCGGGCACCGCGAGCACGGCTCCACAGGTAGAACGCGGACCACGCGTGAGCCACCAGCGCCGCGATGAGGAGGACCCGGAAGAGCCAGAGGAAGCCGGCATACGGCAGGAAGGGCGTGAACAACGTCCGGAGGTGCTCGGCGTACTCGTTGAACGCGTCGACGCCGGCGAAGATCTTGAGGTTGCCGTACATGTGCACGAGGACGTAGAACACGAACAAGGCGCCCGAGCCGGCCATGAGCATCTTCATGAACACGGTGTTCCGGCGGGCCGATGCAGGTCGATTCGATCCCGTCACCGGGAGAGTATTAGTGGCCACGGTCGAAACCCTATCCCCGAGGCTTCGCGCGGTCCGACGGCTACCGTCCGGTAGACGCCGAGTGTGACCATTTCCACTGTCACGCGCCAGTCAGCGGGTCAGCGCTGTCCGGGCGCTCAGCGCTTGCGGAGACCGATCTTCGTGCCCAGCCACACGAGCGGGTCGTAGTGACGGCCGACCACGCGCTCCTTCATCGGGATGATCGCGTTGTCGGTGATCTTGATGTGCTCGGGGCAGACCTCGGTGCAGCACTTCGTGATGTTGCACATCCCGATGCCCTGTTCGTCGCGGGCGAAGTCCGCACGGTCTTCGCGCGCGTCGAGCGGGTGCATGTCGAGCTCGGCCGCACGGATGAGGAAACGGGGTCCGGCGAACGCCTCCTTGTTGTTCTCGTGGTCACGCACGACGTGGCAGGTGTCCTGGCAGAGGAAGCACTCGATGCACTTGCGGAACTCCTGCGAGCGCTCGACGTCGACCTGCTGCATCCGGTAGTCGCCGGGCGCCACCCCCTCGGGCGGCGCGAACGCCGGGATCTGGCGGGCCTTCGCGTAGTTGAAGGACACGTCGGTCACGAGGTCGCGGATGACCGGGAAGGCACGCATCGGCGTCACGGTGACCACCTCGGTCTCGGTGAACGTCGACATCCGGGTCATGCACAGCAGCCGCGGCATGCCGTTGACCTCGGCGCTGCACGATCCGCACTTGCCGGCCTTGCAGTTCCAACGCACCGCGAGGTCACCCGACTGGGTGGCCTGGATGCGGTGGATGATGTCGAGCACGACCTCGCCCTCGTTGACCTCGACGGTGTAGTCGACGAGCTCGCCGCCGTCGGCGTCGCCGCGCCAGACCCGGAACCTCGCGTCGTAGCTCATGACCCGCTCCCGTCGGTGGGCGTCGCCGGTGCCGGCACGTCGGCCAGCTCGTCCGGCGTGAGGTACTTGGCCAGCTCGCTCGTGTCGAAGAGGGCCAGCAGGTCGCCGCGCATGGCCGGCATCGGCTGCTCGCGCACCACGATCCCGTCGCGGTCCGCCGAGCAGATGAGGTTGCGGCCCCGCCAGCGCGGGTCCATCGTCGGGTAGTCGTCGCGGGTGTGGCCACCGCGGCTCTCCTGGCGCAGCAGCGCGGCCCGGGCCACGCACTCGCTGACGGCGAGCATGTTGCGCAGGTCGAGGGCGAGGTGCCAGCCCGGGTTGAACTGCCGGTGGCCCTCGACGGTCAGGTGCTCGGCGCGGGCCTTGAGGTCCTCGAGCCGTTCGAGTGCGCGTTCGATCTCTGCGGCCGTGCGGATGATGCCGACGAGGTCGTTCATCGTCTGCTGCATCTCCTGGTGGAGGGTGTACGGGTTCTCGCCGCCCTCCTCCTCGAACGGCGCGAGCGCAGCGGCTGCGGCGGCGTCGACGACCGCCTGGTCGACGTCCGGCCGACGGTCGCCCAGTGACCGGACGTATGCCGCGGCGCCGGTTCCGGCGCGGGCGCCGAAGACGAGCAGGTCCGAGAGGGAGTTGCCGCCCAGACGGTTGGACCCGTGCATGCCGCCGGACACCTCTCCGGCGGCGAAGAGGCCAGGCACCCCGGCGGCGGCGGCGCTGTCCGGGTCGACCTCGACACCACCCATGACGTAGTGACAGGTGGGGCCGACCTCCATCGCCTCCTTCGTGATGTCGACGTCGGCCAGCTCCTTGAACTGGTGGTGCATCGACGGCAGCTTCTTGAGGATCTCCTCCGGGGGGCGCCGCGAGGCGATGTCGAGGAAGACCCCGCCGTGCGGTGACCCGCGGCCGGCCTTGACCTCCGAGTTGATGGCGCGTGCCACCTCGTCGCGGGGGAGCAGCTCCGGGGGGCGCTTGTTGTTGTCGGGGTCGGTGTACCAGCGGTCGCCCTCCTCCTCGGTCTCGGCGTACTGGCCGCGGAAGACGTCGGGCACGTAGTCGAACATGAAGCGCTTGCCCTCGGAGTTCTTCAGCACGCCGCCGTCTCCGCGCACCGACTCGGTGACGAGGATGCCCTTGACCGAGGGCGGCCACACCATGCCCGTCGGGTGGAACTGGATGAACTCCATGTTGACGAGGGTCGACCCCGCCCGCAGGGCCAGGGCGTGTCCGTCCCCGGTGTACTCCCATGAGTTCGAGGTGACCTTGAACGACTTGCCGATGCCACCGGTGGCCAGGACGACGGCGGGGGCGTTGAAGCGGACGAACCGACCCGACTCGCGCCAGTAGCCGAAGGCGCCGGCGATGGCCCCGCTCGGGTCCTGGAGCAGGTCGGTGATCGTCACCTCGGCGAAGACCTTCAGCCGGCTCTCCGGGTCGCCGGACTCACGTTCGTCGTCCTGCTGGAGGGAGACGATCTTCTGCTGCAGGGTGCGGATCAGCTCGAGCCCGGTGCGGTCGCCGACGTGGGCGAGGCGGGGGTACTCGTGGCCCCCGAAGTTGCGCTGGCTGATCCGTCCGTCCGGAGTGCGGTCGAAGAGGGCGCCGTACGTCTCGAGCTCCCACACGCGGTCAGGGGCCTCCTTGGCGTGCAGCTCGGCCATCCGCCACGAGTTGAGGAACTTGCCGCCGCGCATCGTGTCGCGGAAGTGCACCTGCCAGCTGTCCTTGCTGTTGACGTTGCCCATGCTCGCGGCGATGCCGCCCTCGGCCATGACCGTGTGCGCCTTGCCGAAGAGCGACTTGCAGATGATGGCCGTGCGAAGTCCCGCCTCGCGCGCGGCGATCGCGGCCCGCAGGCCCGCCCCACCGGCCCCGACGATGACGACGTCGTACTCGAAGTGCTCCAGCTCGGCGGCCATCAGTTGAAGAACCTCAGATCCGTGACGACCCCGGACGCGACCAGGGCGATGTAGGCGTCGGTCACCATGAGGGTGCCGAGCGTGGTCCAGGCCAGCTGCATGTGCCGGGTGTTGAGGCGCGAGACGACGGTCCAGGCCCGGTAACGCACCGGGTGCTTCGAGAAGTGCTTGAGCCGGCCACCGATGAGGTGTCGGCACGAATGGCACGACGCCGTGTAGAGCCAGAGGAAGGCGACGTTGACGAGCATGATGAGCGTGCCCAGGCCCATGCCGATGCCGCCGTCTTTGCCGTGGAAGCCGTCGAAGGCGTCCAGCGTGTTCATCCCGGAGACGACGACCGCGGCGTAGAAGAAGTAGCGGTGGACGTTCTGCAGGATGAGCGGGAAGCGCGTCTCGCCCGTGTACTTCGCGTGCGGCTCGGCCACGGCGCAGGCGGGCGGCGAGAGCCAGAACGACCGGTAGTACGCCTTGCGGTAGTAGTAGCAGGTGAGCCGGAAGCCCAGCAGGATCGGCAGCAGGAAGAACGCATACGGGACGAGCGGTGGGAGCTCACCCATCCAGGTGCCGAGGTGGCGAGCTCCCGGGACGCAGGAGGCGGTGACGCACGGCGAGTAGAACGGCGTGAGGTAGTGGTACGTCTCGACGAAGTAGTACCGCTGCATGGAGGTCCGCACCAGCGCGTAGAGCAGCCAGAGGACGAGCAGCGTGACGATGATGACCGGCTGGACCCACCACCGGTCGCCGCGCAGGGTGCGCCCGGGGATCTGGGCCCGCCCCGGAGCGCCGACGCCACCGGCGACGGAACCTCCTGCGCCGGAAGCCGGGTCGAGCCTCGTCTCACTCATCCTGCGAACCTCCACCGTCGTTGGTCGGGCGCCGTCGCACACTCTAGTGTGACGCGCGCCACAAGGGGGTGAAGCGCGGATCCTGCACGCCCTCGTGCGCACACCTAGGGTGGGGCCATGGTGCTCCACGCAGCGGCCGCGGCCCTCGACTGGGCCATGGACAAGTCCCTGGTCCTCGGCTACACGAAGATCGGGCCTGCCGTGCGCCGTGCCTGGTGGCCGCACGACCCGGTGCCCGGGGCGCTCGTCGGGCGCCACGTGCTCGTGACCGGCGCGAGTGGTGGCCTCGGCCTGGCGACCGCTCGCGGTCTCGCACACCTCGGCGCCGTCGTGCACCTCACCGGCCGCGACGCCTCCCGTCTCGACGACGCCCGCTCCCGGCTGCTCGACGAGCAGCCCCTCGCGGAAGTGACGGTCCACGTCGCCGACGTCAGTGACCTCGCCGCGACTGCGGAGTTCGCGCGCCGGTTCGTCGCGGACGTGCCGCGGCTGCACGCCGTCGTCCACAACGCCGGGGTCATGCCCGCGAGACGCACGGTCACGCCGGAGGGCCACGAGCTGACCCTCGCCACTCACGTGCTCGGCCCCCACGTGCTCACCTACGGGCTCCGCGAGGCGCTCGCGGGCGGAAGGGTCGTGCTCGTGGCGTCCGGCGGCGCCTACGGCCAGCGGCTCGACGTCGACGACTGGGAGTACACGTCGGGCGACTACTCGGGTGTCACGGCCTACGCCCGCACGAAGCGCATGCAGCTGGTCCTCACCGAGCTGTGGGCGCGGGATCTCGCGTCCGACGACATCCGGGTCCACTCGATGCACCCCGGCTGGGCCGACACCCCGGGTGTCACCGACTCACTGCCTCGCTTCGCCGCGCTCACCGGGCCGCTGCTGCGGGATGCCGACGCGGGCGCCGACACCGCGGTGTGGCTCACGGCCACGGCCGACGCGACCGGCACCGGCGGCTTCTGGCACGACCGGCGACGGCGCGCGACGCACTACGCACCCGTCGGCGTCGAGACGCCGGAGCAGGTCGAGCGGCTCTGGGCCCTCGTCCGCGAGGCGACCCGGGTGCCCGCGGCGGACGACTGAGCCCGCCGGACGGCATACGTCCGCGGTCGACGGTCACGGGCGCAGCCAGCAGGTCCACCGCTCGAGGCGCAGGTAGCGCCTGGCGCACGAGCGAGTCGGTCGGTGGGACGTCGTCCTCCGAGCCGGTAGCCGGTCGATCTCAGAGGAGCTCGGTACGGCCCCGGGCGACCAGGGTCTCGACGACCTTCTTGACCTCCTGGGCGCGGTCGGGTCGCGTGATGAGCAGGGCGTCCTGCGTGTCGATGACGACGATGTCGTCGATGCCGATGAGCGCGACGAGCCGTCCCCCTGCCGACACCGTGGCGGTCGAGTCGATGCTGATGATGTCGTCGGCCGGGCCGATGGCAGTGATGCCCGGCAGCTCGCTCGACTCGGCGACGAGCTTGGTGAGCGAGTTGAAGTCGCCCACGTCGTCCCAGCCGAGGGCTGCGGGCACGACGGCGACGCGGCCGGCGGCGGCAGCGGGCTCGGCGACGGCGTGGTCGATGGCGATCTTCTGGAGCGACGGCCACAGGTCCCGCATGCGGCGGGGGTCGGCGGCGATGGTGCGCAGGTGGTCGACCATCTCGGCGTGGTTCTCGGCGAGCAGCTCGAGCAGGGTGGTCGCGCCGACGACGAACATGCCTGCGTTCCAGCGGTACTCGCCGCTCTCGAGGTATTTGGTCGCGGTCTCGAGGTCCGGCTTCTCGACGAAGTCGTCGACGCGGTGCGCGCTCGGGGCACCGACGACGTCGAGCGGTGCGCCGAGCCGGATGTAGCCGAAGCCGGTGGCCGGCTCGGTCGGCTCGATGCCGATGGTGACGAGCTCGCCGCGCCGGGCGAGGACGACGGCCTCGGCGACGGCCCGTTGGAAGTTGTCGGGCTCGGTGATGACGTGGTCGGCGGCGAACGAGCCGAGCACCGCCTCGGGGTCGCGTCGCTCGAGGACGGCGGCGGCGAGCCCGATGGCGGGCATCGAGTCGCGGGGCGACGGCTCGCCGATGACGGCGTCGTAGCCGAGCATCGGCAGCTGGCGGCGCACCGCCTCCTCGTGGGCGACCCCGGTGACGACGAGGATCCGGTCGTCGACGAGCGGCTCGAGGCGGTCCCACGTGGCGCGCAGCAGCGACTGCCCCGACCCGGTCAGGTCGTGCAGGAACTTCGGCGAGCTGCGGCGCGAGATGGGCCACAGCCGGGTGCCCGAGCCGCCGGCGGGGATCACGGCCCAGAAGCCGGGGATGCCTGTCATGGGGGACACCGTACCGACCCGTCCGGCGATGCCCGAACCCGTCCGGAGGCGCCGACGCCCCGTCGGCGGTCGGTGGCGACCGGGGCGACCTGCCGACCACCGTGGTGAGGTCAGCCGATGTCGCGACGCCCCAGGGCCGCGACCCCCGCCGCGCTGAGGGTGGCGGCGACGAGGGTGAGCCCGACGAGGGGGGCGGCTCCGAACGTGCCGCCCGGCAGCGCTGGCAGGTGCGTGAACGGCGAGAGGTCGACGAGCCAGCCCGGCAGGTCGAGCAGGTCGCCGAACTCACCGAGCAGGAGGAAGACGATGAGCGCGGCCCAGGCCAGGCCGGTGAAACGGGGGAGCGCGCCGTAGAGCAGGACGGCGACGGCCAGCACCACCCACACGGCGGGGACGGTCGAGAGGGCGGCTCCGACGAGGCGCCCCACGGTCCCGCCGACGTCGCCCACGTCGGCTCCGTGGACGAGGCCGGCCACGACGACGCTGACGAGCATGACGACGGCCGAGGCGACGACGGCGATGACGATGTGTCCGAGGGCCCATCCGGTGCGCCGCACCGGCGTCGCGAGGAGGGACTCGAGGCGCGTCGTCGTCTCCTCGGTGTGCATCCTCGTGACGAGGGCGATTGCCAGGGCCGACGCGCCGATGGCCGCGAAGTGCAGCTCGGTGGAGAAGTAGATGTCGGTGATGGAGCCGGCGTCGCCGCCCATGGCCCGCAGCATGTCGGCGACCTGGGGCGAGTCGACGAACGTCTCGACGCTGCCGGCGATCGACCCGAGGACGACGCCGAGGACGGCGTACGCCACGACCCAGCCGACGAGCGTGCCGCGGGCCAGGCGCCGGGTCAGGGCTCCGGCGGTGCGGACGGGGCTGCGGTCGTGCCCGGCTCGGCTCGGCAGCACCCCGGACCCGAGGTCCCGCCGGTCGAGCAGCGCGAAGGCTGTGGCCACGAGTGCGGCGTAGAGCGCGAGCCCGAGCACCGCGACCCAGTAGCGATTCTCCCCGTAGGGCGACGCCTTGACGCCCCAGCCGAGCGGCGACAGCCACGACAGGACGCGGGCCGGACTGTCGCCGCCGGCGGTGTCACCCACGGCCCGGACGAGGAAGGCGACGGCCAGCGCGCCGAGCGACCACGCAGCCGTGCCACGGGTGCTCGAGGTGAGCTGGGCGGCGACCGCGGTGACGCCGACCCACGACAGCCCCATGACGAGCCAGGAGACACCGAGGGCGACCGATCCGGCGGGGTCGAGCCCGACGGCGATCGACCAGACGACCGTGAGGACGACGGTGAGCAGCACGGCGGCCGTGCCGAGCAGCACGGCGGCCGTCAGCGCGGCCCGGCGCCCGACGACGCCGGCGCCGAGCAGCTCGAGCCGCCCGGCCTCCTCCTCCGTCCGCGTGTGGCGCCGGACGACGACGTAGGCGAGCAGGGCGAGGAAGACGCCGCCGAGCAGCACCGACTTGAGCGTCGCGATCGAGTCGATGCTGAGGCTCGAGATCGGCCCGTACATCGCGACGAGCGCCGGGTTGGCGAGCGTCGAGGCCATCCCCTGCTGCGCCGACTCGAGATCGGGGAAGAGCGCGAACGTCGCCTTCGCCGACAGGGCGACGAAGGCGGCGAGGCCGAACGCGCTCACCGGCACGAGCACCCGGTCGCGTCGGGCGGCGAGCCGCAGCAACGAGGTGGTCCCGGTCAGGCCGGCGCGGGCCTGACGTGCGGGGACGGCCAGGGCGGTCACGACGTCGCCGTCGACGTCGTGCGGTACTGGTCCATGAAGAGCTCCTCGAGCGTCGGCGGGGCGCTCGTCAGGGCCGTGATGCCGTGGGTCCCGAGCACCTCGAGCAGGCGCCCGAGGTCGTCGCCGCCGACGGTGCAGGTCACCCGGTCACCGGACACGAGGACGTCGCCGACGCCCGGGAGCCCGGCGAGCAGGGCCGGGTCGACCGGGCGTGCGAGGGTCGCCCGGACGGTCGTGCGGGACAGGTGGCGCAGGTCGGTCAGGGTGCCGGACTCGACGTTGACCCCGGCGCGGATGATGCTGACGCGGTCGCACACCTGCTCCACCTCGGACAGGATGTGGCTCGACAGGAGCACCGTGCCACCGCCCGCCCGGAACTCTCGGACGACGTCGCGGAACACCGCCTCCATGAGCGGGTCGAGACCGGAGGTGGGCTCGTCGAGCAGCAGCAGCTCGACGTCGGAGCTCAGAGCCGCGACGAGGGCCACCTTCTGCCGGTTGCCCTTCGAGTAGGAGCGACCCTTCTTGGTGGGGTCGAGGTCGAACCGTTCGAGCATCGACGCGCGCCGCTTCTCGTCCACGCCCCCTCGGAGCCGGGCGAGGATGTCGATGACCTCACCCCCGGTGAGGTTGGGCCAGAGGGCGACGTCGCCGGGGACGTAGGCGAGGCGGCGGTGCAGCGTCTCGACCTCGCGCCACGGGTCGCCGCCGAGCAGCGTCGCGCTGCCGCCGTCGGCGCGCAGCAGGCCGAGCAGGATGCGGATCGTCGTGGACTTGCCGGCGCCGTTGGGGCCGAGGAAGCCGTGGATCTCACCGGTCGCCACGTCGAGGTCGAGCCCGTCGAGAGCGACGGTGTGCCCGAAGGTCTTGCGCAGGTCGTGGACCTGGATGGCGGAGGTCATGAATCGACGGTACACAACTTTCACGGTTTACTGAATGCCATGAGAGTTGGGTTAGGGTCGGTCCACACGACGGAGGAGGACTGGTGACGTCAGTGCGACAGCGGTCGAGCCGCGACGAACGGGCCGTCTCGACCTACGTCGAGCGTCTCGGCGACAGCCTCACCGACGCCGGTATGCCGCGCCTGGCCGCACGCGTCTTCGCCCAGCTGCTCGCCGACGACGACGGGCGGATGACCGCCGCGGAGCTGACGGAATCGCTCGACGTGAGCCCGGCCGCGGTGTCCGGTGCCGTGCGCTACCTGACCCAGACCTACCTCATCGGCAAGGAGCGCGAGCGCGGGTCGCGCCGCGACGTCTACGTCGTGCAGGCCGACGCCTGGCACGGCGCGATGCTCTCACGCGACCGGATGCTGGCCCAGATCGAGACGAGCCTGCGTGCGGGGGTGCCCGCCGTCGGTGGCCTCGACACCGAGGCCGGTCGGCGCCTGCAGCTCTCGGTGGCCTTCCTCGAGTTCCTCGGCGACCGGCTCGGCGAGCTCGAGGGGGAGTGGGCCGCCCACAAGGCCGAGATCACCCGCACCTGGCCGTCCGCCACCCCCTGACCCCACCCGTCGAGAGGCCACGTTCTGCGGGTCCCAACCCCTCGAGAGGCCACGTTCTGCGGGTCCCAACCCCGTCGAGAGGCCACGTTCCGTCGGGACCCGGGGTGACGGCATACGCCCTCGGTGACGTGAGATCGGCAACGTTCGACCGGCAGGCGGCGGCGGTGGACCGCCACGCCGATACGCTCGGCAGCATGGCTGACAGCACTGGTGCGCGCTCCGAGTCCGACCTGCCCATCGAGCCCGTCTACGACGCGTCGGCCCTCGCCGGCTTCGACGCCGACAGCAAGCTCGGCGCGCCCGGCAGCTACCCCTTCACGCGCGGTGTCTACCCGTCGATGTACACCGGACGTCCGTGGACGATGCGCCAGTACGCCGGCTTCGGCACCGCGAAGGAGAGCAACCAGCGCTACCACCAGCTCGTCAAGGCGGGCACGGGCGGCCTGTCCGTCGCCTTCGACCTGCCGACGCAGATGGGCTACGACTCCGACGAGTCCATCGCGCACGGCGAGGTCGGCAAGGTCGGCGTCGCCATCGACAGCCTCGACGACATGCGCACGCTCTTCGACGGCCTGCCGCTCGACAAGATCTCGACGTCGATGACGATCAACGCGCCCGGCTCGACGCTGCTCCTGCTTTACCAGCTCGTCGCCGAGGAGCAGGGCRTCGCCGGTGACCAGCTGACCGGCACGATCCAGAACGACGTGCTCAAGGAGTACATCGCGCGCGGCACCTACATCTACCCGCCGCGCGAGTCCCTGCGCCTCATCGCCGACATCTTCGCCTACTGCCACAAGGAGATGCCGCGCTGGAACACCATCTCCATCTCCGGCTACCACATGGCCGAGGCCGGCGCGACCCCCGTGCAGGAGATCGCCTTCACCATCGCCAACGCCGTCGAGTACGTCCGCGCCGCGCAGGCCGCGGGCCTCCACGTCGACGACTTCGCGCCGCGCCTCTCCTTCTTCTTCGTCGCGCGCACGACCCTCATCGAGGAGGTCGCGAAGTTCCGCGCGGCCCGCCGCATCTGGGCTCGGATCATGAAGGAGGAGTTCGGTGCCCAGAACCCGAAGTCGATGATGCTGCGCTTCCACACCCAGACCGCCGGCGTGCAGCTGACCGCTCAGCAGCCCGAGGTCAACCTCGTTCGTGTCGCGCTCCAGGGTCTCGGCGCGGTGCTCGGCGGCACGCAGTCGCTGCACACCAACTCCTTCGACGAGGCCATCGCCCTGCCGACCGAGAAGGCCGCGCGGCTCGCGCTGCGCACCCAGCAGGTCATCGCCTACGAGACCGACGTGACGAAAACCGTTGACCCGTTTGCCGGTTCGTACGTCGTCGAGTCGATGACCGACGAGATCGAGGAGGCGGCGCTCGCGCTCATCCAGGCCGTCGAGGACAAGGGCGGTGCGGTCGCGGCCATCGAGCAGGGCTTCCAGAAGGGCGAGATCGAGCGATCGGCGTACCGCGTCCAGCTCGAGATCGACAACGCTGAGCGCACCGTGGTCGGCGTGAACCGCTTCGTCCTCGACCAGGAGGACCACTACGAGCCGCTCCGCGTCGACCCGACGATCGAGGCCGACCAGCGCGCCCGGCTCGAGGCCCTGCGCGCCGATCGCGACAACGACGCGGTGGCAGCGGCGCTCGCGCAGCTCCAGGACGCAGCCCGCGGCACCGACAACGTCCTCTACCCGATGAAGGAGGCGCTCGCGGCGCGCGCCACGGGCGGCGAGGTCGCCCACGCCCTCCGCGCGGTCTGGGGCACCTACCAGCCCCGCGAGACCTTCTGAGCCACCCGGCATACGCCAGCCGTATGCCGTCTGGATCGTCCGCGAGGCCCGTCCCACCGCCCCGTCCCAGCCTGCGGTTCGGCCGGCCGGATCGAGCTCCAGAACGCCGCCCTACGACGCCTTTTCGGACCTCGTTCCGGTCACCCGGCCCGTGCGGAGGCGACGAATCCCCTGAGAACGACGCAGCACGACGACGTCCTCGATGGCTCGCCGCACGACCTCGGGCTCGAACATCACCTGCTCCCACGTGAACCGGAGCACGAGCCAATCGCGGGTGATGAGCCCGTTGTAGCGGCGGCAGTCCCGGTCGAAGGCACGACGCTCGGTGTGGAACTCGTGACTGTCAGCCTCGAGGACGATCCGCAGCGCCTCGTCCGCGAGGTCGACCCGCGCATAGAAGTCGTCGTAGCGGATCCGGGTCTGCGGCTCGGCGACGAGGCCGGGCACTTGCAGCGCGATGGCCCGCAGGCACGACTCGAACGGCCCCGTCGCCCGCGCGTCGGACGCGGCCACGACCCGCGCGACCCGGTCGCGCTGCCGCCGCGGCAGCCAGTCGCTCCGGGCGAGCACCTCCGACGAGCGCAGCCCGGCGCGGCGCGCGGAGTCGGCCACGGACAAGGCGTCGGCGAAGGGCAGGTCGAGGCAGCAGTCGATGACGGTTCGCACGGGCGTGGTCACCCATCCGTCGGTGACGTCGTCGGGATCGAGGTCGCGCCAGTGCACGATGACCCCGTCCGAGGCGCCGGTCGGCAGGCTGCGCTTGGACCGGACCGTCACGTGTGGCTCGGTCGACGGCAGCCGTACCTTCCAGCCCCAGTGCTGTGCGGCGGTCGTGTGCGACGCCGCAGCGCTGAGCCGGTGCGCTGCCGCGCGGGCGGCGTCCGTTCCGGCGAGGCAGTAGTGGCCGTGAGACGTCCGCACGACGAGACCCGCCCCGAGCGCTGCGTCGATGTGCCGCCAGTGCACGGCGAGGCGCAGCTGTCGTCGTGTGGCGGTGCCTCCGAGCCGGACCAGGGCGGTGACTGCGCGCATCATCCGATGGTGCCCCGGGGAGGCCGGCACTCGCCGACGTCCTCCACAGGGGCCGGTCGGCCGGAACGAACCCCGGAAACAGGTCGTCCGCGGCCTCAGCCCGGTTCGATCCGGCCGGTCGGCCCGTTGTGGCGCGGCACGACCGGGGGCGTATGCCGTTCAGCCGGGCCGGGCGCCCACGCGGGCTGCCGCGGCGCTGCCGGCCGCGACCCCGGCACGCAAAGCGCTGGACCGGTCCTTGCCGCCGAGCCAGGCCGACAGGAGACCGGCGTTGAAGGCGTCACCGCACCCGGTGGCGTCGACGTTCTCGACGACCGGCGCCTCCGCCGACTCGTCCACGCCGCCGGCACCGACCCACCGGGCCCCGGCCGCGCCGTACGTCGCGACGACCTCGCTCGTGTGCCCCAGGATCGCGGCCAGTCCTCCGAGCGCGGCGACCTCGTTCTCGTTGGGCAGCAGCAGGTCCACGCCGGTGACCCAACCGAGGAAGGTGTCGACGCCCTCCCGCTCGATGAGGGCCGGCGACTGCGGGTCGACCGAGGTCGTCCACCCGAGCGACCGCGCCTGGCGCAGCGTCTCGAGACCGGCCGCACGCGATCCGGCGTCGAAGAGCACGTAGCCCGACAGGTGCAGGTGCGGCCGCGGGTCGGCCGCGAGCCCCAGGGAGGGGAGGTCGACGTCCGGGACCGCGAAGGCCTTGTTGGCGCCACGGTCGGGAAACATCGTCCGGTCACCGTGGGCGTCGAGCAGGATGACGACCATGCACGTCGGCAGCGTGGCGTCGACCGCGAACACGCAGGTGACGCCGGCGGACTCGAGCTCGCGACGGCAGGTCGTCCCCGCCGCGTCGTCGCCGATGCGGGCCACGAGGGTCACGTCGGCCCCGAGGCCGGCGAGCCACGAGGCGGAGTTGGCACCGGCCCCGCCCGGCACGAGGGCGACGGCCGACGGGGTGTCGGAGTGCCACCGGATGTCGCCCGAGGGGCGGGTGATGACGTCGAGCCCGACGTCACCGACGACGACGACCGGCCGCGTCGTCATGCCGACCGGGTCGCGAGCCGGGACGCGACCTCGGCCGCCACCTCTCCCGCGAGGCGCGCGTTCGACAGGACGAGCTCGACGTTGGCGCGGAGCGACTCGCCGCCGGAGTGGTCGTGGAAGTACTCGAGCAGCCGCGGCGTGACGTCCTTGCCGTGCACGCCCTCGCGCTCGAGGAGCGCGAGCCCCTCCTCGACGAGCCGGTCGTGCAGTCCGCGCTCGACCTGACGGTCGGCGGGCAGCGGGTTGGCGAGGACCACACCGGCGGCGTCGGTCCCGAGGCGACCCCGGGCGACGACGACCCGTGCGGCCTCGGCCGCGGACTCGACCCGCCACGGCACCGACTGGCCGGAGTCCGAGAGGTAGAAGCCGGGGAACGCGTCCGTCCGGTAGCCGAGCACCGGCACCGACAGCGTCTCGAGCGTCTCGAGCGTGCCGGCCACGTCGAGGATCGACTTGACCCCGGCGCACACGACGAGCACCGGGGTGGTTGCGATGACCCTGAGGTCGGCCGAGACGTCGAAGGTCTCGGACGCCCCGCGGTGCACGCCGCCGAGCCCACCGGTCGCGAACACCCGGATGCCCGCGAGGTGCGCGAGCGCGGACGTCGAAGCGACCGTCGTCGCTCCCGAAAATCCAAGTGCCGCAGCGACGCCCACGTCACGGACCGACAGCTTGGCGATGTCCGGGTCGGTGCACACGCGCTCGACCTCGGCAGCCCCGAGGCCGATGTGCACGACGCCGTCGAGCACGGCGATCGTCGCGGGCACCGACCCGCCCGCGCGCACGGAGCCCTCGATCTGCCCACCGATCTCGATGTTGTCGGGGTGGGGGAGGCCGTGGGCGAGGATGGTGCTCTCGAGGGCGACGACACCGACCCCGGCATCGAGCGCCTCGCGCACCTCCTCGTGGACGACGAGCAGGTCGGACTCCGGAAGGCGCTGCGGCATGGCGCCGAGCCTAGTTCGGCGCGCTACCGGGGACCCGCGTGGCCCGCCCGCTGCGGGGGCACGCGGCGCACTCGCGCATCCCGGGGATCGCGTAGATGAAGCAGCACGAGACCCGGGTCGGCTCGGTGCCGACGCTCTCCCCGGCCGCGCCGCGCGCGAGTCGCACCGCCGTGTCCCACGTGTCGCCCACGACACCCCACCGCTGCCGCGAGCCCATCCGGACGTCGGGGGCGTATGCCGTCACGACCTCCGAGACGAGCGCGAGGTATGCGGTCCGGGCCCGTTCCAGACGCCGCGCCGGGTCGTCGTCGACGGCCAGCGAGGTCCGCTCGGGGGTGATGACGATGCGGAACGGGTCGAGACCCGGCGCGAGCTCGAAACCGAGCCCGGCACCGGACGGCACGAGGAGCCAGGGACCGAGCACGGCGGCATACGCCATCGGGGAGGCGGCCACCTCGCACCACCACTGGAGCACGAAGGCGGCGGGCACGTGCGGCCGCACCGTCGCCGCGTTGCGCTGCTCCATCTGCGCGTGGAGCGCCGAGCGCCACGGCGCGAGCGGGTCCGCACCCGCCCGCACGTGCGCCACCACGTCCGCGGTCCAGACGGTCGCGGGGGAGACCCGGGTCGTCACGGTGGTGAAGGGCATCGCCCGGTCGACGAGCCCGACGACGTGCCGGACGGCGTCCGTCCCGAGGGACGTCCCCGTAGGTGCTTCCGACTCCACGCGTGACCTCTCCCTCCGTGCTCCGACCGGTCCCGGTGACCCCGGCCTGCGAGGGTTGACCCCATCCTCTCGCTAGACTCCCGTGCTCGTGACCGACCGCTCCGCTTCGCTGCCCTTCGAGGCCATCGCCCGAACCGTCGAGCAGCATGCCGCGGAGCTGGTCGCGATCCGTCGCGACCTGCACACGCACCCGGAGCTCGGACGTGGCGAGGTGCGCACGACGGCACTCGTCGCCGAGCGTCTCGAGCGCGCCGGCATCGGCGTCCGGCGGCTGCGCGGCACGGGCCTCGTCGCCGACCTCGGCGCCACGAACCCCTCGCACCGGATCGCGCTGCGCGCCGACATCGACGCCCTGCCGATCCGTGAGCAGACCGGCCTCGAGTTCGCGTCCCGGACCGACGGCGTCAGCCACTCGTGCGGCCACGACGTGCACACGACCGCGCTCATCGGCGCGGCGCTCGCCCTCAAGGAGGTCGAGGAGCGGCTCGCCTCGGCCGGCGTCGGCGCGCGGCTGATCTTCCAGCCCGCCGAGGAGCTCATGCCGGGCGGCGCCGAGGACGTCGTGGCCCAGGACGGCCTCGTCGGGGTCGACCGGATCTTCGCGCTCCACTGCGACCCCAACCTCGACGCGGGCCAGGTGGGCCTGCGCGTCGGCGCCATCACCGCGGCCGCCGACCAGATCGAGGTCACGCTCTCCGGTCGGGGCGGCCACACGTCGCGTCCGCACCTCACCCAGGACCTCACGTACGCCCTCGCCAAGGTCGTCACCGACGTGCCGGCCGTCCTGTCACGCCGACTCGACCCGCGCGCGGGCGCGGCTCTCGTGTGGGGCTCGATCCACTCGGGCGGCGCGCACAACGTCATCCCGTCGTCGGGCAAGGTCGGCGGCACGCTGCGCATGCTCGACGCCGGCATCTGGGAGGGCGTCGAGCGCCTCCTCGAGGCCGTCGTCCACGAGGTCGTCAAGCCGTATGCCGTCCAGGCTGACGTGCTCATCACCAAGGGCGTGCCACCGGTCGTCAACGACGCCGGCTGCATCGACGCCCTCACGGCCGCTGTGACCGGCACCGGGTCGTTCGTCGCGCCGACGCCGCAGTCGCTCGGCGGCGAGGACTTCGCGTGGTACCTCACCCACGTGCCCGGCGCCATGGCCCGGCTCGGGACCCGCTCTCCCGGCGGCCCGACCTACGACCTGCACCGGGGGGACCTCGTCGTCGACGAGGGCGCGATCGTCGTCGGGGCCCGGACGCTGGCCGGTGTCGTCTTCGCGGCGGCCGCCCGACTGGCCGGCACACCGGCCCTCGGGGGCGTCTCTCCTCTGAGCGCGGTCGCGGATCGGTAACACTTCCTGCGACTTCCCCCGAGCCGAACAGATCTTGTCGTGCCGGGGTCTACAGTTCCGTGCTATCTGGGCCGATGTCGTCGTCGGCCCCGCGGAATCTAAGGAGCACCTCTTGCGTCACGCAACCAAGGTCGCGGCCGTTGTCGCCGCCGCCGCGCTGGGCCTCGCGGCCTGCGGCAGCAGCAGCGACAACACGCCCGCGGGCAGCAACACCTCGGCCGGCAGCACCGGCACGCAGGCCGCCGGCAAGAAGATCGTCGTCGGTATCGCCTACGGCGTCGGCGGTCGTGGTGACCAGTCCTTCAACGCGTCGGCGGCCGTGGGCCTCGACAAGGCGAAGGCCGACCTCGGTGTCGAGTTCAAGGAGGCCACGCAGGTCAACGGTGAGAGCGAGGCTGCCACCGAGGAGCGTCTGCAGCAGTTCATCGACGCGGGCGCGACCCACGTCATCGGTGTCGGCTTCGCCTACGCCAAGGCCATCGGCACGGTCGCCAAGGCCAACCCCGACGTCAAGTTCGCGATCATCGACGACGCGTCCCCCGACTCGGCCGGCGCCAACGTCGCCCAGCTGACCTTCGCCGAGGAGCAGGGCTCCTTCCTCGTCGGTGCGGCCGCCGCGCTGAAGTCCAAGACCAACACGGTCGGCTTCGTCGGGGGCGTCGCCACCGACCTCATCAAGAAGTTCGAGGCGGGCTACATCGCCGGCGCCAAGGCGGCCAACCCGTCGATCGTCGTCAAGAGCCAGTACCTCTCGCAGCCGCCGGACTTCTCCGGCTTCAACGACCCCGCCAAGGGCAAGACGGCCGCTGAGGGCCTCTACCAGGGCGGCGCCGACGTGGTCTACCACGCCGCGGGCGGCTCGGGCAGCGGTGTCTTCACGGCCGCCAAGGCTGCTGGCAAGCTCGCCATCGGTGTCGACTCCGACCAGGCCCTGACGGCCACGCCGGACGTCCGCGACGTCATCCTCACCTCGATGATCAAGAAGGTCGACGTGGCGGTCTACGACTTCCTCAAGTCGGGTGCCGCGGGCACCGACATCACGGGCAACAAGGTCTACGACCTCAAGGCCGGTGGCGTCGACTACGCCACGACCGGTGGCAAGGTCGACGACATCAAGTCGAAGCTCGACGACTACAAGCAGAAGATCATCGCGGGCGAGATCAAGGTCCCGACGGCACCCTGATCCTCGAGAGCCTCGAGATCCCCTCTGAATGATCCCCGAGCGGGGCGACACGGCCCGGGCGGCGCGGTAGCGTMGTCGCGGGCCGTGTCCGTCCCCGGCTCCGGTGGTCGGTCGGGACGTCCTCCGACCCGGCCCCACGAACCACCCGCCCGGACTCCTCTCCGGGCCCGGACGAGGAGTTGTCGCCATCACCGCAGCACCTGCGCGACCCGACGGGACGTCGGACGCCCATCCCGCCGTTCAACTCGAAGGGATCACCAAGCGGTTCCCCGGAGTCGTCGCCAACAAGGACATCGGTTTCTCGGTCGCGCGTGGCACGGTCCACGCGATCGTCGGTGAGAACGGCGCCGGCAAGTCGACGCTGATGAAGATCCTCTACGGCGTCCAGCGCCCGGACGAGGGGTCCATCAGCATCGACGGTCGAGTCGTCGACCTGCACTCGCCGGCCGACGCCATCGCGGCCGGCATCGGCATGGTCTTCCAGCACTTCCAGCTGGCAGACAACTTCACGGTCCTCGAGAACGTCGTCCTCGGCGCCGAGAAGCTGCACGGCATCGGCGACGCAGCCCGACGCGAGATCACGCGCATCTCGGACGAGTACGGCCTCGACGTCGACCCCGACGCCCTCGTGGACGACCTGGGGGTCGGTGCGCGCCAGCGCATCGAGATCCTCAAGGTCCTCTACCGCGGTGCCAAGATCATCATCCTCGACGAGCCCACCGCCGTCCTCGTGCCGCAGGAGGTCGACGAGCTCTTCGACAACCTCCGCGAGCTCAAGTCCGAGGGCCTGACCGTCCTGTTCATCTCGCACAAGCTCGACGAGGTGCTCTCGGTCGCCGACTCCATCACGGTGATCCGACGCGGCACGACCGTCGACACCGTCGACCCGTCGTCGGTCAACGCGCGCCAGCTCGCCGAGCTCATGGTCGGCGCCGAGCTCCCCACCCCGCAGACGGAGGAGTCCACGGTCACCGACCGCGTCGTGCTGCGCATCGAGGACATCGTCCTCGCGGGCGCCGGTGCCGGCCGCAACGTGCTCGACGGCATCTCGCTGACCATCCACGCGGGTGAGGTCCTCGGCATCGCCGGCGTCGAGGGCAACGGCCAGGCCGAGCTCGTCGAGGTCATCATGGGGATGCGCGAGCCAACGTCCGGGCTCGTCTTCCTCGGCGACACCGACATCTCCGACTGGCGCACGCGGGAGATCCGGGAGGCCGGCGTCGCCTACATCCCCGAGGACCGTCAGCGGCACGCCCTGCTCCTCGAGGCCCCGCTCTGGGAGAACCGCATCCTCGGCCACCAGACCGAGGAGCCGAACGTCCGCGGCTTCATCATCAACGCCGCGGGGGCCAAGGCCGACACCGAGCGGATCGTCAAGGAGTACGACGTCCGCACACCCTCGATCAACGTCAAGGCGGGGTCGCTCTCCGGCGGCAACCAGCAGAAGCTCATCGTCGGCCGCGAGATGAGCCACCAGCCCAAGGTGCTCGTCGCCGCACACCCGACGCGCGGTGTCGACGTCGGCGCCCAGTCGAGCATCTGGGACATCATCCGCCAGGCGCGGCGCGACGGCCTCGCCGTCCTGCTCATCTCGGCCGACCTCGAGGAGCTGATCGGACTCTCCGACACCATCGAGGTGATCCTGCGCGGGCGGCTCACCGGCACGTTCGACCCCGACACCGTCACCGCCGAGGACCTCGGTGCGGCCATGACCGGAGCTGCTGCCAGCCCGGAGGAGACCCGATGAGCACGTTCAGCCCCCGCAAGCTCCTCCTCGCCGTCGCGGCGCCCGTACTCGCGCTCGTCGTCGCGTTCCTCGTGACCTCGGCCATCCTGCTGCTCCTCGGCGACCCGGTGGTCGAGGTCTGGCAGACGATCCTCAGCTGGCCCAAGCCGCGCCAGCTCGTCCAGATCGTCAACGGTGCCACGGTCTACTACCTCTCGGCCGTCGCGGTCGCGGTCGGCTTCCGGATGAACCTCTTCAACATCGGCGTCGACGGTCAGTACCGCGTCGCGGTCTTCGCCGGAGCGGCCTTCGCCGGCCAGGCCTGGTTCCCCGGCCCGCTCAACGTCCTCCTGACGATCGTCGTGGCGATGGTCGCCGGAGGCCTCTGGGCGAGCATCGCCGCCTACCTCAAGGTCCGCCGCGGCATCTCCGAGGTGATCAGCACGATCATGCTCAACGCGATCGCGACCGGTGTCGTGCAGTGGCTGCTGCTCAAGGTCGCGGTCAAGCAGCAGGGCAGCAACAGCATCTCGACGAAGCCGATCCCCGAGTCCTCGCAGCTCGACGGTCTCGGCCTCATCCCGGGCGCGACCAACAAGGTCTACACGCTCATCCTGCTCGCCGTCCTCGTCGGCGCCCTCTACTGGTTCGTCATCAACAAGACCCGGTTCGGCTTCGACCTGCGCGCGACGGGCCGCTCCGAGAGCGCCGCGGTCGCCAGCGGCGTCAAGGTGCCGCGCATGGTCGTCACGACGATGATCGCCTCCGGTGCTCTGGCGGGCCTCATCGGCATGCCGCTGCTCTTCGGCCAGGACCACAGCTACGGCACGACGTTCCAGGCCGGACTCGGCTTCGCCGGCATCGGCATCGCGCTGCTCGGTCGCAACCACCCGCTCGGCATCGCGGCCGCGGCCCTGCTGTGGTCGTTCCTCGACGTGCAGAGCAACGCGCTGCAGATCCGCGCCGGGGTCGCCTCCGAGGTCGTCTTCATCATCCAGGGCGTGATCCTGTTCGCCGTCGTCATCGCCTACGAGCTGATCCGTCGCGCCGACGTGCGCCTCGAGCAGCAGCGGGTGGCGAGGGAGCTGGCCGCGACGAGATCCGATGCCTCTACCCCGGAAGGAGCGACGGCATGAGTGTCACTGGTCTGGACGCCGGCGTCGAGAAGGTCACCGCCACCCCGCGCCGGCTCCGCCTGAGCCCGCTCCAGTGGGTCGGGGTCGGCCTCGGTGCCGTGCTCGTGCTCTCCATCCTCCGTGTCGTCACCGGCGCCAACGACGTCGACTCGTCCGGGCTGCTCATCGCGGCCTTCGGACTCGCCGTGCCCATCGCCCTCGCCGGACTCGGCGGTCTCTGGTCCGAGCGCGCCGGTGTCGTCAACATCGGCCTCGAGGGCATGATGATCCTCGGCACCTGGGGTGCCGGTTTCCTCGGTTACCACCTCGGCCCGTGGTGGGGTCTCGTCGGAGCGGTCATCGGCGGCGCGGTCGGTGGACTCATCCACGCCATCGCGACGGTGACCTTCGGCGTCGACCACATCGTGTCGGGTGTAGCGCTCAACATCGTGGCGCTCGGCTTCGCGAAGTACCTCTCGGTGCGCTTCTTCAGCACCCTCCCGGGTGGCGGCCCGACGCAGTCGCCGCCGCTCGAGGAGCTGCCGACGATCAGCATTCCGGGTCTGTCCGACGCCCTCGGTGAGCTGGAGCAGAAGCACATCTTCTTCATCTCCGACCTCGCCGGCGTGCTCCGTGCCTTCTGCACCAACGTGTCGGTCGTGACGATCCTCGCCGTCCTGCTCTTCATCGCGACGGCCTACATCCTCTGGCGCTCGACCTTCGGCCTGCGTCTGCGCTCCGTCGGCGAGTCCCCGGTCGCGGCCGAGTCGCTCGGTGTCAACGTCCTGCGCTACAAGTTCCTGGCCGTCCTCGTCTCTGGTGGCCTGGCGGGTCTCGGCGGTGGCTTCCTCGCCCTCGTCGCGGCCAACGTGTTCCGGGACGGGCAGACGGGTGGTCGTGGCTACATCGGCCTCGCAGCCATGATCTTCGGCAACTGGCGCCCCGGCGGTCTGATGGCCGGTTCGGTGCTCTTCGGCTACACCGACGCGGCCCAGCTGCGCGGTGGCGGCACGACCGTCCACGCCTTCCTCCTGCTGCTCGCGGTGCTGCTCATCGGCATCGGGATCTGGCAGATCGTCCGCAAGGGCCGCGTGGTGCAGGGCGTCATCGCCCTCGTCGTCGGTGTGATCGTCGGTGCCTGGTACGCCCTGACCGACATCGTGCCGCCGGAGCTGTCGAGCACGCTGCCCTACGTCACGACCCTGCTCGTGCTGGCGTTCGCCTCGCAACGCCTGCGCATGCCCGCAGCCGACGGACAGATCTACCGCAAGGGCGAGGGGCACTAGTGGCCGACACGACGAGTCCGCAGCCCGGCACCTCCGACGCGATCGACTGGGAGTCGCTGCGCCTGCGCGCGGTCGAGCTCATGGAGCGGGCGTACGCGCCCTACTCCCGGTTCCGCGTCGGTGTCGCCGGCCTCGTCGACGACGGGCGGGTCGTCGCCGGCTGCAACGTCGAGAACGCCGCCTACGGCGTGGCTCTCTGTGCCGAGTGCGGCATGGTGTCCGAGCTGCACGCCACGGGTGGCGGACGCCTCACCGCGGTCTTCTGCGTGGGGGGCGACGGCCAGGCTCTCATGCCGTGCGGTCGCTGCCGGCAGCTCCTCTGGGAGAACGGCGGGCCCCGGTGCCTGCTCATGACCCCCGAGGGCGTGCTCCCGATGTCGGCGGTCCTGCCGCAGGCGTTCGGGGCCGAGGACCTGCGTCACGCCGAGGGCTGAGCACCTCCCCACCCGGTCGTGCTCCGGCACCGACGGCGCTGGGACATGATGGTCCCGTGAGTGAAGCCTTCGATGCCGTAGACGTCATTTCCGCCAAGCGCGACCGGGCCGAGCTGTCCGACGCCCAGATCGACTGGGTCATCGACGCGTACACGAGGGGCGCCGTCGCCGAGGAGCAGATGTCGGCGCTCGCGATGGCGATCTACCTCAACGGGATGAACCCGCGCGAGATCGCCCGCTGGACCGACGCGATGATCCGCTCGGGTGAGCGGCTCGACTTCTCGGGACTGTCCCGCCCCACGAGCGACAAGCACTCGACCGGGGGGGTCGGCGACAAGATCACCCTTGCCCTCGCGCCGATCGTCGCCGCCTGCGGCGTCGCGGTCCCGCAGCTCTCGGGCCGCGGCCTCGGGCACACGGGCGGCACGCTCGACAAGCTCGAGTCGATCCCCGGGTGGAGGGCCGACGTGACCAACGAGCAGATGATGGCCCAGCTCGAGGACGTCGGCGCCGTGATCTGCGCCGCCGGCACGGGCCTCGCCCCGGCCGACAAGAAGCTGTATGCGTTGCGCGACGTCACGGGGACCGTCTCCTGCGTGCCCCTCATCGCGACCTCCATCATGAGCAAGAAGATCGCCGAGGGCACCGGGTCGCTCGTCCTCGACGTCAAGGTCGGGTCGGGCGCGTTCATGAAGGAGCTCGGGCAGGCCCGCGAGCTCGCGGAGACCATGGTCCGCCTCGGCACCGACGCCGGCGTGCACACGGTCGCCCTGCTGACGAACATGGAGACTCCGCTCGGGCTCACGGCGGGCAACGCGCTCGAGGTGCGGGAGTCCGTCGAGGTGCTCGCCGGCGGGGGCCCGGGTGACGTCGTCGAGCTCACGCTCGCCCTCGCGCGGGAGATGGTCGCGGGTGCGGGCCGCTCCGACATCGACCCGGCGGACGTGCTCGCGGACGGCCGGGCGATGGACGTCTGGCGTCGGATGATCCGCGCCCAGGGGGGAGACCCCGACGCGGAGCTGCCGACGGCCAAGGAGACCCACCACGTGCTCGCGCCGGCCGACGGGGTGCTCGTCCAGCTGGACGCCCTCGCGGTCGGGGTCGCCGCGTGGCGCCTCGGCGCCGGGCGGGCCCGCAAGGAGGACCCGGTCCAGGCCGGGGCAGGTGTCGAGCTGCACCACAAGCCCGGCGCGACCGTCCGTGGGGGAGAGCCGCTCATGACGCTGCACACCGACGAGCCGGAGCGGTTCGCCCGGGCGCTCGAGGCGCTCGAGGGCGGCTTCACGATCGCCCCCGAGGGGTCGCGGCCGGACCTGCCCCCGATCGTCATCGACCGGGTCTCCTGACTCTCGCGTGCCCGTCCGTGGTGGCCCGCCGATGCTCCGACAGACCGGCCACCACGGGTCTGTGGCGCTGTGTCGGGAGCGATTTGGGGAATCCCGGGGGACCGGGCTACTGTTCTCTTCGTCAGCCCGACTGGGAGGAACGGACGCCACCGCGTCGGTGAGAGATCACCGAGCGAAGCTGGCCGGTCCCGGGGTCTGACGAGTGTCCGGAGTGTCCGACCGAGTCGGGTCCGCGCCGGAGAGCAGGTTCCGCCCGCATCACCGTGGTTTGACTCGGTGGGGTGCGGCGGGTAAGTTTGAAGGGTTGCCCCGGAGGCCTCCTCGTTGAGGTGGTTGATGGTGTGTGTCCGATTCTTGAGAACTCAACAGCGTGTCAAAAATCGATGCCAATTACCTCGTCCCGGGGCCTGGCCGGTTGATCTTCGTCCTCTTAGTGGCGGGGTGACGGTCGTGGTTTTGGGCGAATTATCCTTTGGTTGAATTGAACTTCTAGCTTTTTGAGCTGGTGGTTCGACTTCAGTCAGGTTTTCGAGCCCTTCATGGGTTCAAAGTTTGCTCACTGTTCTGGCCTTTCGGGGTTGGGGGGTGG
>NZ_JBFRDT010000031.1:0-30023 GCF_052113925.1 Terrabacter sp. RAF57 | reverse complement strand
GTCTGCCGCAAGACCTCGCAGGATCAGATTCGGAGAGTGCTGACCCGCCAGCCGCTACCGGAACCGAGCCTCCCAGCACAGCCAGGCACTCGGCTAGAACCCATGAGATCCGGTAGATCACGGCCTCACCAGATGCCTGCACTGGTCGGCACGGGCACGGGCACGGGCACGGGCACGGGCACGGGCACGGGCACGGAGCAGCGTGCGTCTGTTCGCCGCGAGGCGACCTCCCGTGAGCGGCAGCTCCGCTCAGCTTCGATCACTCGTGTTTCTGGGCGACGAAGGCCGCGATCACCTCTTGCGAGGGGTGACCCCATCCGATGCAGAACGGGTGACCCGCGGGGTCGGCGTAGACCTGGTGTCCCTCTTCGCTCGTGAGGTCAGGAGCCTTCATGAGCAGGCTTGCTCCGAGCGCCATGGCTCGCTCATGAGCCTGGATCGGCTCCTCCACGTGCAGGTCGAGGTGCATCTGCTGGGGGGATCCGTCGGGCCATTGCGGTGGGACGTGGTTTGGGGCGTGCTGAACGCCGATTCGCCAGTTGCCGGCCTCGTCGATGACGCAGTGGAACTGCTTGTCTCCGAATACGTGCCCGCCCACCAGGCCAGCCCAGAATGCGCTTTCGGCGTCAATGTCGGCCGCATCAAAGACCGTGACCTGTCTGATGATCTTCATCCTTCTGGTCCTCTCACGAGCTTTGCCTTCAAGGTACCCAGCAAAGAGGACGGTCTACTTCCGGAACGGTCGAAGCTGAATGGTCGCACCGTCGGGTTACTACACGCGCCGCGTGGCCCTCGGTCCAAGTGACGCAAGCCCTTGTACGCGGAGAGGTGCAGTCTGCCTGAGCCGATCCGTCACCCCGGGAGCCGTGGTGACGTAGACGTCTCCCCCAGTTCCCTGACGCCGACACTCGGCTGGTCAACGAGACGAGCGCGAGCATCGCCGGCGTCCCGCGGGAGACAGATCACCGAGCATCTGGGCCAGGAGAGGCACGCCAGTCCGGCCGCTGGAGGCGGGCAGCATTCCCCAGCCTGGAACTCGAACCGGCCGATGTCCTCAGCCCACCCAGCGGGGTATCTGCCTCTTGTGGAACGTCGACCAGGCGGTCGCGAAGTCAGCGGTGGCTCGGTCGGCGCGGGCCTGCTCCAGGGCATGAAGGCGGCCGAAGGTGAAGGCGTTGTCGCCGTCGAGGTGAGCCTGCATCCCGTACTCACGTAGCCGTTGACGGGCGACGACCGAGTCCTGACGGACCCCGAGGGCCTCCTGGACCTTCTTGGCGGAGGCTGCCAGGGAGCGGGCTCGCTTGCCGACGACAGGTGTGGCGGCCTCAGCGGCGTAGCGCAGCCGCTTGGCCTTCTTCCGCGCCTCGTGAAACGCGACGTCGCGGGCCTCGGGATCCTGCGCAGACGTGATCGCACGAACCTCCCGATCCAGCCGTTTGACGTCGCGGCGCAGCAGCCGGCGTACGCCCTCCTCCGCGGCCGTGTCGGCGTCCGAGCTCAGCGGCGCAGCCCTGACCAGCTCGTCGAGGGCGTCGAGCATCCGAAGGTACCGTTCGCTCTCGAGGGCCTCTAGGGCACGTTCGCGTCCGGCCTTGTATGCCGCGCTCAACTCGTCGTCGATCCGCGCGGCGACGGAGCCGACGACCAGCTCTGGGGGCTCCTGTCCGAGCACCCCCGTCAGGTGCTCACGCAGGACCTGCGCGTCGCGGGCTTGCCCGAGGGACTCACCGAGCCAGCGCAGCTCCGCTCGGACCGGATCGGTCGCGGCACGCTCGAGCATCGGGGCGAAACTGGTCAGCGCGGACCGGAGCCGGCGCGCGGTAATCCGCATCCGATGGATCGACCCGGCCTGCCCGGCCCGCACGCCAGCGTCCCGCAGTTGCAGCTTGGCCGTCTGTTCCGTCAGAAGCGCGACGAAAAGCTGCCCTACCGTGCCTCCGGCCAGGTCGTCCTTCGAGGGCGGAGCCGGGAGAGCCGATGCGAGCTCACCGACGGTGCGGGCGAACTTCGAGGACACGCGCGCCGGTGAGGCTCCCGCAGCCACGAGGTGCGCCTCCACGGCGTCCAGCAATGTCGGGGACGCCCCGTCGAGCTCGACCTCCCATTCCCGCCACGACTGCTCCGGGCTCCGGTCGTCCAATCTCTGCGCCCGCACACGGTCGTCGCAGACCCGGGCAAGGACGGCGCCGTCAGGGCCACACAACACGTACTCACGACGGGTCGTGCTCACCGATGCGACGGCGCCAAGCAGACGGTCCCGCACGATGGCCCGCACGTGCGTGAGCAACGAGGCGGGCACCGTCTCCTCTGCCTGCCCGAGCGGAACCTGCAGCTCGGTGCGGGTGTCCCCGCTGACGGGCAGCTTGAGGTGCCAGCCGGCGTCGGCGCCGCCGCTGCGTCGTCGCAGGGTCACTCCTCGGCGGGCCAGATCCAGACCCGCCGTGTCGAAGTACACCGCGTCCAACCGGAACTCCTCCGGCGGACGGACCGAGCCCACGCCCTCGGCCTCGGCCTCGGCCAGGTTCGGCAACACCATCGTCGGGTCGACGTCATATTTGCGCTCAACCTCGTCATGCCGAGTAGGGCTCATGTCCATCATCTTCGCGCAGCAGCGGCGGCCGGGAGCCGGGATGCCACGGTTGACCTCTCACGGTGGGTGCCGGGCTCGGCCAACCCTCCGTGCGCACTGCACTCGATCGACCGGGCAGACCCCAGCGTCGAGGCGCCCCCGACCGCTATTTCGGGTGGCGTCCGCAGCGTCCGGTAACCGGGCACTTCGACCGCACAAAGCGTTGGGTCCTTTCGCCGCATGTCAGGCGCGTCCGACTTGGCACGGCTCCGGGATTCGCTCGATCTGTCATCTAGCGCACAGACAGCTTCGAGCCCCGGGCGCACTCTCAACTCATGAACACCAAGAAGAGCTTGAGATGCACCATCGGCCGCCACCGCTGGCAGCCCACCACCGTCGCCGGGATGCGCGAACGGATCTGCGTCCTCTGCGGTCGCAACCACTTCGACGCCTCGGTACATCCAGACCGAAGTTCGAGCGATAACACTTCATTCCACTTCATTCCCTGGGGCGCCGGAGGAGGGGGAGGCATCTTCTGAATCGCCACCGACAACAGCTGCGACCTCGGCACACAGGACCTTGTGAGGCATTGTTCGCGACCGGGCACCGAGCGCACTCGACGCAGACCTGCACCACCCCGCGTCACCTCGCCGCGTACGTCCTCCGTGGCGTTATGAGCGT
This sequence comes from Terrabacter sp. RAF57, assembly GCF_052113925.1. Classification (NCBI taxonomy): domain Bacteria; kingdom Bacillati; phylum Actinomycetota; class Actinomycetes; order Micrococcales; family Intrasporangiaceae; genus Terrabacter; species Terrabacter sp. RAF57. The sequence goes on along the minus strand of NZ_JBFRDT010000031.1, from coordinate 26,773 downwards.
CTTGACCTGCCGAGCAATCAGGTGCAGCGTGGACGGCTGGGGCCCTAGACCAGTGCGCCACTTCTCTGCACGAGGCCACCCCGCCTGGCGAACCCCACAAACGGCGGCCGAGCTGGGCAAGTACCTCCGCGTAGCCTTCTGCCAAGCGGAGCAGGTCGACCGGGATCGGTTCCCGAAGTATGGCCAGCATGTGCTTCAGACATACCTGAGGGCTCTCATCGACTCTGCCCAAGTCACACAGGGGCACTGCCCAGTCTGCGGTGAGGATGTGAGTGGCCGTGTCGACAGACTTCGAGGTGGCGGTGCCGCGCCTGGTGGATGCTGAGGAGCTGGCCCGGGTCCACGTTCAGGCGTGGCGGGAGGCCTACGCAGAGCTGCTCCCACAGCATTTCTACGATGACGCCGCGCGCGAGAGTCGGCAGGCGATGTGGTCGGGTCTGCTCTTACGGGAGGATGCCGGAGAGCGGTTCCGTGTCGCCCGGCGCGAAGGCAGGATCGTGGGTCTGGTCGCGTACGGTCCGGCCGCCGACCACCAAGGGCACCCGCCGGAGCGCGATGAGCAGCTGTATGCGCTCTACGTGCTGTCCAGCTGCTACGGCCACGGTGTCGGTCAAGCTCTCCTTGACCAGGCTCTCGGCGAGCGGCCCGCACAACTGTGGGTGGCCAAGGACAACGCGCGGGCTCGACGGTTCTACGAGAAGAACGGATTCACTGCCGACGGGACCGAGCACGTCGATCAAGATCTCGACGGGCTGGTCGAGATACGCATGGTGCGATAGCCGACGCCGCCGGCACGCCAGCAGGGCCGGCCGGGCCGCAGGCGACCCGGGTGGTGAAGACGCCGTGGTGATCGGGCGGGCCTGGAGGAGCCACAGGGTGTCGCCGGAGATGGCCCACTCGATGTCCAGCGGATAACCCAAGGCGCCGTGCGCCTCCCGAGCGGTCCCGGCGATCTCGCGGATCTGGGCGTGGGTCAGTGCCGCTCGGCGCCGCTCCTGCGTGGGGACGGCGCTGCGGATCAGCTCGCCGTCGCGCCAGTCCAGGCGGGTCGCCTTCGACCCCACGGACCCCTCGACCGTTCCCAGCGCAGAGACGGTGAAGCGGTCTGGCACGACCTGGCCGTCGACCACCGACCCACCCAGACCCCACGCCGCCTCGATGACGACGTCGTCGAGGCCGGTGCGAGGGTCCTGGGTGAACACCACTCCCGCGACCTCAGCGGCCACGAGCCGTTGGACGACGACGGGGACCCGTGGAGGGGTGGCCGCCCCGGTCCGCACCGCATACGCGCGGACACGGTCGGCGGTACCTGACCGACCACACGCCAGGATCGCCGCAGCAGCCTCAGCGCTGCCCACGACGCCCAGCACGGTCTGAAGCTGTCCGGCGAATGAGGCAGTCGCCGAGTCCTCCAGCAGTCCGGAGGAGCGCACCGCCATGGGCGCACCCAGCCGATCGACGGCGGCACCCAGGGCCAGCGCGTCCAGGTCGCCCACGACGACGAACCCGTTCGGGACGTTGAAACCCGAACGGGACAGGAGCCCCAGACCCAGTGCTTTTCCACCGCAGGTCGCGTCCGCCTCGTCCAGCCCGATGATCGGCACGGGACCCACGGTACAAACCGTCGGGTCATCCTGACTTGGCCAACTCACCCGCAGGTCGGCGCTCTGGCCACGTCCAGCGGAAGCCGGAGGGGCGTAGCTAGGCGGGCTCGCCGACGAGAAGGTCGCGCACGGCGTCCAGAGTGCGCTCGGGGTCCTCGAGCCAGAAGTCGTGACCCACTCCCGGCAACCGGCGCACCTCCCAGCCGAGGGCGGCCAGACGCTCGCTCGTCGCGTCGGCCAGCACCGTCGGGGCGTCGTCGGACAGCAGGATCGTGGAGGGGACCACCGGTGCCGCGACGGGAGCCGGATGATGGGCGACATCGCGGAACACGTCGATGGTCATCCGCCGGTCGAACCGGTCGAGGGCTGCATCCCGCAGGCTGGCATCCGACGGCGACAGGGGCGGCCGACGACGGCTGCGACGCTTCTGCGCCAGCGCCGCGACGGTGAGCGTCACCGGAGCGAGGGACCAGAACAGTCGCCCGGCCAGCCCGTGCGTGGGGAGCGCCAGACGGAATCCGGGGTCGAGGTAGAGGGCGTGGACCGGGGCGAGCCGTCCCACGGCCCGCTCGAGCACCGAGCCACCGAGGGAGTGGCCGACGACGAGGTCGAGGCCGGTCGGAAGGGTCTCGACCAGGTCGTCGGCGAAGGCGTCGAGCGTGTAGAGGTCGGACCGGTCGCTCAGGCCGTGCCCGCGCAGGTCGGTCGTGGTCACCGTGGTGCCCCCTGCAGCGACCAGTCGTTCGGTCAGGCCGCCCCAGAGCCCACCGTCGGCACTGAGGCCGTGGACGAGCGCGACCTGTCGTGGGCCGTCGCCGTGCCGCTGCGTCGCGAGCCTCACCGGGCGTCCGTGGCCTCGTGCGCGGAGGAGGGCACCACCGAGGTGGTGGCGTCGACCTCTCTGATGAAGCCGAGCAGTGCCTCGTTGAACCGGTCGGGCTGGTCGAAGCTGATGGCGTGCCCAGCATCCTCGATGACGAGGGCGCGCCCGCGCGGAGAGTCGGCGACGGCGGCTGCTGCGTGCTCGCACGGCCAGATCTGGCTCTCCCGCCCGGCGAGCATCAACAGCGGGAGGGGAAAGCGCCGCACGACGTCGCGCCAGTCCTGCCGTGCATGGTCGGCGAGCAGCGGCAGGGTCTCGGAGGCCGAGGGGTCGCGGAACGCCGGCGGTGCGCCGAGCCGTTCCACGAGGCGGAGCATCTGCGAAGCGGACCGGTCCACGGTGCGACCTCGTCCGGTGTCGGGCACGCCGCCGGCGAAGAGCGTCCCGGCGTTGGCGGGCTCGTAGCCGTAGAAGCCGTGGTGCCATCCGTCGTCGTTGAGCATCTTCGGCGTCTGGTCGACGATGACGGCCGCCCTGAGCCGGGCCGGGCCGAACTGGTCGACATAGGCCCACACGGTGTTGCCCCCCATGGAGGCTCCGACGAGAACCGCGTCGTCGAGCTGGAGGTGGTCCAGCAGCTCGCCAAGGTCGCGCCCGTGACGGGCCATCCGCTGGCCGTGCACGGGCGTCTCGGACTCGCCGTGGGCGCGCCGGTCGAAGGCGATCGCGCGGTAGCCCGCGTCGAGCAGGGCGTCGACGGTGAGCGCCCACGACGTGGCGGGCGCCGTGTAGCCGTGCACGAGGACGATCGGAGGTCCCTCTCCGTCATCGGTGTACGAGAGTGTGACGTCATCGGTGGTGCGGAAGGTCGGCATACCGTCTTGGCTCCTTCGGGTGCGGTGACCCGACGCTAGCCGTGGAGCAACCCTGGAACCATGGAGATCTCCTCCGTGCCGCACGGTCGAAGGTGGAGATGTGGACAGGCGGAAGCGACGACGTCAACCCGCGGGGCCGGACAGGAGGCGGTGCAGCCGCAAGGCGACCTGGAGCTCGAGGGCCCGGTCCGGTTCCTTCCAGCGCGGGCCGAGCACCTCGGTGACACGCTCGAGCCGCTGGTACAGGGTGTTGGGATGGATGTGGAGGGCCGCGCACGTGCGGGCGTGGTGACGGGCCTGCTCGAGGTAGGTCTCGAGGGTCAGGGCGAGGTCGCGCTGGTGCTCGAGGTCGTATGCGAGGAGCGGGCCCACCGTGGACTGCACGAACGTCGTGAGCCCCGCTCGCCCGGAGCTGCTGAAGAGCGAGCGGTAGAGCCCGAGCTCGTCGCTGGCGCTGCAGGAGCCGGCACGGTCGAGGGCGATGAGCAGTGCTGCGGTCTGCCGCGCCTCCTCGTGGGCCGACCGGATCCCCTGCGGGCCGCCCACTCCGGCGGCGAGGCCCGTCGTGGGGGTCGCGGCGTCCTGACCGGTCAGTCGCCTGGCCGTCTCACGGGCGCGGTCGACGGTGGTGGGGAGGAGGACGACGACCTGGCCGGCATGGGCGGCCGACCATCCACCCAGCTCGGAGGCGAGCCGTGCGGCGAAGGCGGTGGCTGACGCGGAGCCCACGGGCTCCGCGTCCACGACGGCCACGGCGATCACGGCCTGAAGGTCGATGCCGAGGGCCCGGGCTCGGCGCAGCAGGCTCGTCTCGTCGGCGTGGGTGGAGAGCAGGGCGTGGATGAACTCGCCGCGGGTACGCAGCTCGGCCTCGGCCACCGACCGCTCGGAGGCGAGCAGCACCGCCACGGTCGTGGCGCCGATGCGCAGCAGGCGCAGGGCCTCCTCGTCGTCCTCGGCCGTCGGCGCGGCCACGAGGTCGCCGCCGTGGCCGTTCGGCAGGTCGACCGGCACGACGAGGCCGCCGTCGGCAGGGGTGGCGCCGGCGAGGGCGCGCCCGTCGGCGTCGCGGACCTGCACGACCAGACCGGCCGACCGCTCGAGCGCCGTGACGACCGCGGCGACCCCTTCTCCCCGGATCACGATGTCGTTGAGGACGTCGCGCAGGTCGCTCGCGCGCTGGCGGCTCTCGCTCACCGCCCGCAGTGTCTCGTTCGTCGACCGCAGCTCGGCCGCGGCGGCGCGTTCCCGGTCGAAGAGGTCGGCGGTGCGCAGGGCGAGGGCGGCGTGGGCCGCCAGTCCGGCCAGGAGCTCCACGTCACGGTCGCCGAAGGAGCGTGGTCGACGATCTGCGGCGAGCAGGACCCCGAGGGTGTCGTCACCGACGACGAGCGGGACCCCCAGGATGCCGCCCAGCTGCTCGCTCAGTGCCGCCGCATCGGTGCCCTCGCCGTGCGGGAACCGGGTGTCCTCGAGGTAGCGCTCGCTCGCCACCGGGCGCCCCGTCGCCAGGACCTGACCCCCGAGACCCTGCCCCGACTCGAGCTCGATGCCGCGCATCGCCGCGCCCATCGCACCGTCGACGACCTCGATCCTCAGCAGCTGGGCGCGGAGCAGCATGATGTAGGCCACGTCGACGCCGAGCAGCCGTCGCGCCTGTCGTGCCACCTCGTCGAGCACCTCGCGGGTGTCGTGCAAGGCCCCGAGTCGACGGGCGAGGTCGTTGAGGACGGCGAGCTCGTCGGCGCGACGGCGGAGCTCGGCCACCGACTGCGCGACGTCGTCGTCTCCTCCGCCCACAGGCCCATCCTGACCCATGGCAGGTCGGGGCACCCGTCAGGCGATGACCTTTCCCGGGTTGAGCAGCCCCTTGGGGTCGAGGGCCCGACGGATCGAGCGGTGCATCTCCACGACGACCGGGGACAGCTCGGCCTCGAGCCCTGCGCGCTTGAGCAGGCCCACGCCGTGCTCTCCGGTCACCGTGCCGCCGCAGGCCAGGGCCTCGGCGATGATCTCCGCGAACGCGGCCTGGGCCCGCATCTGCGCAGCCTCGTCACCCGGTGGGGTGATGATGAGCGGGTGCAGGTTGCCGTCCCCCGCATGGGCGATGTTGGCGATGAGGACGTCGTGTCGCTCCCCGATCGCCTGCACCCGAGCCAGCATGTCCGGGACCCGCCCCACGGGGACGCAGACGTCCTCGGTGAGGACCGGCCCGAGCCGCTCGAGCGCCGGGTAGGCGAGTCGCCGCGCCGCGAACATCGCGTCGGCCTCGGCGTCGTCCTCCGACCGGGCGGCCCACGTGGCCCCCGAGCCCTCGAAGCAGGCCAGCACCGACTCGGCCTCGGCGATGCCGGCAGCACCGGGACCGTCGACCCGGGCGAGCAGGATGGCCTCGCAGTCGGCCTCGATGCCGAGGTTCTTCCAGTCGTTGACGGCGGTGAGACAGTGCCGATCGAGCAGTTCCAGCGCCGACGGCACCGCACCGGCACGGGCCACGGCGGCGACAGCCTCACCGGCCGCCACGAGCGAGTCGAAGAAGCCGACGATCGTGTGTTCTGGCGGCCGAGCCGGACGCAGCCGCACGGTGACCTCCGTGACCAGCCCGAGCGTGCCTTCGGAGCCGACGAGCAGCGACACGAGGTCATAGCCCGCAACCCCCTTGGCCGTCTCGCGGCCGAGGCGGACCAGCTCGCCGGTGCCGGTGACCACCTCGAGGGCCAGGACGTAGTCGCCGGTGACGCCGTACTTGACGCAGCACACTCCGCCGGCGTTGGTCGCGACGTTGCCGCCGATGGTCGACCACGGCGAGCTGGCCGGGTCCGGCGGGTACCAGAGGCCGTGCTCGGCACAGGCCGCACGCAGGTCGTCGTTCACGACGCCCGGCTGGACCACCGCGAGGCGTTCGACGGGATCGATCCGCAGCACCGCCGTCATCCTCTCGAAGCTGACGACGATCCCACCAGCCACGGCATTGGCGCCGCCGGACAAGCCCGTGCCGGCCCCCCGCGGCACGATGGGGACCTCGTGCACGAGGCACCACCGGACGATGGCGCGCACCTGCTCCGCATCGGCCGGCCGGGCGACCGCCAGGGGGGCCGCCCACGGCGCCCACTCGGCCTCGTCGTGGCAGTACCGCTCCACCGACACCGGGTCGGTGATGAGCGTGCCTGCCGGCAGCTGGTGCGCCAGCACACGGAGGTCGGGAGCCCCGGGGGTGCCCGGTCGCACCGCCACGTCAGGCAGGGACGCGACGGTCATCGCACTGCCTTGATCGGCCGCACGGCCAGCGCGCCGAGCATCACGAACACGATGCCGGCGACGAACAGCACGGGATAGCCGCCGGTGAGGGTCACGAGGCCCGCGGCGATCGAGGGACTCATCGCCTGCGGGAGTGTCGTGGCCAGGCCCAGGATGGCCAGGTCGCGGCCTGCGCTGCTCGCGCCCTGGAGCCGGGCCGGCAGCACCTCGGTCATGAGGGCGAGGTCGATCGAGATGTAGGCACCGAACCCGAGCCCGAGGAGGAACGCGTAGGCCAGGACGCCCTGGGTCGTCGGCACGAAGAGCGGGATGGCGAGTGCGATCGACATGACGACCGACGACCACACGATGAAAGGCTTGCGTCGTCCCACCCGGTCGGACAGCCAGCCGCTGACGACCGCCGAGAGGAGGACGCCGAACAGGAGGACGACACCCATCGTCGCGGCGAAGGAGTTGGACTCGGCGTCGCTGAGGCCGATGTAGTCGCGCAGGATGTACAGGCCGTAGGTCTGTGCGCCGTAGAAGCCGATGACCATGAGGAAGCGCGACCCGAACGCCCACGCGAAGTCGGGGTGCTGGCGGGGGTCGACCCAGAACCCACGCAGGAACTCCGTGGCGGTCGTCCGCTGCCGCGGCAGGTCGGTGCTCGACTCCTCGCGGTTCACCAGGACGAAGACCGCGATGATGACGAGGACCAACGCCGAGAGGATCGCGTAGGGAAGCCTCCCGCTGGAGGCGGTGCCGCCGGCGACGACGGCGCCCACGGCGTTGCCGATCGTGATCCCGACTCCGATCATCGCCGAGACACCGCCGCGACGGGCGGCGGGGTAGCGGTCGGGCACGAGAGCCGTCGCGGCGGCCTGGATGGCGTTGACGCCGACCTGGACGGCGAGCCACACGAGGGCCACGCCCAGGACCGACTGTGCCAGAGGAAGACCGATGAGGAAGCCGCTCGTGACCAGCGCGCCACCGACCATCCACGGCGTGCGGCGCCCGAAACGCGACCTGGTCGCGTCGGACAGGGCACCCGCGACGGGCTGGGCGAAGATGTTGGCGATGAAGGCCACCGTGGTGACGATGGCGAGGTTCCCGATCTTGCTCGCCTCGTCGAGCCGCGCCACGATGTTCGGCAGCAGGATGCCGGCGCCCCCCGAGTTCACCGCGAGGATCGCGACGTAGACGAGCAGGAGGCCGAAGGACATCCGGCGCAGCTTGGGGGCTGCGGCAGCAGGAGCGTCGGCGGCAGGTGGGGTGTCGGGGGCCTCGGAGAGGACGGGGACAGGGGTCTCGCTCAGCGCCATGGGAAGCTCCTGGCTCGGTGGGCGGCCTCGTCGCCGCTCGATCGAGGCCGACGCTACGCAGCCCGGGGGCGCGCCACGATGGACCATTCCTCCATCGATGGCGCAGCTGCACAGGTGAAACCTCTAGTACGCAACCGCCCACTGTGAACGCCGATACCGCCGCGAACAGGCGCCCGCATCCTCGGATCGCGCCTTTCACACAGCGTTGCTCGAGAGCAGGTCGAGGAAGCGTTCTGCGTCGCCGGTGCGCGGCAGGTTGTTGAACATGACGTACGGCCTCGGGCGGCCGTCGACCAGGTCTCGTAAGCGGCGGAGCTCGTCATCGGTATGGACGTGGCGCGAGCCCGTGGTGCCGTGCAGGCGGTAGTACGTCTGCTCCGGTGTCACCGTCTCCGTCTGCATCGGGTCCACCACGTGCACCAGGTCCAGTTCGGCACAGAGCTCCTTGAGCAGCTCCGTGGGCCACTCACCACGGGGCTCCCACAGCAGCCGACCGGCCGGCCGCTTCACCTGAGAGATGAAGCTCCGCAGCCGACCGACGTTCTCGACTGTCGGGCGAAAGCTCTTCGGGCACTGGAGCAGCACCGCGGTGGCCCGCAGGAGGCGGGCGCACTCGAGAGTCCGTCCCCAACCCGCCAGGACCTCAGGCGTCGTCCGGAACCCTCCCACCCGTCCGTTGGCACTCTCCGGCAGAGGCTGTTTCAGACGGCGGTAGGTAGGGCTGTTGGACTCATGGGTGACGATCTGCCACGCCTTCATCGTGAACTCGAAGTCGTCGGGCACCTGGGTGCGCCAGCGCGTCAGCACGGCGTCCGCCGGCGGGTCGTAGAAGGTGTTCTGCACCTCGAGGACGTCGAAGCGTCGTACGTACGCCGCCTGAGAGACCGTCCAACCGCAGAGCCCTACCCGAACGTCCACGGACCTACCCATACCCGGTGCGTCGGATGTCGAGGCTCATGACGGCCAGTCGAGGCACAGGTGGTGAGGTCGAGTTCCGGGCGGTGACGCGAGGACGACAATGGCAGGCGTCCGTCCACGCTGCATCGAGGAGGTCAGGCCGTGCCGTTGAGCGAGTTTCCCCTGAGAGCGTCGGTGGCGGTGTCCGACATCGGCCGTGCGGTCGCGTTCTACGAAGGCAAGCTGGGTCTCGAGCCGCTGGGATCCGGGCCCAGCGCCCAGATCGCCGACGGCGGCCGTGTCTACGGCTCCGGCGGCGCGCTGGCCCTCAACGTCTATCAGTCACTGACAGCAGGGACGACCTCGGCGACACTCGCCACCTGGTACGTGGATGACCTCGACGACGTCGTCGACGAGCTGGCCGCGGCCGGTGTCGAGCTCGTCCACTACGACGGATTCGGGCAGGACGTGAGGGGGATCGCCCCGCGAGCCGGTGGCGGTCGCATCGCATGGATCCGGGACCCGGACGGCAACACCTTCGCCCTCGAGAGCGGCACCTGACGTCCAGCGGCCCCACCACAGAGCCACGCATTCCGTACGCGGAGACCGCGCCCGCGTGTTCCCGGTCGACCTGCCCGATCGCCCAGCCCTCCGGGGCAGCGGCGACATCAGAGACTGATGACGGTCATGCCCGTGGTTCCCGAGGTGTCCATCGCGGCGAGGGCGGCGGCGCCTTCGTCGAGGCCGATGACCTGGCCGACGAGGTCAGCCGGGCGGAGCGTGCCGTCCTCGATCAGGACGAGCATCGCCGGGTAGTCGCAGGCGGGCATGCCGTGGGAGCCGTAGATCTCGAGCTCGTGGGAGATGACGAGGTCCATAGGGAGCGGCGGGGTCGAGTTGGGTCCGAGCAGCAGGCCGGCCTGCACGTGGCGGCCGCGGCGACGCAGGCTTCGCAGCGAAGCAACGGCCGAGTCAGGTGACCCGAACGCGTCGATCGATACATGCGCTCCGCCTTGGGTGACTTCTCGGATCAGCTCAGCGACGTCGTCTTCGGCCGAGGCATCGATGAGACCCACAGCACCGGCTCCCAACGACCCAGCGCGTTCCAGCGCAGCCCGGTTCACGTCGACGGCGATCACCCGCGCTCCGAGTGCAAGCCCGATCATCACCGCCGACAGCCCGACCCCGCCGCACCCGTGCACGGCCAGCCACTCGCCCGCGCCAAGGCGCCCATGTGTCGTCAGAGCCCGGAACGCCGTCGCGAACCGGCACCCCAGCGACGCCGCCGTCACGAAGTCGACCGAGTCCGGCAGGCGCACGAGGTTCGTGTCAGCGCCGTGGATCGCCACGAGCTCGGCGAACGACCCAGGCCCCGTGAAACCAGGCTGCGTCTGGTCGGGGCACACCTGCGCCTCGCCGGCCAGACACCACGAGCACACACCACAGCCACACACGAAGGGCACCGTCACGCGGTCGCCGACCACCCAGTCATGCACGCCAGCACCCACCGACGCCACGACACCGGCCAGCTCGTGACCGGGGATGTGCGGCAACGACACGGGGTCGTGCCCCTTCCACGCGTGCCAGTCCGAACGGCATACGCCCGTCGCCCTCACGGCGATGACGACGCCACCGTCCGGACACGGCGGCTCGGGCACGTCCCGCAGCTCCGGCATACGCCCGTAGTCGTCGTAGACGACGGCCTTCACGACGCGTGCGGGTCCGTCAGGACGTCACGCCACGAGTGCTGAGGCGAGTAGCCGAGCAGGTCGCGCGCCTTGTCGATGGAGTAGAAGGTCTCGTTGCGCCCCATCGGCCGCCGCAGCTCCACCCCGTCGTAGAAGCGCTCGCGCACCTCGTCGGTCGTCGCGGCGACGGACATGTCGGCGTTGGCGACGTTGAAGACCTCGTAGCCCAGCCCGTCGACCTCGAGGCAGCGCTGCACCATCTGGCCGAGGTCGCGGGTGTCGATGTAGGCGAAGATGTTGCGCCGCCGCAGCGCCGGGTCCGTGAGGAACGGCGGGAACATCTCGGCGTACTCGTGCGGCTCGATGACGTTGTTGATGCGCAGGCCGTAGATGTCGAAGCCGGTGCGGGCCTGGAAGGAGCGTGCCGTCACCTCGTTGGCGACCTTCGACATCGCGTAGGAGTCCTCCGGCACCGTCGGGTGCTCCTCGTCGACCGGCACGTAGAGCGGCCGCCGCTCGCCCTGGGCGAAGCAGACGCCGTACGTCGTCTCCGACGACGCGAAGATCACCTTGCGCACGCCGAGCCGCGTCGCGGCCTCGAGCACGTTGTACGTGCTGAGCACGTTCGTCGCGTACGTCTTCGCCTCCGACGTGAGCAGGATCGCCGGCACCGCGGCGAAGTGCACGACGGCGTCGTAGGCCGGCTTGGCCGGCAGGTCGAGCTCGTCGAAGCGCGCCAGTCCCGCGAGCGCCGAGTAGACCTCGCCGGCGTCGGTCAGGTCGACCCGGAGGTCGTCGACGGCCGTATGCCGTAGCGGGACGAGGTCGGCGTTCGTGACCTGGTGCCCCTGCTCGGCGAGGAACGTTGCAACGTGCTTGCCGGCCTTGCCGCTGCCGCCCGTGAAGAAGATGCGCATGCCTCGATCCAATCACCGATCCGGCGCACAACCCGGGCACGCTCGGACGGTGAGCCGCCAGACGCATTCCCGCGCCACGCAACGCACTCGGATCAGCTCTTCAGTCGACGCCGGGATCGATGAGCCGCTGGCGCACGGCATACATGGCCGCCTCCATGCGCGTGTGCATCTGCAGCTTGTCGAGGATGTTGCGGATGTGGCTCCGGACGGTGTTCTCGGTAATGCTCAGCTCGTCGGCGATCTCCCGGTTGAGTCGGCCTTGCGCGACGCTGTAGGACGTCGACCTCCCGGTCGGTCAGGCTCGGGCGCAGCTCGAGCGCCGGCGTACGCGGCTGAGCCGGGGGTGAGGTGCTGATCTGTTTGAACTCGAGGAGCAGCTTGGTGGCCATCGCGGGCGAGAGCTGGGACTCGCCGTTCGCCACCCCACGGATGCCGGCCGCGATGTCCTCGATGACGCTCTTCAGGAGGTAGCCGTCCGCGCCGGCGCGAATCGCCTCGAAGAGGTCAGCGTCATCGTCGGAGCCGGTGAGCATCAGGATCAGCACCGAAGGGACGCGCTGCTTGATGATCCGGCACGCCTCGATCCCTCCGCGTTTCGGCATACCGACGTCCATGACGATGACGTCGGGAAGGAACTCCTCGGCCTGGTGGACCGCCTCGACCCCGTCGGCCGCCTGTGCCACGACCTCGATGTCGTCCTCGACGGCGAGCACGGTCTGCAGCCCCCGGCGGTAGAGGCCGTGGTCGTCAACGATGAGAACGCGGATGCGATCCGCGGCCGAGGTCACCGTCCCATCCTCGCGCACGACTGGGCCGGCTTGGCCGCCAGGTCCAGCTCGTCGAGGCGCGCCAGCCCGGCGAGCGCCGAGCACAACTCGCCGGCGACTGCGCGGCCGCCGGTCACGCCCCGACTGGTGGGAGCAGGGGGAGCAGCATCTCGCGGAGCGCCTCCTCGGTCTGCCGGGCGGTGAGCCCGCCGTCGAACCGCAGGATCCGCCACGTCGTGGCGTCACAGACGGCGACGACCTGGGCCAGCCGGCGTCTTCGCGTCGCCCTGTCGTGAATGCCGTCGAGGCGCTCGGCGAAGGCCTCCCGGCACCAGCTCACGTGGTAGCTGCGGCTGCGGGCGGCGAGCTCAGGCACACCGGGCGCCTGCCCCGCCTCGGCGTAGAGCTTGAGGATCAGCGCGCCGTGATTCTCGTAGTAGCGGACCAGCGAGTGCAGCGTGGCTTCGGGACTCTCCCCCACGGCGGCCGCACGGTCGGCGGCAAGGCGAGAGAGCTCGCGCTCGACCGTGGCGGCGAGCAGTCCGTGCTTCGTGCCGAAGCGCCGGATCACCGTCTGCACCGTGACGTCCGCCTCCGACGCGACGTCCTCGAGCCGGATGCGGTCGTACGGGACGTCGGCGTAGAGGCAGAGCATCGCGTCGATGATCCGCTGGCCGGTCCGCTCGGCCGCTTCCGCCCGGGCCGTCATCCGGTACGCACGAGCCGCCCCATCTTTCATGCGAGCAATGCTAACCTCAATATATTCATGTCAGTCTCACTAAGATCAACTCAACCAAGGAGCACTCGATGGACGAACACACCCCCGCCTCAGGCAGTGAAGGCACGCTCGACGAGAGCACCGCCCTCGTGCCCACCCGGCTCGGCCGGCTTCACGTCCGTCTCGTCGGCGACGGACCCACGACGGTGCTGTGGTCGTCGATGTTCGTGGACAGCCACACCTGGGATCCGGTGCTGCCGCTGCTGCCCCAGGGGCGCCGGTACGCCCTCGTCGACCCGCCCGGACTGGGACTCAGCGAGCCCCTCCGCGAGGCCAGCGACATCGCCGGCGCCGCCGACGCGGCCAGCGACCTGCTCGCCGGACTCGGCGTGGACGGGCCGGTCGACTGGGTCGGCAACGCGTTCGGCGGGCACGTCGGATTCAAGCTGGCCGCGCGACCCGAGCTGCTCCGCAGTCTCGTGGCCGTCAGCTCACCGGCCCAGCCGGTCGACGCGTCGCTGCGCCGACAGATCACGCTCCTGCTCCCGATCCTTCGCACCGCAGGACCCGTGGGACCGGTGCGCACGGCAATCCTCCAGGCCATGCTCACCGACGCCTCTCGCGACCGTGCGCCTCTGCGCCAGGTCGTGGAGGAGTCCCTGGCGCGCCCCACCCGCCGCAGCATGGGTCTGGCCGTCCGGTCCTTCATCCTCAACCGGGTCGATGTCACTGCCGAGCTCGCAGACCTCACGGTCCCGAGCCTCTTCGTGGCGTCCGACGACCGCGGCGACTGGAGTCCGCAGGATTCCGAGACTGCCGCCGCCGTGGCACCCGACGCCATGGCAGTGACGGTCGAGCGAGCTCGCACCCTGGTCCCGCTGGAGCAGCCGGCGGCCCTGTCCTGCCACATCCGCGGGTTCTGGGAGCGGCTCGCGTGATCGCACACGACCGCTGACGGCATGCGAAGCGGCGGCTCGGGTCCGAGGGTCCGGATCCGAGCCGCCGCTGTCGATCACTGGGTGAGGAGCCGGCCTCTCAGCAGAGAGACTTTGCGACTGCGTTCTTGGCCTGGCCCCCGCCGACGGCCTGAACGAGCTGCCCCACGTTCTCGAATCCCGGGACACCGCCGCTGTTCACCGTCTTGTGCACCTGACCGAAGCACGCCGAAGTGGACGGTGCTGCGGAGGCGCTGCCGGCGAAGCCGACCATGGCGAGAACGGCGATRGACCCCGTGGCGAGAATGCGCTTCATGAGACATCCCTTTCTGTTGGTGGGTGCGAGTCACCCATCAACACCTCTTCCGCACGGGGGATGCGTCCGGATGCAGCCCGCCCGGACTTTCTTCCCAGCGGCTCAACCGCTGACATGATGACGACCATGCAGGACGACGCGGACCGGCAGACCGAGACCCGCGCCCTGCTGGCCGAGCTCGGCACCGCCATGATCGCCACCGGGCAGCCGGTGCAGGAGATCGAGGAGGAGCTCACCGAGGTGAGCGCCCGCCTCGGATTCCCCGAGGTCCAGACCGCCGTCGGCCCCACCGGCCTCATGATCAGCCTCACCCAGGGTGGCCCGTCGACCTTTCGCTCGGCCCCTCCCGGCCTGCGCCTGCACCAGTCGGCGAGCGTCCGTCTCATCCGCCACCAGCTCGTCACCGGCGTGCTGACCATCCCCGCCGCCCGCGACGAGCTCGCCGCCACGGCCAAGCGCCCCGTCCAGCAGCCGGCGTGGCTCGTCGCCCTCGCCTGGCCCGTCCTCGCCGTCGGCATCGCCCTCATCCTCCAGCCGGGCTGGGCCAACATCGCCGCGGCCGCGGCCTGCGCCCTCATCGTCCTCGCCCTCGTCCAGCTCGCCGAGCGCTACGAGGTCGTCAAGGCGCTGCTCCCGACCCTCGCCGCCTTCGCCGTGTCCCTCGCCGTCTTCGGCGCCGCCAACGCCGGGCTCCTCGAAGGCCCGCTGCGCACCGTCCTACCACCGCTCGCCGTCCTGCTCCCCGGAGCGCTCGTCGTCAACGGCATGTCCGAGCTCGCCTCCGGGCACATGCAGGCCGGCTCGGCTCGGCTCACCTACGGCCTCGCGCAGCTCGGCCTCTTCGCGCTCGGCCTGCTCATGGCCACCGCCCTGCTCCGGGTCCCGACGCCGACCCTCGTCAACCTCCGCGTCGACGAGATCGGCTGGGCCGGCGCGGTGGTCGGCCTCATCCTCATCGGCGCGAGCATCTGCCTCATGGAAGGCGTCCCGCTGCGCATGCAGGGCTGGGTCCTGCTCGTGCTCAGCCTCGCCTTCGGCGCCCAGGTGGCCGGGCAGGAGGTCGGCTCGATCGCCCTCGGCGGCTTCCTCGGCGCCATCGCCGCGAGCCTCGGCGCGAGCGTCGTCGAGCTGCGCCGCCCGCAGCTGCCGCGCCTCGTCCTCTTCCTCCCCGCCTTCTGGCTCCTCGTCCCCGGCAGCCTCGGCCTCGTCGGCGTCACCGAGCTCGCCGCCGGACGCGAGTCGGCCACCGACGTCGCCCTCGGCCTGCTCGGCGTGGCCATCGCCATCTCGCTCGGCCTGCTCGTCGGCTCCTCCGTCGGCCGCGCCCTGCGCGGGCGGCTCGCGACCCCCGTCGCACGCGTCGACCCCACCACGTGAACCGCGGCCACGGCATACGACCCCCACGGCATACGAGGGCACGGCATACGACCCCACGGCGTACGGCTAGAGTCGGAGACGCAACACCCTGTCCTCTCGCCAGGACGGGGTGTTGCGCGTTGCCCGCCGGTGCGGACAGCGCCACCGGGGGTACGGAACGTAGGCTCTAGGGTCAACTGGCCCCAGACCAGCACGCCGAGGAGGCACCGTGTCTCAGACTTCATCCCGGATCAGGACGATCCTGCCGACGTCGAGTCGCACCGCATTGGGAGCGACCGTCGCCACCGGTCTGCTGACCGCCCTCGCCCAGGCCCCCGAGCGCCTGAGCCGGCTGCTGCGCGACCGCTACCCCATGGTCGCCGTGACCGGCATGACCGGCGTCGGCAAGAGCCAGCTCGTCGACCGCCTCTCACGCCGCTCGACCGACGACGCCGCCGCCGAGGTCGGCTCGGCCACCATGGAGCGCCGCACCCGCAAGGGCGCCAAGCTGCACGGCTTCCGCTTCCTCGTCGTCCCCGGCGACAACGCCGCCACCCGCCTCGCCGCCCTCGACGAGGTCTTCCACGACGAGCCGGTCGACGGCCTCATCCACGTCGTGGCCAACGGCTACGCCACCCCGCGCCGCGCCGGCGGCACGAGCGGCGTCGCCAGCGCGACCCGCGAGGAGCAGCTCGCCGCCGAGCTCGAGGACTGGACCATCACCTCGCACCGCATCGCCTCGCTGGCCGTCCGCCGCAGCAAGCCGATCTGGCTCATCATCGCCGTGACGAAGACCGACCTCTACCCCGACGGCGTCGACGAGGCCGTCCACTACTACTCCCCCGGCAGCGGCACGCCCTTCGGCGACAAGGTCGACGCGCTGCGCGCCCTCGCCGGCGGCGCCAAGCTCTCCATCGACGTGCTCCCCGTCTCCAGCCAGGGCGGCGACCGCAAGTCGCCCCTGCCCGAGAAGCGCGCCGGCGCCATGGTCGACGCCCTCGCCACCCGCCTGGGCCAGCTCAGCGGCCACGCCTGACCCGGGGCATCTCCGACCGGCACCGACCGGTACCGACCGACGTCAGTAGCGGTCGGCCTCCCGCAGCGCCTTCGGCCGGCCATCGGGGTCGTGGATCAGGTCGAGCGGCAGCGGCGCCCACGCCCGCTGACCGGCCGTGAGCTGCGGCATCGGCAGCAGGCGCAACCGCCCGGGCGGCCGCGCCCCGTACCTGCCGCCCGCGTGCCAGGCCTCGAGCTCTGCGGCACGGCTCGCATAGGCCTCGAACATCCCTGCCGCATCGAGGCAGTCGTCCATCGCCGCCTCGAGTCCGCGGTCGCCCACCGCCTTCAGCCGGTCGAGGTGCTCGGCGGCCAGCGTGAGCCGCAGGTCGCGGGCATACGCCTCGTCGAGCACGACGGCCGACAGCTCCGAGTCGTGCGTCCACGAGCGGCGGCTGAAGTTGTCCGAGCCGATGCCGGCCCACGTGTCGTCGATGACACAGACCTTGGCATGGACGTAGACGGGGACACCGGCATGGTTCTCGAGGCCGTATGCCGCCACGCGGCCGGGAGCGACCGCCTTCAGTCGGGCGATCGCTCGGTCACGACCGAGCAGCTGCGGCACGCGGTTGACCCCGTCGAGGTCAGGGACGAGCGGGATGACGACGACGAGGTGCAGGCCCGGCTGCATCCGCAGCTGCTCCTCGAAGACGCGCGCCACGTCGTGGCCCCAGAAGTACTGGTCCTCGACGTAGACGAGACGCTCCGCCCGCTGCACGGCCTTGGCGTAGCCCCGCGCCACGCTGCGCTCCCCGCCCCTGGCGAAGGGATAGTCGCGGCCGTGCCTGAGGTCGGGATAGGTCCGGAGGAGCTGCACCGTGTGGTCCCCGGCGGGCGGCGGCGGCGGCCACTGCTCGGGGAGCGGCGCCGGCGAGCTGGCCAGACCTCGGGCCTGGTCGGCCGCGCGTCGCCACGGAGCCCGCGTCAACGGCGTCGGGTCCTCCCACCGCTCCCGGAAGACCGTCTCGACGTCGTGGACCGCCGGCCCCTGGATCGCCGTCTGGACGTCGTGCCACGGCGGGTGCGCGCCGTACTCGTCGGCGAGGCGCTGGGGCTGCGGGTCACCCTCGTGCGTCGCGTCGTCCCGCCGGTTGTGCGCGAGGTCGATCCCGCCGACGAACGCCACGTCGCGGGTCGGGTCGTCACGGTGCCGGATGACGACGAACTTCTGGTGGTGCGATCCACCCGTGCGCACCCGCATGTCGAGCAGCACCTTGGCACCCCGCTTCGCCAGCTGCTCCCCGAGGTGACGGTTCTCCGTGGCGAAGAAGCCGGTCTGGTCGAGGTGCGAGCGCCACACCAGCCCGTAGACGACGACGCCGCGCCGGTCCGCACGGGAGAGCACCTCGACCACCTCGCTGCCGGGCTCACCCGTCAGCCGTTCGTCGCCATCGCCCTGCCAGTCGGTGAAGAGCACGAGGTCGCCCGGCCCCGTCGCCTCGAGTGCGTCGTGCAGCGCGCGGAAGTACGTCGCGCCGTGGATGAGCGGACGCACGTGGTTGCCCACGGACCACGCCCGGTCACCGTGCAGCGCGTCGACCCGGGTCGTCGGGTTGCCACGCTCGGCCCGGGTCAGCAACCAGTCAGCAGGCTCGACCATGCCCCGAGCATGCCCCATCCGGGACGGCCGCGAGCGCTCCCGACGGCATACGCGTCCGTCGATCGCGTATGCCGTGAGCCGGGGTCAGCGGGACAGCTCGGCCTCCTGCCCCAGCCGCTCGAGCTTCATCGGGTTGCGCATCGCGTAGACGTGGGTGATCCGGCCGTCCTCGACGTCCACGCTCACGACCGTCGTCCCGAAGGCCGGCAGGTCGATCCGCACCGCGCGGCCACCGTTGAGCGACAGGGTCGCGATCTGGGCCCCTTCGCTGACGCGGGGGAAGGCCGACAGGAAGTTCGCCACCCGCTTGGCGCCGGTGACCGGATGCCGGGCGGCCTGAGCCAGCCCGCCGCCGTCGGCGACGAGGACGACGTCCGGGGCGAGCACGTCCATGAGCGCCTGCACGTCACCGGTCGTCACCGCGGCCATGAAGCGCTCGAGCACCTGCTCCTGCTCCGACCGGTCGACGGCCACCCGGGGACGACGGGCCGCCACGTGCTCGCGCGCGCGGTGGGCCACCTGGCGCACCGCCGCCGTCCCCTTGCCCACGGCCTCGGCGATCTCGTCATAGGGCACGTCGAAGACCTCGCGGAGCACGAAGACCGCCCGCTCGGTCGGGGTCAGCGTCTCGAGCACCGTGAGCATCGCGATCGACACGCTCTCGGCCAGCTCGACGTCCTCGGCGACGTCCGGGCTCGTGAGCAGCGGCTCCGGCAGCCACTCGCCGACGTAGTCCTCGCGCCGGCGGGCGAGGGTCCGCAGCCGGTTGAGCGCCTGCCGGGTGACGATCCGCACGAGGTAGGCCCGCGGGTCGCGCACCTCGGCGCGCGCGTCGTCACCGAGGTCGGCCCACCGCAGCCACGTCTCCTGCACGACGTCCTCGGCGTCGGCCGCCGACCCGAGCATCTCGTAGGCCACCGTGAAGAGCAGGCTGCGGTGGTCGAGGAACGGGTCCCGGCTCATGCCGTCGAGCGTACGGCCGTGCGCTCGGCCATCGGCTTGAGACCGCACGCCGACGCGAAGCCCTCCGACTCGATGCCGAGGGCGACGTTCGAGCGCGTCGTGAGGTTGGCGTAGCCGATGACCGTCGTCAGCTCGACGACCCCGGCGTTGCCGAGCTGCGCCGAGAGACTCTCGACCATCTCGTCGGTGACGGTGGGCGGCGTCTGGCTCATCGCCTCGGCGTACGCCATGACCTCCCGCTCGAGCGGCGTGAAGACGTCGGACTCGCGCCAGCGCGGGATCTCCCGCGCCCGATCGACGTCGAGGCCGTGGTTCTTGGCCATGAAGTAGTTGAAGTCGAGGCACCACGTGCAGCCGACGAGCGACGCCACGGCCATGTGGGCGAAGGACTTGAGGCCCTCGTCGCACGCGTCCCACTTCTGCAGCTGCTGCCCGAAGCGCATGCCGGCCTTGAGCGCCGGGACGTGGTGCCACATGACACCGAGCGACTCGGGCACCTGGCCGAACATCCTGCGGCTGAAGACCTTCACGACAGCGCCGTACGCGCCGGTGATCGGCTTGGGCTGGATCCTGGTGGTCATGGTTCCTCCTCGGGGGAACGTCGGGGTTGCGTCGACATGAAGACACCGGCCGCGCCCCGGATGTGACATCCCGCCGCCAAGACATCGAGAACGCCGGGCCGCAGCGTCCGCTCCCGGGTCGCCTCCGTGGAAAACTCGGAGGGATGCAGACCGGTGACTTCGAGCTGACGACGGACGAGCTCCGCGCCGTGGTGGCGTATGCCGTGTCGTGCGCCGAGCCCTCGCTCCTCCTCTTCGAGCGGGCTGAGCCTGACGACCCGCGCCCCGCGGCCGCGCTCGACGCGGCGCGAGTCTTCGCCGAGGGTGCTCCGCGCTCGCGCCTCCAGCGGACGGCCGCCGCCGACGCCCACCGTGCCGCGAAGGAGGCGTCGACCGAGCCCGCCCGGCACGCGGCAACCGCTGCGGGCGACGCTTCCGCGGCGGCATACCTCCACCCACTGGCCAAGGCGACGCAGGTGCGCCACATCCTCGGGGCGGCGGCCCATGCCGCCCGGGCGGCCGAGCTCGCCCGGGGCGATGACCCCGTCGTCGCGGAGTACGTCGTCACGGCTGCCGCGAAGCGGGCCACGCCAGAGCTGCTCGACGTGCTCGGTCGCTACCCGCGAGCGCCGCACGGGCGCACCCGGGTCGCCGCGCTCATGACCCGGCTCGACAGCCTCCTCCGCGACCCGCCGCCCACGCCGCGCGTCGTCGACGACCTGGGCCCCTTCTTCCACGGGACGCGAGCCGACGTCGCCGTCGGCGAGCTGCTCACGCCAGGGTGGCGCTCCAACTACGGCTCGGGCCGGCAGTCGAAGCACATCTACCTCACGGCCAGCCGCGAGGGCGCACCGCTCGCCGCCGAGCTGGCCCGCGGCGACGGGCCGCCGCGCGTCTACCGGGTCGAGCCCGTCGGCACGATCGAGGACGACCCGAACGTCACCGACAAACGCTTCCCGGGCAACCCGACCCGCTCCTACCGCACGACGGAGCCACTGCGCGTCGTCGAGGAGATCGTCGGCTGGGAGCCGCCGCCGGTCGCGATGGTCGAGCACATCCGCGCCCGCATGGGCGAGCTGGCCGAGCTCGGCATCGAGGCCATGGACGACTAGGGACCGACCGAGGAGGGGGACGATGACGGACTACGAGGTCAAGGCGCTGACACCCGAGACGTGGGACGCGTACGCCGCGATGATCGAGCGGCACGGAGGCGTCTTCGGTGGGTGCTGGTGCACGTGGTTCCACACGATGAGCTGGGAGAAGGAGCGCGAGTACGAGGCGAACCGGGACCTCAAGAAGCGCCTGGTCGAGGAAGGCCGGGCGCACGCCGCCCTCGCCTTCGACGGAGACGAGGCCGTGGCCTGGGCTCAGTTCGGCTCTCCCGCAGAGCTGCCCAACATCTACCACCGCAAGCAGTACGAGGAGGAGCTCGACCTCCTGCCCGACTACCGGATCACGTGCATTTTCGTCGACAAGCGCCACCGCCGGAAGCACCTGTCGGACCTCGTGCTGCGGGGCGTCCTCGACCTCGTGGCCGCGGCCGGTGGCGGGCTCGTCGAGGGCTATCCGCACGACAACGACGGCAAGAGGAAGTCGGTCCTCTACGACGGGACCCGCGCCCTCTACGAGCGGGCCGGCTTCGACTACGTCCGGGCCAAGGGCCAGGGCAACTGCGTCATGCGCCGGACCGTGCCGTGACGGCGATCTTGCCGCGGACCCGGCCGGCCTCGAGGTGCCTCATCGCGTCGACCGTCTCGGCTAGGGGGTAGGCCCGCTCGAGACTGGGCACGACCTGGCCCGACTCGAGGAGCGCGGCCAGCCGCACGTAGTCGGCGCCCCGCTCCTGCGCGATGACGCTCGTCAGGCGCTGACCGCTGAACGCCGACGACAGTCGCGCCCGGAGCTGTCGGCCCATCGTGCCGCCCGTCCAGTCGCCGCCGCCCTCGCCACCGACGAGCACGAGGGTGCCCCTCGGTGTGAGCGCGCGCCGCAGCCGGGAGAGCTCGCACAGGCCCGCGATGTCGATGATGAGGTCGTAGTGGCGCGTCCCGTCCGCGATGTCGTCGACGGCGTAGTCGAGCACGTGGTCGGCACCCAGGGCACGGACGAGGTCGGCCTTGGCCGCGCTGGCCACCCCGGTGACCTCGGCGCCGGCCGCCTTCGCGAGCTGGACGGCATACGACCCGACTCCGCCGGAGGCGCCGATGACGAGCACCTTCTGCCCCGCGGCCACCCGGCCCGCGTCGACGACGGCCTGCAGGGCGGTGCCCCCGGAGATGGGGACCACCGCGGCCTGCTCCCACGTCACGGTGGCCGGGCGGTGGGCGAGCTTGTCCTCGCGGGCGACCGCGTACTCGGCGACCGAGCCGGGGGCGACGCCGAAGACCTCGTCGCCGACGGCGAACGCCGTCACCTCGGTGCCGACCTCGACGACGACGCCGGCGACGTCGCGGCCGATGACGGGCTGCTTCGGCGACCGGAGGCCGAAGACGAGGCGCAGCAGCCGCGGCTTGCCCTGCATGAGGTGCCACGTGCCGCGATCGAGGCCGGCGGCACGGACTTCGACGAGCACCTCGCGGGGACCGATGACGGGACGGGCGATCTCGGCGACGCGCAGGACGTCGGACGTGCCGTAGCCGTCCTGGACGACGGCCTGCATCGTGCTCGCGACCTGGTGCGACTGACCTGACGCGCTCCCACCGATGACGGTGGCCGGTTGGTCCTTCATGACTGCTTCTCCCTCGTCAGCGGCGCGTCGGTCGCGTCGTACTTAGTACGAACACGCTAGCGTACTAAGTACGACGCTGGCTAGGGGCCAGCGAGACGAGCACCGAGAGGCACGACGTGACGACGAGCAGAGGCGGCAGCCCCCCGCCCTCGACCCGCGCGGCGCTGAGCCGGGACCGGGTGCTCGACGGGGCCATGCGCGTCGCCGACGACGGCGGGCTCGGCTCGCTGACGATCCGCGCCGTCGCCGAGCAGCTGGGCACCAAGCCGATGTCGATCTACCACTACGTCGGCGGCAAGGACGAGATCATCGACGGCATCGTCGACCGCGTCTTCGGCGAGATGGATCTGCCTGCCACTGAAGGGGACTGGCGCGCAGAGATGCACCGCCGCTGCGCGTCCGCGCGCACGGTCCTGCGCCGCCACCCGTGGGCCATCCCGCTGCTCCAGTCACGCACGAGCCCGGGGCCGGCGACCCTGCGTCACCTCGACGCCGTCATCGGCTGCCTCCGCGGCGCCGGCTTCTCGCTCGAGCTGACGGCACACGCGTATGCCCTCATCGACTCCTACGTCTACGGCTTCGCCATGTCCGAGGCCTCGTTGCCCATCAACGGCCCGGAGACCGTGGGCGAGGTGGCCGAGTCGATGATGCTGGAGTACCTCGCCGCCGACTACCCCAACCTGCTCGAGTTCACGACCGGCCACGTCCTGCTGCCGGGCTACGACTTCGGCCTCGAGTTCGACTACGGCCTCGACCTCGTCCTCGACGCGCTCGAGGCGCGGGTGCGCCGCGGCACGCCGTCCTAGAGGGTCGCACCGTCACACTGCCCCAGTGCCTCAGTGCCTCAGGCTCGGAGGACCTTCTCCATCGCCTTGCCCTTGGCGAGCTCGTCGACGAGCTTGTCGAGGTAGCGGATCTTCTGCATGAGCGGGTCCTCGACCTCCTCGACGCGGATGCCGCAGACCGTGCCGGTGATCGCGGACGCCTTCGGGTTGAGGTGCGCCTGGTCGAAGAAGCCCTCGAAGGTCGTCTCGGCGGCCAGGTGCCGGTCGAGCTCCTCGTCGTCGAAGCCGGTCAGCCACTCGATGACCTCGTCGAGCTCGGCCTTGGTGCGGCCCTTGCGCTCGAGCTTCTTCACGTAGAGGGGGTAGACGGACGCGACGGACGTCGTGAAGATGCGGTGCTCCATGCTTCGAGGGTAGCGATGCCCGCCGACGCCGGACCGCGCGTGGGACGGGGAAGAAGGACACGGCATACGGACGCTTTTCGTCCGGGAGACGTCATAGCGTTCTCGCCATGGCCATCGCTCGCTATCCCAGCTTCGTCATCGACTGCCCCGACGCGGAGGCACTCGCCACCTTCTACGCCACCCTGCTCGGCTGGACGGTCAAGGCGTCCGACGGATGGGGCGAGATCCGCGACACGGAGACGGGCCAGTGCATCTGCTTCCAGCAGGTCGAGGACTTCAGCTCGCCCCAGTGGCCCGGCCAGGTCGTGCCGCAGCAGATGCACCTCGACGTCATGGTCGAGGACCTCGACGCGGCCGAGCCGGAGGTGCTCGCGCTCGGTGCGACCAAGCACGACACCCAGCCGGGCACGTCGTTCCGCGTCTTCCTCGACCCCGCCGGCCACCCCTTCTGCCTCTGCGTCGACTGACACGACGACCGACACGTCGACGGACGCGTCAGCCGCCAGCGCCCGCGCTCGGGCAGCTCAGCCGACGAGGTGCTCGAGCGCGAGCTGGTTGAGCCGGACGAAGCCGTAGTCGCGCTCGGCGGCCTTCTCGGCGTCGAAGCCGTCGTCGGTCGCGAGGAAGTCCTCGAGCGACTCGCCGGCACCCAGGGTGGGCTCGGCGAGGTCGAGCACGCCGGCATACGCCCACGCCTCGGCGGTGCGCGGGTCGGCGCGGAAGGCGGCGGCCTTGTCGGCGAGCAGGAGGTACATCGCCATGCACGCCTCGGCCGACTCCCACACGCCGTCCATGTACTCGGTGCGCGACGGCTTGTAGTCGAAGTGCCGCGGACCGGTGTAGCGCGGCCCGTCGGGCACCCCCGGGAAGCCGTTCTCGAGGAGGTCGACGGTGAAGAAGGCCGAGACGAGGTCGCCGTGGCCGAAGACGAGGTCCTGGTCGTACTTGATGCCGCGCTGGCCGTTGAGGTCGATGTGGAAGAGCTTGTCGCTCCACAGCGCCTGGCCGAGCGCGTGCGTGTAGTTGAGGCCCGCCATCTGCTCGTGCCCCGTCTCGGGGTTGAGGCCGACGATGTCGCCGTGGTCGAGCTCGGCGATGAGGGCCAGGGCGTGCCCGACGGTCGGGAGGAAGATGTCGCCCCGCGGCTCGTTCGGCTTGGGCTCCAAGGCGATCCGCAGGTCGTAGCCCTGGGACTTGATGTAGCCGGTGACGGTGTCGAGGCCCTCCTTGTAGCGGTCGAAGGCGGCGTGGAGGTCCTTCGACCCGTCGTACTCGCTGCCCTCGCGACCGCCCCACATGACGAACGTCGAGGCGCCCATCTCCGCAGCGAGGTCGACGGCCCGGAGCACCTTGCGCAGGCCGAAGCGGCGCACGCCGCGGTCGTTCGCCGTGAGTCCGCCGTCCTTGAAGACGGGGTGGCTGAACGTGTTCGTCGTGACCATCTCGATGGTGAGGCCGGCGCGGTCGGTCGCGTCCTTGAGCTGCCCGGTGATGCGGGCGCGGGTCGCGTCGTCGGCGTCGAAGGGGAAGACGTCGTTGTCGTGGAAGGTGATGCCCCACGCGCCGAGCTCGGCGAGCTTGTCGGAGTACTCCCACGGGTCGAGGACGGGTCGCGTCGGACCGCCGAAGGGGTCGGTGCCGGTCCAGCCGACGGTCCACAGGCCGAAGGAGAACTTGTCGTCGGGGGTGGGCTGGCGCGTCATTGCGACTCCTCGAGATGATTAGTTTTGTCATGCAACTTACGTCGTGGACCGGCTAGGGTCAAGGCATGGCCAACCTGAGCCAGGCGAGTCTGCGCCACGCGAACCTCGCCCTCGTCGCGCGCACCGTCCTCGCCGCCGACTCCCCACCGTCGCGCGCCGACGTCGCGGTGGTCACGTCGCTGACCCGCTCGACGGTCTCGCGCCTCGTCGACGAGCTCGTCGCCGGCGGCATCCTCGAGGAGGTCGAGTCGGTCGTTGGCGGGCCGGGACGCCCGGGTCGTCCGGCCACCCCCCTCCGGGCGTCGACCGGTCGCTTCGCCGCGCTCGGCCTCCAGGTCGGCGTCGGCCACCTCGCGGTGCGCCTCGTCGACCTGACGGGGGCGGTGCTCGCCGAGCGGCTCCAGACCGCAGACCTCGCAGGCTCACGCCCCGGGAGCACCCTGCGTCGTCTGAGGACGATGGCCGGCCGGGTCCTCGAGAGCGCCCCCCTCGGCTGCCACGTCGTCGGCGCCGGCCTGGCGCTGCCCGGCATCGTCGACGTCGCGGCCGGTCGCCTGCTCAGCGCCCCCAACCTCGGCTGGGAGGACGTCGTGCCCGGCGCCGCGCTCGAGGCCGCACTCGGAGGACTGCCCCTGCGCATCGGCAACGAGGCCGACCTCGCCGCGCACGCGTACGCCCATCCGGCACCCGGGCGCGACAACCAGCCCCAGGACTTCGTCTACCTCAGCGGTGAGGTGGGCATCGGCGGATCGGTGGTCGTCGACGGCGACGTCATGACCGGCCGTCACGGCTGGGCGGGGGAGATCGGCCACGTCTGCGTCGACCCCGACGGACCCCCCTGCCGCTGTGGCTCCACTGGCTGCCTCGAGCAGTATGCCGGCCGGCTCGCCATGCTCGACGCCGCGGGACTCGACGCGTCCACCACGCCGTCCGAGCTGGCGGCCCGGGCCCGGGACGGCGACGAGAAGGCGCGAGCGGCCACCCGATCGGCAGCCCGGGCTCTCGGCGTCGCCCTCGCGGGCGTCGTCAACGTCCTCGACATCCCCACCGTCGTCCTCGGCGGACACCTCGCGCAGGTGGGTGACCTGCTCACCCCGGAGGTCGAGGAGATCCTCGGCAGGCGGGTGCTGTCAGGACGCTGGGTCCGTCCGCGGGTCGTCATCGCGTCGGACGACCCCGCGCCCGGAGCCACGGGGGCCGCCCTGCTCGCCCTGGACGAGCTCGTCCGAGATCCCGCTGGGGTGCTCGGGCACTGAGAAGAGCGCCTTTCCGTCGGGAAAGGCGCTCTGGTGGGGTGAATGGACGCAGAAATGCGACAACCCCGCCAGGTGTCCTGGCGGGGTTGTCGTGAATGGTTGTCCGGCTGCGTCCTACTCTCCCACACCGTCACCAGTGCAGTACCATCGGCGCTGAAGGGCTTAGCTTCCGGGTTCGGAATGGAGCCGGGCGTTTCCCCTTCGCTATGACAGCCGAAACTCCCGGGCGTTTCCCCTTCGCTATGACAGCCGAAACTCTATGG
>NZ_JBFRDT010000030.1:0-33342 GCF_052113925.1 Terrabacter sp. RAF57 | reverse complement strand
CCGCGGGAGCAGCGGCCGCGGGCGGCGCAGCGTCGCTCGCCGGCGACAACCTGGGCGGCGACACCTCGGTCACGAGCCGACTGCCAGCGGCGGGGGCGTCCGGCGCCACCGACGCGCCGGCGCGAGTCATGGCGACTCCACCCTCCGACGCGACGCGGCTCGAGACCGGCGGTGACGAGGGTGGCGTGGGTGGCGCTGACGTGGACCGGGACGGCGAGGCCCCGGGCCGCCGCCGCTCCGCCGTGCTCCTCGTCGTGGCCCTCCTCGTGCTCGCGGGCGCCGGCCTGGCCATCTGGGGCCTGCAGCGCGACACCACCGACCCCGGCGGCCAGGCTGCGCCGCCGGTCGCGTCGAGCAGCCCGAGGACGCCCAGCGTGACGCGACCGCCGACGTCGCCGAGGACATCGCGGGCCGAGTCGCCCTCGCCCTCGACGACCGCTCCGACCAGCACGCGCCCGGCGACCCCGTCGAACACGCCGTCCACGGCTCCTTCGCCGGCTCCGTCCACGACGGTGTCGGGGCGCCCGACGGATGCCGAGCTCGCGCGCGCCGTGCGGGACTACTACGCGCTGCTCCCCGGCAACACGGACGCGGGGTGGGCGCGCCTGACCGACCGCTACCGGTCCACGACGTCCGGCAGCCGCGCGACCTACGAGCGCTTCTGGGGCTCCGTCTCCTCCGTCGACGTCCGCCAGGCAACCGGGTCGGCACCGCGGTCGGTCGTGGCGACCTTGCGCTACGCCTTCGACGACGGGCGTCGGTTCGAGGAGCGGACGGCATACTCCCTCGTCGACGACGGCGGCATCCTCAAGATCGACCGCTCCTCGGTGCTGAGCAGCCGCCAGCTCTGACGGCAACGGCTCGCCGAGGTGTGCCGAGCCCCGCCGACCGCGTTCGGGTGGCCGTGCCTCAGATCTGGGGCGGGGCGCCGCGGACGGCGGGGTGCTCGGGGTGTGGTTCGACGGTAACGGGGGATCCCGTCAGGGGCAACGCCACATGACCAGTGAACGCGCGGAGTGCCCTGCTCGGTTCCGCGCCGCGCCGACCGGTGCGACCACGCTCGTCGTGCACACCTGCGCGAGACGCTCGAGCATCGCTGCCCGCTCGCTGCCGGTCATCACGGTCGCGAACGTCTCGTCGTCGGCCGCCGTCACTGCACTCATCGTGGTTCTCCCTGGTCGCGGCACCCGGCTCTACCCTTGGCCGGTCTCCAGGAGTAGGTGTACCAGCCGCAAAGGGCGGATACGTCCCTATTGCCCGAGTTTCTGCAAGAAAGTCCCAAGAAACGTGCAAGGGATCGTCAGCCGACGGCCGCGGCCGGAAAGGCGCGCGGCCGTCGGTGGGCCGTCGACCGACCGCTGGTCGACGGCCGGCGCCGGAGCTACATGCGCTCCGCGCCGTCCCGGATCGCCTCGCGGATGCGGGTGTACGTGCCGCACCGACAGACGTTGCGGATGCCGTCGAGGTCGTCGTCGGTGATGGCGCGGCCCTCGGCCCTCACCCTGCGCACGAGCGCCACCGCCGCCATGATCTGGCCGGGCTGGCAGTAGCCGCACTGGGCGACGTCCCGTTGCAGCCACGCCTCCTGCATGGGATGCAGGTCGGCGCCCACCGTGTCGGGCAGGCCCTCGATCGTCGTGATCTCGTCGTCGGGGCCGACGTCCTTGACCTGCACCGAGCAGGGGTTGAAGGCCTTGCCGTTGAGGTGCGAGGTGCAGGCCTTGCAGACGTTGATGCCGCACCCGTACTTGGGCCCGGTGATGCCGAGGACGTCGCGCAGGACCCAGAGGAGCCGCACGTCGTCGGCCACGTCGACGGTGACGGACTCGCCGTTCACCCGGAAGGTGTGCTGTGCCATGGGGTGCTCCTCAGTAGGTGTGGGCGAGGCCGTCGGTGGGCGACGGCGGCACCGGGGGGACGAAGGTCTTCGGGGTGAACGACACGGTCCCGTGGTTGACCGGGAACCGGGTCGGGACGGTGCCGGTGGCGCGGGCGTAGGCACACGCCGTGGCGGCGACGGAGGCGGCGACGCCGGCCTCACCCGCGCCGCCGGGGAGCTCGGCGTCCGAGGGCATGACGATGCACTCGAAGGTCGGGGGCACGTTCCACTGGCGCGTGTAGAAGTAGTTGTCCCAGCTCGCCTCGAGGAAGTGACCGTCCTGCAGGTGGTTGCTGCTCGTCAGGGCGAGCGCGATGCCGTCGGAGACGCCGCCCATCATCTGCGCCTCGAGTCCGCGCGGGTTGACGACGAGCCCGGCGTCGATGGCGATGACCGCCTTGGTGACGCGGGGACCGGTCACGGCGTCTCGGACCTGCCGGTTCACGGTCTCGGGGCGGCAGTCGATCTCGACGAGGACCGCCGTCGCGCCCTTGTACTCCGAGTGGATCGCGATCCCCTGGGCGGTGCCGGACGGCATCGACCGTCCCCACTGCCCGACCTCGGCGACCTTGCGCAGGCAGGACTTGACGCGCTCGTTGCGCAGGAACGCCAGACGGAAGGCGAGCGGGTCCTTGCGCATCTTCTTGGCGAGCTGGTCGATGAACAGCTCGTTGGCGCAGGCGACGTCGGGCGAGTAGATGTTGCGCATGCTGCCGGTGTTGAAGCCCATGTCGACCTCGCCCAGCAGCTGGGTCACGACCCCGAAGTCGTAGGGCAGCTCCTGGGTCAGCGTGAAGATCGACTCGGCCAGACCGAGGTTGCCCAGGCCGGCGGGGAGCTCTGACGCCATCGCGGTCAGCCGCTCGCCCAGGCCGTGCGAGAAGTCGGTCTTGATGCTCGTGTGCCGCTGCTCGAAGGTGAGCACCTCCCCCGCGAGCAGCGTGGCGCGGATCCGTGACGTCGCCATCGGGTGCGTGCGCCCCTGACGGGGCTCGTCGGCGCGGTGCCACATGAGCTTGACGGGCTTGCCCATGGCCCGGGAGATCTTCGCGGCCTCGATCGCCGCGTCACCGAAGAGCTTGTGCCCGAAGGACCCTCCGCCGGTCACGACGTTGACGGCGACGCGGGCGATCGGCAGGCCGAGGGCCTTGGCGATGTTGCGCTGGGCGACGATGGGAGCCTTGAGGCCGGCCCAGACCGTGGCGCGGTCGTCGCGGACGTCGGCGATGGCGCAGTTGGGCTCGAGGGCGGCGCTGCTGCGGAACATGAACTCGAAGCGCAGGTCGACGGTCTGCGCCAGCAGCGGCACCTTGGGCACGGTCATGGGCAGCTCTGCGGCCTTGAGCCGGCGCAGCACCGAGTCGTCCGACTCGCCCTCGACCGGGCCGCCGTCCCACGTGACCCGGAGGGCGCGGACGGCGTCGATGCACTGGCCGAACGTCTCGGCCCGCACGGCGACACCCGTGTCGACGACGACGACGTCGGTGACGCCGGGCAGGGCCCGGACGGCCGCGAGATTGTCGACGCTGCGCGGCGATCCGTTGAGCGTGGGCGGGCGGCACACCATCGTCGGCAGGGCGCCAGGCACGTCGAGGTCCATGGTGAAGCGTTTGCGCCCCGTCACGGCATCGAGCGCGTCGACCCGGCTGCGGGGAGTGCCGATGACGTCGAACGAGCTCGTCGCCGCGAGCTCGACGTCCACGGCCGTCGTCGTCGAGCTCGCGGCGGAGGCCGACAGCTCGGCGTACGTTCGCGTGCTGCCGTCCGGAGCGGTGACGACCCCGCCCTTGGCGACGAGCGAGGCCACGGTGGCGCCGAGCGCGGTCGCCGCGGCCTCCAGGAGAGCCCCACGGGCCACCGCGGCGGCCACCCGGATCGGGGTGAACATCGACTGCATCGTGTTGGACCCGCCGGTGAGCTGGTTGAAGACGAGCTCGGGGCGCGCGGGGGCCAGCGTCACGCGTACGTCCTCGACGCGCATCGAGAGCTCGTCGGCGATGATCATGGCCGCGGCCGTCGTGATGCCCTGCCCGACCTCCATCCGCGGGATCGCGAAGTGGGCGTGGCCGTGGTCGTCGACGGTGATGGTGATCAGCTGCGACGTCGGGAGCGCCGAGTGGGTCTGGAGGTCGCCGAGGTCGTAGAGCTCGGGCAGCTGCGGCGCACTGGGGACCGCGGCCGAGGCAGGAGCGGCGCCGCCGACCTCCGCCGCGACGGTGAGCGTGGCCCCGGCGACGACGAAGCCGATGAAGCGCCTTCGGCTGACGCCGTCGGGTGGTGAGCCATGGGCTCGGACGGAGCTCTGGGCGTGCGGGTGGCCGGGCGTCGTCGTCATCGACTGGGGTCCCTTCTCGGAACGTGCACGTGCGACCGGGGTGCCGTGGGGTGGGGGCGGGTCGCACGTGGTGGTGCCTCCGTGGTTCGCCGCAACAGGCGGATCCGGATTGTCCTGCCCCAACGAGCCGACGTGGCGCGATGTCACGGGCGCCGCGAGATGGCACCCCTACAGTGCGTTCCGTGCCCAGTCAGGTCGATCCGACGCCCCGATCGACTACCGGGCGCGCCACCGACGTCGTCGACGTCTTCGTCTACGTCGTCGTGCTCAACCTCTTCATCGAGTACGTCCCAGCGGTCATCAGCGAGACCTTCACGCTGTCGCTGCTCACGGCGGTCCTGCTCACGGGAGTCCTCGAGGTCGTCGTCGCGGTGAAGAAGCGGGCGAAGGGCCGGTTCGCCGCCGCGCGCAGCGCCGTGGGCAAGGTCGGCGCCGGGCTGCTCCTGTGGGGCGTCCTCGTCGGCAGCACGTTCGTCGTGCTCAAGACCATCGATCTCGTCTTCGGCGACAGCGTCAGCCTCGGCGGGTTCGTGTCGGTGACGCTGCTCATCCTCACGCTCCTGCTGAGCCGGCTCGTCGTGCGCCGGCTGCTCGCCCCTCCGTCACGGGTTCCGGCGCCTGCGGGCTGAGTCCCTCGACGTGGGCCCGCGAGGCTGCGACAGTGGGCTCATGTCACTCGAGACGTGGTGGTCCGCCGTGCGACCCGAGACCCGGGACTGGATCGTCGCCCACAACGGCGAACCGCTCCCGCTCGAGGTCGTCGAGGACATCACGCGAGTCAGCGGTCCCGTCGACCCCGACGCCTGGTGGGTCGCCGGCCGTGGGCCTGACGGGCTGGAGCTCTCGGACGCCGCCGTCGACTGGGTCGAGACCGTGGCCAACGGCGAGGCTCCCCCCGAGCCCTAGCCGACGCCGGCGAGCCACTCGCCGACGAGGCGCGAGATCCCGCGGTTGCCCCTCAGCGCGGCAGGCGCGAGGTCCCGAGGTCGATGACGTCGCTCGCCACGTCGTCGAGGTCGCGACCGGTCGCCTCGGCGTGCCTGCACAGCAGCGCGTGGGCCTCGTCGGCGGTCAGGCCGCGGTGCACCACCACGAGGTCGACGGCCACTGCGAGGTCGATGCCGTCGGACGGACCCGACCGCCCTGAGGTCGCCGAGGACCGGTCGAGGGTCCGGCCGACGCCCCGGCCGATGGCGCCCTCTGACCGGCCGCGCGGGGCTCCGGGCGCTGACGACGTGCTCACCCCGCACCCATACCCGGCGGGTGCCCGGTCCTCTCACCGCGGCCGCCAGCCGGCTCGGACCCGACCTGACCGTGCGGCGTCAGGCCCGAGCGGGCCGCTCGCGACGGAAGGTGGCTGGCGTCGTGAGACGTGCCGAGCACGTGCGATCAGTGACGAAGGGCCGCAGCTCGACCTCGGCGCCCTCCTCGCCGACGGCGGTCATGGTGCCGCGGATCAGCCCCCGGTGGATGGCGCACACGACCTCCGGGTGGGCCCGCGCCATCGAGAGGAAGGGACAGTCGTTGAGGGTGAGCTCGACGGTACGGCCACCCTCGGAGGTGGCCAGCTCGGGCCGGTAGCCCCACTCGTCGAGCAGGTCGACGGCCATGCCGACCTTGCCGAGCCAGCCACCCGGGGTCGAGGCCGGCGGCGGCGCGGGCTCCTCGCGCCGTCCCCGCACCCAGCGCTCTCCGGCGCCCTCGGGGTCGCCGGGCAAGCCGTCCGCCGCGTCGGACCAGGCGCTCGTCAGCAGCTCGGTGAAGGCATGCAGGGCCTCCTGGCTCGCAAGGCCCGGCCGCGCGCTGCGGGCGTCGACGTAGATCTTGCGGGGCCGACCCACGGCGCCGCGCCGGTGCACGGTCGCGACCAGCTCGGCGGCGACGAGCCGCTCGAGGTGGAAGCGGGCGGTGGTGACGTGGAGGCCGAGGGCGGCACCGACCTCGGAGGCGCTGAGCCCGCCTCCTTCGCGGCCGGGCGTCCCGACGGAGGCGTCGCGGGCCCCGACCGGGTCGCCGGCGTCCGCGAGCAGGTCGAGGACGGCCCGACGCATGGGCGATGTCTGGACGTCGCTGCGGATGGCACCTGGCACGCCGATCCTCCTTTTCGTTGATTTAGAGGATAGGCCAGAGCCTGCCTCAACGAGAAGCGAGCTCGAGAACGCCGGTGGTCCGATAGTCGTTTGCCGCGCCGGAACCTGCTGGGAGCAGTAGCGTTGCGCTCAGTTCGGGGACACCGGGGTCGTGCCACGGCGGTCGTCGAACGCGCGCAGCCGCTCGCTTCGATGCGCCCCCCATCGTCGATTTGGAGGACTCATGCCTCTCCTGCCCCATCACGGTGCCCGACCGGGGTGGCACCCGTGAGCGCGGCCTTCCGCAGCACCGACACGGCCCGGGGTGGGGTCGACGGCCCGGCATCGGCCGCGCTGCTCCGCGCCGGTCGGTTCTTCACGCGCTGGGAGGAGTCCGACGACGGGCGTGCCGTCTTCCGCGAGGGCGGGCGAGCGGGCGACGTCTTCTACCGCGACCGGTGGAGCCACGACAAGGTCGTCCGCTCGACCCACGGGGTCAACTGCACCGGCTCCTGCTCGTGGAAGGTCTACGTCAAGGACGGGATCATCACGTGGGAGACGCAGCAGACCGACTACCCGTCCGTCGGCCCCGACCGACCGGAGTACGAGCCCCGTGGCTGCCCGCGCGGCGCGGCCTTCTCCTGGTACACCTACTCCCCCACGCGCGTCCGCTACCCCTACGTGCGCGGCGTCCTCCTCGAGATGTACCGCGAGGCCAAGGCCCGCCTCGGCGACCCGGTGGCCGCCTGGCACGAGATCACGACCGATCCCGACAAGCGTCGCCGCTACCAGAGCGCCCGCGGCAAGGGCGGCCTCGTGCGCGCGTCGTGGGGCGAGGCCGTCGAGATCGCGGCCGCCGCGCACGTCCACACGATCAAGGAGTACGGCCCCGACCGCGTCGCGGGCTTCTCGCCGATCCCCGCGATGTCGATGGTGTCGCACTGCGTCGGCACCCGCTTCATCCAGCTCATCGGCGGCGTCATGACGAGCTTCTACGACTGGTACGCCGACCTGCCCGTCGCCAGCCCGCAGGTCTTCGGCGACCAGACCGACGTGCCGGAGTCGGGCGACTGGTGGGACGCGACCTACCTCATGATGTGGGGCTCCAACGTCCCTGTGACCCGCACGCCCGACGCGCACTGGATGGCCGAGGTCCGCTACCGCGGCACGAAGATCGTCACGGTCAGCCCCGACTACGCCGACAACACGAAGTTCGCCGACGAGTGGATGCCGGCCCAGGCCGGCACCGATGCGGCGCTCGCGATGGCCATGGGCCACGTGCTCCTCAAGGAGTTCTTCGTCGACCGTGAGGTGCCCTTCTTCACCGACTACGTGCGCACCTACAGCGACCTCCCCTTCCTCATCCGTCTGGAGGCACCCGAGGAGCCGTATGCCGCCGCGTCGGGTGAGGGGGCCGGCGCCCCCTTCGTGCCCGGCAAGTTCCTCACCGCGTCCGACCTCTCGGCTGATGGCGCCGCCGTTCCCGACGAAGATGCCTGGAAGACGGTGCTGCTCGACGAGGTGACCGGACAGCCGGTCGTGCCGAACGGCTCGATGGGCTTCCGCTACGCGGACTCCGGCAAGGGCCGATGGAACCTCGACCTCGACGGCGTGGCCCCCGCGCTGACGATGACGGGCGGCGCCGCCGAGGCCGTCGAGGTGCTGCTCCCGGCGTTCGTCGAGCCCGACGGGACCGGCTCGGTGCTGCGTCGAGGAGTCCCCGCCCGGCGCGTCGGCGGCCACCTCGTGACGACCGTCTACGACCTCATGCTCGCGCAGTACGGCGTCGAGCGAGAAGGACTGCCGGGCAGCTGGCCCAGGGGTTACGACGACGTCACCGCGCCCTACACGCCAGCCTGGCAGGCGGAGATCACCGGCGTGCCCGCAGAGCAGTGCATCCGCATCGCTCGCGAGTTCGCCACGAACTCCGAGCAGTCGCAAGGGCGCTCGATGATCATCATGGGCGCGGGCATCTGCCAGTGGTTCCACGGTGACGCGACCTATCGGGCCATCCTCTCGCTGCTGATCCTCACCGGCTGCATGGGCCGGAACGGCGGCGGCTGGGCGCACTACGTCGGCCAGGAGAAGTGCCGACCGATCACCGGCTGGATCTCCCTCGCCAACGCCCTCGACTGGGGCCGGCCGCCGCGCACCATGACGGGCACGTCGTACTGGTACATGCACACCGACCAGTGGCGCAACGACGGCTACTCCGCGGACTCGCTCAACTCACCTCTGGCCAGAGGGCATCTGGCCGGCAAGCACACGGCCGACACCATCGCGCAGTCCGCCCGGATGGGGTGGATGCCGTTCTACCCGCAGTTCGGCACGAACCCGCTCCAGGTGGCGGAGGACGCCCAGGCGGCCGTCGACGCAGGCACCGCCGCCAGCCCGGCGGCCTACGTCGCCGGCGCCCTGCACGACGGCACGCTGACCTCGGCGATCGAGGACGTCGACGCTCCGGAGAACTGGCCGCGCACCCTCGTGCTGTGGCGAAGCAACCTCATGGGGTCCTCGGCCAAGGGCAACGAGTACTTCCTGCGCAACCTGCTCGGCACGCACCACAACGTCCTCGGCAGCGAGAACCCTTTGGCACCAAGGCCGTCCGAGGTGAAATGGCATGAGAAGGCGCCGGAGGGCAAGCTCGACCTGCTGCTCTCGGCAGACTTCCGCATGACGTCGACGACGCTGCTCTCCGACATCGTCCTGCCCGCAGCGACGTGGTACGAGAAGCACGACCTCAGCTCGACCGACATGCACCCCTTCGTACACGCCTTCACGCCCGCCATCGACCCACCGTGGGAGGCCAAGAGCGACTTCGAGCTCTTCCACCTCCTCGCCGAGAAGCTCTCGGACCTCGCGCGCACCCATCTCGGAGTCCGCAGGGACCTCGTCAGCGTGCCGCTCATGCACGACACACCCGGCGAGACGGCCCAACCCGGTGGGCGCGCGGTCGACTGGCGGGCCACGGGGCACCCTGGCGTGCCGGGCAGGACGATGCCGGTCTTCCAGCTCGTCGAGCGCGACTACACCGCGATCAGCGAGAAGCTCGCCACCGTGGGCCCGCTCGCCGACAGCCTCGGCTTCACGGTCAAGAACGTCACCTACCGGGTCGAGGAGGAGGTGGCCCGCCTCGCCGCCAAGAACGGCGTCATGCTCGGGGGCGCCGGTGACGGCCGTCCGGCGATCGACACCGACGCGAAGCTGGCCGAGGCGATCCTCACCTTCTCCGGCACGACGAACGGTCACCTCGCGGTGCAGGGCTTCCGCACCCTCGAGGAGCGGGTCGGCAAGAAGCTCGTCGACCTCGCCGAGGGCTCGGAGGAGAAGCACGTCACCTTCGCCGACACGCAGAGTGCACCGGTTGCCGTCATCACCTCGCCCGAGTGGTCGGGCTCCGAGACCGGCGGAAGGCGCTACGCGCCCTTCACCGTCAACATCGAGCGCCTCAAGCCCTTCCACACCCTCACCGGTCGGATGCACTTCTACCTCGACCACGACTGGATGCAGGACCTCGGCGAGGCGCTGCCCATCTACCGGCCACCCCTCGACATGCACCGCCTCTTCGGCGAGCCGAAGCTCGGGCCCGACGGGTCGAAGCAGGTCACCGTCCGCTACCTGACGCCCCACTCCAAGTGGTCGATCCACTCGGAGTACCAGGACAACCTGCTCATGCTCTCGCTCTCACGCGGCGGCCCGACGGTGTGGATGAGTCCGCAGGACGCCGGCTCCATCGACGTCGCCGACAACGACTGGGTCGAGTGCCTCAACACCAACGGCGTGCTCGTCGGCCGGGCGATCGTCAGCCCCCGCATGCCGGAGGGCGTCGTCTACGTCCACCACGCGCAGGAGCGCACGATCGACGTGCCGAAGTCGGAGGCGACCGGTCGCCGCGGCGGCATCCACAACTCGGTGACGCGGCTGCTCGTGAAGCCGACCCACCTCATCGGCGGCTACGCCCAGCTGTCCTACACGTTCAACTACCTCGGACCGACGGGCAACCAGCGCGACATGGTCTCGACGGTGCGCAAGCGCTCGCAGGAGGTGACGTACTGATGCGTGTCATGGCCCAGATGGGCATGGTGATGAACCTCGACAAGTGCATCGGGTGCCACACGTGCTCGGTCACGTGCAAGCAGGCGTGGACCAACCGCGCCGGCACCGAGTACGTCTGGTTCAACAACGTGGAGACCCGCCCGGGACAGGGGTATCCGCGCCGCTACGAGGACCAGGAGACGTGGAAGGGCGGCTGGACGCTCACCCACCGCGGCAGTCTCAAGCTCAAGGCGGGTGGCCGGGTGCAGAAGCTCCTGGGCATCTTCGCGAGCCCCGTGCAGCCCAAGCTCGCCGACTACTACGAGCCCTGGACCTATGACTACCAGACCCTCATCGAGGCACCGCTCGATGACGACTTCCCGGTCGCCCGGCCGAAGTCGCTCATCACCGGCGAGAACACGAAGATCACGTGGTCGGCCAACTGGGACGACAACCTCGGCGGCGCGAGCGAGATGGGACACCTCGACCCCATCGTCGCGAAGCTCAACGCGTCGGTGCGGCGCGAGTCGGAGGAGAAGGTCCGCTTCGAGCTCGAGAAGACCTTCATGTTCTACCTGCCGCGCATCTGCGAGCACTGCCTCAACCCGTCGTGCATGGCCTCGTGCCCGTCGGGCGCGATCTACAAGCGCGAGGAGGACGGCATCGTCCTCGTCGACCAGGACCGGTGCCGCGGGTGGCGGCAGTGCATCACGGGATGCCCGTACAAGAAGATCTACTTCAACCACAAGAGCGGCAAGGCCGAGAAGTGCACCTTCTGCTACCCCCGCGTCGAGGTGGGGCTGCCGACGGTCTGCTCCGAGACGTGTGTCGGGCGGCTG
This sequence comes from Terrabacter sp. RAF57, assembly GCF_052113925.1. NCBI lineage: Bacteria > Bacillati > Actinomycetota > Actinomycetes > Micrococcales > Intrasporangiaceae > Terrabacter > Terrabacter sp. RAF57. Next base: position 22,185 of record NZ_JBFRDT010000030.1, on the reverse strand, counting down.
CGCTACCTCGGCCTCTTCCTCTACGACGCCGACCGCGTCACGGCCGCGGCAGCGACCCCCGACGAGGGCGACCTCTACGAGGCGCAGCTCGACCTCCTGCTCGACCCGAGCGACCCCGAGGTCGTCGCCGCTGCCCGGCGTGACGGCATACCGGACGACTGGATGGACGCGGCGCGGCGTTCGCCCGTCTACGCGCTCGCCAAGACCTACCGGGTGGCCCTGCCGCTGCACCCGGAGTACCGCACGATGCCGATGGTCTGGTACGTCCCGCCGCTGTCGCCGATCGTCGACGTCCTCTCGTCGCAGGGTCACGACGCCGAGGACCGGACCGTGCTCTTCGGCGCGATCGAGGCGCTGCGCATCCCCGTCGACTACCTCGCCGAGCTCTTCACGGCCGGCCGCACCGACATCGTCACCGGCGTGCTCCAGAAGCTCGCCGCGATGCGCGCCTACATGCGCGACGTGTCGCTGGGCCGCGACGGCGACCCCGCGATCCCCGCGGCGGTCGGCATGAGCGAGGAGTCGCTCTACGAGATGTACCGCCTCATGGCGATCGCGAAGTACGCCGACCGCTACGTCATCCCCACGGCGCACGTCGAGCGGGCCCACGAGCTCGAGGAGATCGGTTGCTCGCTCGACTTCGACGAGGGGCCGGGCATGTACGAGTCAGGTCCGTTCGGCGAGGCGAGCGGACGTCCGGCGCCGGTGGCCGTCGAGACGTTCAACGCACTCAAGCAGCGGCAGACCTCCGACACGGCGATGGCGACGACCGAGTCCGGCTCCCTGACCGGACGGGTCAACCTGCTCAACTGGGACGGCAACGGCGCTCCCCCGGGCCTCTTCCCGGGCCGCTCGGACGGGGACGCGCCGTGATCGGCCTGCGCGGGCGGGCGGCACCACGGGACGAACGCGTCGTGCACCTCGTCGCCGGACGCTGCCTCGACTACCCGACGGCCGAGCTCGTCGCCGGGCTTCCCTCGATGCGCGATGCCCTTGCGGAGCAGGGCGACTCGGCCGCCGCCACAGCGCTGGCGAGCGTCGTCACGCACCTCGACGGAGCCGCCCTGGACGATCTCCAGCGTGCCTACGTCGACACCTTCGACCTCAGCCGCAAGCACGCGCTCTACCTGTCCTACTGGACCGACGGCGACACGCGCCGGCGGGGCGAGGTGCTCGGACGGTTCAAGACGGCATACCGCAGCAGTGGCGCTGTCGTCGACACGCACGGAGAGCTGCCCGACTACCTCCCGATGGTGCTCGAGTTCGCCGCACGCGTCGACCCGGAGGCCGGCGTCGCGCTGCTCCAGGAGTACCGCGCGAGCCTCGAGCTGCTGCGGATCGCCTTGCAGGAGAAGAAGAGCGCGTATGCCGCCGCCGTCGTCGCCGTGTGCGCGACCCTTCCCGGGGAGTCCCCGCCCGACCGCGCCGCGGTCATGGAGATGGTCGGGCTGAGCGGACCGCACCCGACGGAGACGGTCGGGCTCGAGCCCTACGACCCGAGGCTGCTTCCGCTGCAAGCGGCCCCGTCCGGGGCACCGAGGGGTGGAGGGTCGTGAGCACGTTCCTCTGGGGCATCCTCCCCTACCTCTGCATCGCGAGCCTCGTCGGTGGCACGGTCTGGCGCTACCGCTACGACAAGTTCGGCTGGACGACCCGGTCGTCACAGCTCTACGAGTCGCGCCTGCTGCGCATCGGGTCGCCGCTCTTCCACTTCGGCATCCTGCTCGTCTTCGTCGGCCACGTCGGCGGACTCGTCATCCCCGAGTCGTGGACCGAGGCCGTCGGCGTCAGCGAGGGGCTCTACCACCTCAACGCCCTGCTCTTCGGCGGTCTGGCGGGGGTCTGCACGCTGGCCGGCATCCTCATCCTCGTCTACCGGCGCCGCACGACCGGACCGGTCTTCATGGCGACGACGAAGAACGACAAGCTGATGTACGTCCTGCTCGTCGGCGCCATCGTCCTCGGCCTCTGGACGACGCTCATCAGCGTCGGGGCGGGCAGCGAGGCACACAACTACCGCGAGACCGTCTCGCCGTGGTTCCGGTCGGTGCTGCTGCTGAGCCCGGACGTGACGGCGATGGCGGCGGCCCCGGTGCAGTTCCACGTCCACGCGATCGTCGGGATGCTGCTCTTCGCGCTGTGGCCCTTCACGCGGCTCGTCCACGCCTTCACGGCCCCGCTGCACTACCTCTTCCGGCCCTACATCGTCTACCGGTCGCGCGACGGCCGGACCTCCGGCAACCGCTCCAGCCGGCCCGGCTGGAGCGGCGTCGGCACCTCCGACCGCGACCGCAGACACTGACCCGACCGACCCTGCCTCGAGGAGACCCATGAGCACCAGCGCACCGACCGCGTCCACGCCGTCCCCGCCGCAGGTCGGCCTGAGCGGCCAGGGCCGGAACCTCGCCCTCGCGACCTTTGCCTTCGCGGTGACCTTCTGGGCGTGGAACCTCATCGGGCCGCTCGGGGTGAGGTACACCGAGCAGATGCACCTGAGCAGCAGCCAGAAGGCGCTGCTCGTCGCGACACCGGTGCTCGTCGGCTCGCTCGGGCGCATCCCGGTGGGCGCGCTCACCGACCGCTACGGCGGTCGCGTCATGTTCCCGGTGCTGACCCTGCTCACCGTGCCCTTCGTGCTCCTCGTCGCCCTGGCCGGCAACCTCGGGTCGTTCCCGCTGATGCTCCTCTTCGGCTTCTTCCTCGGCATCGGGGGCACGACCTTCGCGGTCGGCGTGCCCTTCGTCAACGCGTGGTACCAGGCGGATCGGCGCGGGTTCGCCACCGGCGTCTTCGGCGCCGGGATGGGCGGGACGGCGCTCTCATCGGCCCTGACGCCGCGGATGGTGACGTGGTTCGGCTACACGCTGACGCACGTCATCATCGCCGTCCTGCTCGTCGCGACCGCCGCGCTCTGCTGGTCCGCCATGCGCAACTCACCGGCCTGGACGCCGAACACCGACCCCGTCGTCCCCAAGCTGGCGGCTGCGATCAGGCTGCCGGTGACGTGGCAGATGTCGTTCCTCTACGCCGTGGCGTTCGGCGGCTTCGTCGCCTTCTCGACCTACCTGCCGACCTTCCTCAAGGACGTCTACGCCTTCGACCTCACGGCAGCGGGTACGCGCACGGCCGGCTTCGCCGTCGCGGCGGTCGTCGCGCGACCCATCGGCGGGGTGCTGTCGGACCGCATCGGGCCGCGCGCGGTCCTCGCCATCTCGCTCTCCGGCACGACCGTTCTCGCGGTCGTCCTGGCGTTCCGGCCGCCCCTCGAGGTGGCGGCGGGCCTGTCGTTCGTCGCGATGGCCTTCTTCCTCGGCCTGGGCACCGGCGGCGTCTTCGCCTGGGTCGCGCGCCTCGCACCGCCGGAGCGGGTGGGCAGCGTGACCGGCCTCGTCGGCGCCGCCGGCGGCCTCGGCGGCTACTTCCCGCCCCTCGTCCTCGGGGCGACCTACGACAAGGTCTTCCCGCAGTACGGCTTCGGGCTCGCCCTGCTCGCACTCGTCGCCGCCTGCGCGCTCGTCTTCTCGCAGGTCGGGATCCGCTCGTCGGGCGACCGTCGACGAACGGCCTGACGGCAGGCACGGTCTCTCGGGGACGCCGGAGACGCCGGCGGGCTCACCGGGCACCCGGGGCGCTCGACCCGGGGTGCCCGGCACCCGGCACACGCCAGCCGGGGGGTCAGCCGTGGGCGTGACCCAGCGCCGGCTCGCTGATCGACGGACGTCCCGTCCCGAGGTGCCCCGCGAAGCCTCGCAGGAAGGTGCCCACCTCGGCGACGACGGTGAGGTCGTACCACCCGCCGTTGGTCGACGTGTCGACGACGACGGGTCGCCGGCCGACCGTGGTGCGGGCGCCGTACGCGTCCTCGATCGTGACGGGGACGCCGCGCGGTGCCTCGACGGTGACCGAGAGCCGCTGCGTGCGCCCCACCCGGGTCACCTCGACGCGGATGCGGTCGGTCCTCGTGTCACCCGCGAAGCGCCGGAAGAAGCCGTTCGGCCCGTGCAGGTGGATGTCGTAGTCGCCGCTGACGGGCCACGTCGCCCGCAGCTCGTCGCCGGCACCCACCGTGTAGCTGTGCGGTGGCCCGGCCGGCTCGACGAGCCGTGCCTGGAGGTGCGTGCCGCGGCGCCCGCGGTTGTCGAGGTCGACGGTGACGGCCCCGCGGGTCTGCTGCTCGCGGACGACGAGGTCGTAAGGGGTGGGGCGCGACGGGCGCGTCCCCGGCTCCTGCGACGGCATCTTCCCCTCCGCGGGCGGCGTGGGCCGGTACGACGGGTGTCGTTGGTCGTCGAACGGCTTCCAGCTCGTCGTGCTCGGCAGTGCGGGCACCTTCTCCACGGTCTTCGAGAAGTCGAAGGCCGAGGTGAGGTCGCCGGCGACCGACCGTCGCCACGGCGTGATGTTGGGCTCCTTGACCCCGAAGCGTGTCTCCATGAGCCGGATGACCGACGTGTGGTCGAAGGTCTCCGAGGAGACCCAGCCACCCGTGCTCCACGGCGACACGACGAACATCGGCACGCGTGGACCCATGCCGTAGGCGCCGGGGCCGTGCTCGCCGTCGTAGAACTCGTCGGCCGTCGACACCGTCGAGGCGCCAGGGATGACAGGCGAGTTCGCGTGCGGGGGCACGAGGTGGTCGAAGAAGCCGTCGTTCTCGTCGTAGGTGATGAGCAGGACGGTCCTGGCCCACACCTCGGGGTTCGAGGTCAGGGTGTCGAGGACCTTGGAGATGTACCAGGCGCCGTAGTTCGTCGGCCAGTTCGAGTGCTCGCTGAACGCCTCGGGAGCCGCGATCCAGCTGACCGACGGAAGGGTACCCGCCTCGACGTCCCGGCGCAGGGGCTCGAAGTAGTCCTGCCCGTCGCGCGCCCTCGTGCCGCGACGGGCCTTCTCGTAGAAAGGGTCTCCCGGTCCGGCGTTGCGGTAGCGGTTGAAGTAGAGCAGCGAGTTGTCACCGTAGTTGCCGATGTAGGGGTCCGACGTCCAGCCCCAGGAGCCGGCGGCGTCGAGCCCGGTGCCCTCGTCCTGGTAAACCTTCCACGACACGCCTGCCTGCTCGAGCCGCTCGGGGTAGGTGCGCCAGTCGTAGCCGAGCTCGTCGTTGTAGAGCACGGGGCCACCACCCTTGCCGTCGTTGCCCGTCCACCCGGACCACAGGTAGTAGCGGTTCGGGTCGGTGTTGCCGATGAACGAGCAGTAGTAGGCGTCGCACACGGTGAAGGCGTCGGCCAGCGCGTAGTGGAAGGCCGCGTCCTGGCGCTCGAGGTAGGCCATCGTCGTCGTGCCCTTGGCCGGAACCCAGCCGTCGTAGTGCCCTCGGTTGACGGCGGCCTGCCCGTCGGTCCAGCTGTGCGGCAGACCCTCGAGGAAGGCGGCGCCGAGGTCGTCGACGCTCGGGTGGAAGGGCAGGACGTCGCGGGTGCCGTCGGACTGGTGCCACACGTCCTTGCCGCTCTGGAGCCGGACCGGGTGCGGGTCACCGAAGCCGCGGACACCGCGGAGGCTGCCGAGGTAGTGCTCGAAGGAACGGTTCTCCTGCATGAGCACGACGATGTGCTCGACGTCCTTGAGGGACCCGGTGGCCCGGTTGGCCGGAATGGCGGCAGCGCGGGCGATGCTCTCGTCGAGCATCGTCGCGGCGACGGCGCCACCGGCGATCTTGAAGAAGCGGCGACGGTCGAGGTCGACCATGGGAACTCCTGGTGGTGTGGAGGATTCGGGCAGGGCGGTCGATGGCGTATGCCGGGTGGCTCAGCGCGGCGCGTACGCCTTGGGCAGGCGCATGCCGCGGTCGGCCATGATCGTGCGGACGCGGTTCGGGTAGTCGGTGATGACGCCGTCGACGCCGAGGTCCATGAGGGCGCTGATCGTGGCCGGGTCGTCACAGGTCCAAGGGATGACCTTGAGCCCCCGGGCGTGGGCGGCGTCGACCATGGCCCGGTCGGGGTAGAAGCGGAAGCCGGGGTCGGCGACCGTGCCGTTCTGCGGGAAGCCGTAGTTCGGCGAGAGAGCCGTGAGCCCGGGCACCGCCGCCGCGGCGGTCGCGACGAAGTCACCAGCGAAGTCGTCGGCGTCGACACCGCCGAGCCACGGTGACGCGCCGGGCTTGCCGACCTGGAGGAAGTCGTGGTTCGTGAGGGCGACGAGCGGCCACGTCGGCGCGAGCCGGTGCATGACGTTGAGGGCGCCCCAGTCGAAGGACTGGATCGTCACCTGGTCCTCGATGCCCGAGGCATGGATCTCCTCGTAGACGCGGCGCACGAAGAGCTCTCGCGGCGCGGTCTGCTCGGGCGCGCCGGCTTCGACCTTCGTCTCGATGTTGAGGGTCACCTGCTTGGCGCGGTAGGACTTCACGAGGTTCAGCACGTCCCCCAGCTCGACCATCCGGAAGCCGGGCACCCGCTCCTGCTCAGGGAATCCGGGCAGCTGCTGATAGCCGCAGTCCATCGTCCGGATCTGGGCGAGGGTCAGGTCCTTGATGTACTTGCCGACGTACGGGTACATCGGGTCACCGGCCGTGACCGGGGCCGTGTCGCGACACTTCTGGGCGCTGACCTGACGGTCGTGGTTGACGACGACCTTCTCGTCCTTGGTGACCTGCGTGTCGAGCTCGAGCGTCGTCACGCCGAGGCGCATCGCCTTGGCGAAGCCCTCGAGGGACTCCTCGGTCGTCATGCCGATCCCCCCGCGGTGCGCCTGCAGGTCGAAGTGGGTCTGCTGCGGCAGGACGGCGTGGGAGCCTGCGGCGGCGACCGCGGTGGCGGCGGCGCTCGGGCCGAGGGTCAGTGCTGCCAGGGGGCCGGCCAGGGCCAGGCTGACCAGGAGACGGCGTACGTGCATGGGAGATCCTTCGCTCGGGGCTGGGCTGGCCCCTCGACGCTAGGGACGTCCCGCAGGCCTGTGGTGCCCTCGACGTGGCGCTTCCGTGAACCCTGGCCGAACACGGACGAAGCGGAGGAAGCGGACGCCCAGCACGGGTCCGCCGGAACCGGCACCGCCCGCCTTCAGCCCGCGCCACAAGGACCTGCTCGCCGTCACCCCGGACGGCTCCTCCCCGGCAGCCCGTCATCGGGCTCGAGCGTCAGTCCTGCTTCATCGCGGACGCGTCGACGCAGAGGACCCCCCGGTTGCCGTCCTGGTCGGCGACCACGGTGAGCGCGGGTGCATCGCTGTCGTCGACGACGGTCCCGCCCGCGGCGAGGACGGCGGCGATCCGTGGCGCGGCCGCCTCGGGCGCGACGTAGACCTCGACGTGGAACCGCTGACCCGTGGTCTGCTGCTCGTCAGAGTCCCCGAACCACAGGTTGGGCACGCGCCTCGTGGCGTCCCGGATCTCGTCACTGGGCGTCCCGCGCCCCTGGGACTCGGCGCTCCCCGTCAGGAGGGCGGCCCAGACCGGGGCGATGGTCGACGAGCGTGCGGTGTCGAGGCCGAGCTCGATGTCGCTGACCGACGCCGGGTCGGCCCGGAGCCCGTGGTCGGCGGCGATCTCGGTGATCCGTCGCGCGAGGTCGACGTCCTGCTGGGTCACCCATTCGACGACGTGCTCGTTGCCTTCGTCGTCGCGGTAGATGGCGTCGTCGCTGACCAGCTTGAGGTCGACCCACTCCGTGCCGATCGACACGTGCGGGTGGTGGTGGAGCGCGTCACCCGCCTCGCCCACGGCGGCGGCGAACCGGACGCCGGCGCCGAACCCGTCGACCACGTATCGGGCGTGCAGTCCCTGGGCCAGCTTGCGCCAGTCGGTCAGGTCGGCCTCGGCGATCTGGGCGCTCCTCAGCATGTCCATAGACGGGGACCATAGCTGCGATCACCACGGTTGACCCCTCGCAGACATCCGTCCGTTTCCGTCGTCGTCGCAACCGTTCGCGGGTGGGTCCCGTCGATACCGGACGCCGCCACCGTCTGTGAGCGGTGGCTGACTCCGAGCCGTGGGGCTCAGGGCACCGGGAAGTCGCTCGGGGCACCTTCGCCGGTCGCCCCGTCGACGTGCTCACGGAGCAGGTCGGCGTGTCCGGTGTGGCGGGCGTACTCCTCGATCATGTCGGCCAGCAACCGGCGCAGGCTCATCCCGTCGTGGGTCGTCTGGTCCAGGCCGCCGCGCGACCACGCCTCCGTCAGCGACGCCCGGGAGCGGTGCACGGCCTCGGCCCAGAGCGCACGCAGGGCGTCAGGGGTGTCGTCGGCCGCCGTGGCCCAGGCCCAGTCGTCCCAGTCCCTCTCGAGGTCCAGCACGTCGAAGGGCGACATGAACGCACGGCCGGCGAGCCGGTGCTGGAAGTAGAGCTCCTCGACCCAGGCCAGGTGTTTGAGCAGGCCGCCCAGCGTCACCGAGGACGCACCGAGCCGACGACTCATCCCAGCGGCGGCGACGTCCGCGCACTTCCACGCGAAGGTCAACCGGTTGCGTTCCAGGGTGATCACGGCGGTGTCGACCTCGTCGCCCCGCATGAAGCGCTCGATGTCCCACACTGGTGGCTGGCCGGGCGTGAAGCCGAAGGTGCTCGTCATATGTCCACACTAGAAACGCATCCGGACGAGAGACGTCCGCAAACCCGGTCGACCGCGAAATGGTCGACATCCCGGCGAGGCCGAGACGACATACGTCGTGCCGAGCGCTCGGTGACCGCCTCCGGGCGGCAGGAGCGCTCAACCGTCCCGGGTCAGCTCGAACAGCTCGCACGACGTGTCCATGTAGCGGGTGGTCGCGCCCAGGTGGCGCATGCCGATGCGCCGGCAGACGGCTTGCGAGGCGTGGTTGTCGGGATGGGTCACGGCGATGATCCGGCTCTGGCCGCGCGCGAACGCGTCGACGGATGCTGCGCGCGCAGCCTCGGTCGCGTATCCGTGGCCCCACCTGTCCGGATGCAGGTGCCAGCCGATCTCGACGTCCGCGGGGTCTGATGGATCTTCCCCTGCTGACAGTGGAATGGGTTTGAGCAGAAGGTTTCCCAGCCGTGCGCCGGCCTGGTCGGTGATGACCCAGATGCCGTGGACGGGGTGCTCGCTGATGGCGCGTCGGCGTTCGATCGAGGCGAGCGCCTGGCTACGGGAGGTCATGGTCGTGGGGTCAGCCCCCAGGTAGCGCACGACCTCCCAACGGCCCTCGAGGTCGAGGAGGAAGTCGGCGTCGCCGGCTTCCCATGGTCTGAGAACCAGTCGCGCCGAGGTGATGGTCCGCATGGGCGAAACCTAGCGAACGACCCGAGTCGGTCGCGGGGGTGCTAGGGCCGCATCAGTTCCGTGAACACCGGCTCGTTTCGAATCGGATCCAGGTCGGAGTCGTTCCTCGCCGACTCCCTGAACTCGTCCGACAGCTCGATGGCGTGCTGGAGGTGCTCGAGGGCCTCGCTCGTCCGACCGCACTGACTCTCGCAGCAGGCGAGATTGAAGAACAACATGGGGTACTGCGGGTTGGCACGGACCGACGCTGCTAGACGGGCGGCGACCTCGGCATACTCCCCCGCCTGGTACCGGGGGGCCAGTGGAGCCCACAGTTCCCAACCTCGGGCCGCGTAGGCCTCTCCCGGCGTGCCCTCGATCGCCAGGAGGGTCGTGTCGCCTTCGACGGCTGAGGCCCTGCGCCTGGTGCCGGGAGGAGCGAAAACCAGGGTGCCGGTCGGCGCGTCGACCCGGTCCCCGTCGACCTCGAACACCGCATGGCCCTGCAGCACGAGGAACAGTTCCTGGTCAGCCGTCGGATCGTCTCCGTCGTGTTCGTTGATGAGGACGTCACCCGCCGTGCGGGCGGTCCACACCGTGGCCCCGAAGGCCGAGATGCCCAGGTGATGGCGGACAGGTCGGTAGTGGGCCCCGGCGTCGCTGAACTCATCGATCTCATCCAGGTGGGCGATTGCGTAGCCGGCCATGGCCCAGCTCCTTCACGTGGCGAGCGTTGCCTGGAACGTTACGGGCCCTCCCGGACGGTCGGCGTCCGGAAGGTTGCGGGAACCGCAGGTCACTCTCCCTGCCAGAGCCGCTCATCGGCAGTCGCACGACGGGTGTCCGTGCCTCGTGTGAGGCTGCCGACAAGGCTGTTTCCTCGCCCCACGGGCTACCGTGGAGCAAGAGGCGTGCGCGGAGCGCGCTGAGGGGCGCCGCTCGAGCGCACGCCTCGTCGCCGAGGAGGTGGGTAGCCCATGGCTGCCCAGCGCGTCGCCGGTCGGGCCGAGAAGAGGGTCCGGGGCACAGGATCACCCCTCGGAGGCGCGATCGCCCTGCTGCGCGCGGGCCCGCGACTGACCGCTGCCCGCGTGCTCTCGGTCCTGGCCCTCGCCCTGATGCTCGTCCAGTCTCTTCTGGGACTGCTCGTGCCTGGCCTGTACCCCGAGCAGGGCTGGGCGGTAGCCGCACTACGCGGCAATGACCTCGTGACGCTGGCAGTCATCGTGCCCGCGCTCGCGCTGAGCTTGTACCTCAGCGCAACCCGCGCCTCGGCCACGTCGGTCGCCGTGTGGCTCGGCCTGCTCTTCTACGGGATCTGCAACTACGCCTACTACGCCTTCGGCGCCGCGTTCAGCGACGTCTTCCTCCTTCACGTCGCCGCCGTCTCGGCCTCGACGTACGCCCTGATCCTGCTCGGGTCGAGCCTCCAGGTCGAAGCCGTGGCCGCTCGGATGCGCACCGGCCCGGCAGCACGGGTGGTCGCGGCCTTCACGACGCTGCTCGGGGCGGGGCTCGTCGCCGCTCGGGGGACCCTGTCGGTCCGGTTCGCCGTGACCGGCCTGCTGCCTACGACGGTCTCTGGGGGCACAATTCCGACGCACGTTGTCAGGCGCTCATCACGGCAACAGCGGTGTCGGGTCGTCTGACGCTCAAGGCCTCGCAACGCGAAGGACCTGCCAGTCCTCAGATGCCCTCACGGTCCCCACTGAGCCGGTCCGGGATTCCGTCTGAACGGCGACTTCCGGCGTCCTGCCAGAGCACCGGTGTCACGACTGGTCCACCGGTTTCACTGGCTCTCAGGCGGCCACATCACGTGAAGCCCTTACGGCCTGGGCCGGTATCGCAGGGCGACCGCACCCGACCGGAACTCTTGACGATCCACCAGCTCGAGCTGGACGCGCTCGCGCAGACCGGCGAGCAACGTCGGCCCGTGTCCGGCAAGGACCGGCTGCACGACGAACGCGTACTCGTCGATCAGTCCCAGATCTGCCAACGCCAGGGGAAGCGTCACGCCACCCACGAACAGCCCCCCGCCTGGCTCCTGCTTGAGCCGCTGAACCGCGTGCCCCACGTCGCCTCGCACCAGCTCGGCATTCCAGTCGACCCCGCTCAGCGTGCCCGACACGACGTGCTTCTTCGTCCGGTTGATGGTCTCGGCGAAAGGGATCTGCCACTCATCCATCCAGTCAGGCCAGGTGCCCGTGGCCGGCTGCCGCCACGCCGACTCCATCATCTCGTAGGTCACCCGGCCGAACAGCAGGGCATCGGCTCGTTCCAGTTCAGCGGTCCAGTAGCGCATCGACTGCTCGTCCGGGGGTAGCCCCGCCTCGTGATGGCAGCAGCCGTCGAGTGTGACGTTGATCGAGTATCGGAGTGGTCTCATCTCGTTGCTCTCCCTTGAGGCGCGCAGCCCGTCTTCACCGGACCGTACTCAAACTCCCCCGGGCGGGCCACCAACGATGTTCAGGGGCCGCCAGCTCCGCCCCACGATCGGAATCGGCCGTACACAGGGCTGAGGGAGAGTGGGCCACCCGTTGCCGCCCTCCCGCCTGGGTTGACCGATGCCCTACAGCCCGAACGTGTGCCACTCGCCTTCGGAAACCACCTCGACAGAGTCGCCGATGACCTTGATGGCGGTCTGCTCGTCGATGACATAGGCCGGGCCGCCGATCTCAGCGGCCCACTGCTCCGCGTCCGCAAGGGTGTTCGTCGGAAAAGCGTTCAAGTGAGGGAAGATCGCGAACTCCACGAGCCCCAGCGTCCGATCGTCACTGGCCGCCGGCCACTTGACGAAGTCCGAACCGATTCGGGGTGCCATGACCATGCTCCCGGCGCTCACTCCGACCCAGGTCGTGTCGGGCAGGGAGGACAGCTGGTCGACCAGGCCGGATTGCCGCAGCCAGTGACACAGGTACGCGGCATCGCCGCCGTCGACGAGCAGGACGTCGGCCTCACGGATCCATTCGACCCATCGCTCCGTGCCGATGGTGGGTAGGGCGGTGAGCTCGAGGACACCCACGGACTTCCACCCCAGCGAGGTCATGGCGTCTCCCGGGTCCCCGCCCGTGACGAATCTGTGCACCGACCGCGGCCCGCACATGGGGTGCCCCCATTGGGCGGTCGGGATGCAGAGCGCGGCAGACTCGGAGATCGGCTTGCCCAGCATGCCGACGAGCGCATCGCGGATGCTGGTGTTCGTGACGCCGCCCGAGGTGAGAAGCAGCTTCATCGCTGGGGCTCCTTGGCATGGCTCGACTCTGGGGCAACGAACGGGCCGGCGGAGGCGCCCCGGACGTTGACGGGTGTCGACACCGTACACACAGACCGGCGGTCGGCCGGAACCATGCAGGGTGACGCCCGCTTCGCTCACGTCTGCGTGCCGACCGGCTCGGACGCGCGGCCGAGGCTGGCACCCAGCGTGGCGGCATACGTGCCCACCCAGCGGCGGACGTGCTCCCCCTGGTCGGCGACCTCGCTCTCGAGCAGCGCCACGGCGGGCGCGGGCACGTCGGCGCCGAGCTCGACGAGGAGGTCGTGCAGCGCGGTCGCGACGGCGTCGCGGTGGGCGGGCGCGCCGGCGATCGCCACCGGCACCGCCGCGACCCCCACGAGGTCGCCTTGGCTCAGCTGGTCGAGAAAGAGCTTGAGCAGCCCGCTGTAGGTCGCCTTGTACGTCGGGGTCGCCACGACGAGCAGCCCGGCGCGCCTCACGACACCGAACGGGTCCTCGACGGGAGCCGATGCCCGCGCCACCTCGGCCCCGAAGGTGACGCCGACCGCCTCGCCCAGCTCGATGACGACGGGCACCCCCAGGCGTATGCCGTCCGGTGCGGCTCGTCCGTCCGCCTCCACCGTCTCGGCGAGCGAACGCACGACGAGGTCCGCAAGCGCTCGCGTGCGCGAGCCGACCCGCGGGTTGCCGACGAGCTCGACGACCTCGACCGCCGTGCCGACGGCTGCAGCCGCCGCCGTCACGCGCTGGCCCCGACGCCGGTCCTCAAGGGCTCGGTCGACGCGCCGTGAGCGGCCGAGACCCCTGTCCCCCAGTTGGATGCGGACCGTGCTGCACCCAGGCCGAGGTGATCCCGGAGGGTGGCACCCTCGGCGTAGTCGCGCCGCAGGACGCCGCGCTCCTGCAGCAGCGGCACCACCCGGTCGGCGAACTCGTCGAGTCCGCCCGGGGTGATGTGCGGGACGAGGATGAAGCCGTCACTGACCTCGGTCGCGACGGCGTCCTCGAGCGCGCGGGCCACGGTCTCCGGTGAGCCGACGAAGGTCTGGCGACCGGTCAGCTCGATGACGACCTCGCGGATGCTGAGCCCCTTGGCCTCGGCCACGGCTCGGTAGCGGGCCGCCTCGGCCGCGGGGTCACCGACCTGCCGGGCACGGCCGCGGACGATCGAGGACGCCTCGGAGACGATCGGGTCGACGGTCGGCAGCGGGCCGTCGGGGTCGTAGTCGGACAGGTCGCGGTTCCAGACCTGCTCGAGCAGGAGGATCGCCGTCTGCGGGCTCACCTGCTGGCGCCGCACCTCGGCCGCCCGGGCGACGGCCTCGGCATCGGTGTCACCGAGCACGAACGTGGCAGCCGGGAGGATCTTGAGGGCGTCGGGCCGCCGACCGTAGCGCTCGAGCCGGCCCTTGACGTCGCGGTAGAACTCGCGCGCGCCGTCCCCGGTGGAATGGCGGCTGAAGATGGCGTCCGCACTGCGCGCTGCGAGCTCGCGACCGTCGCTCGAGTCGCCGGCCTGCAGGACGACCGGATGGACCTGTGGGCTCCGGGGCACGCTGAAGCGGCCGGCGACGTCGAAGTGCTTGCCGCGGTGCTCGAAGGTCCCCGCGGAGGCATCGGCCAGGAAGTCGGCCCCGTCCGCCCGCACCGCGTCGACCGGCCAGGAGTCCCACAGCTCGCGGGCCGTCGCGATGAACTCCTCGGCGCGCTCGTAACGCTCGGCGTGCGGGAGGAACCCTCCACGCCGGAAGTTCTCACCCGTGAAGGCGTCGGAGCTCGTGACGACGTTCCACGCGGCGCGTCCTCCGGACAGGTGGTCGAGGGTCGCGAACTGGCGCGCGACCTCGTAGGGCTCGTTGAACGTCGTGTTGATCGTGCCGGCGAGACCGAGGTGCTGCGTCACCGCAGCCAGCGCGGCGAGGACGGTGAACGTGTCGGGCCGGCCGACGACGTCGAGGTCGTGGATCCGACCGCGTTGCTCGCGCAGCCGCAGCCCCTCCGCGAGGAAGAGGAAGTCGAACCGGCCGCGCTCGGCCGTCTGCGCGAAGTGGGTGAACGACGACAGGTCGATGTGGCTACCCGAGGCAGGGTCGCTCCACACCGTCGTGTTGTTGACCCCCGGGAAGTGGGCGCCGAGGATGACCTGCTTGCGGTGCTGCGTCATGGGAGCTCCCTTCTCACGCCGACGCGGCGGCGTAGCGGTTCACGGCGACGGGCAGGCCGAGGCGCTTGCGCAGCGTGCCGGGGTCGTATGCCGTCCGGAAGGCCCCAGCGCGCTGGAGCGCGGGCACGAGCTCGTCCACGACGGCGACGAGGTCGTCGACGACGACGGCCGGACGCAGCCGGAAGCCGTCGTAGCCGGCGTCGTGCCAACGGAGCAGGAGCGACGCGAGGTCGGCAGCGGTGCCGGTGAAGACGTGGGCGTCCGACCTGAAGGGCGACCCCGCGGCCTCGTCGAGCCGGCGTCGCCGGGTCCGGGCGATCTCTGTCGTGCTCCCCAGGACCACGACGAGGTCGGCGAAGACCGTGAGGGGATGGGTGTCGCGCCCGACCCGCGCCTCTGCTCCTCGGACCTCGCCGAGGATGCTCGCGGCCTGCTCGTCGTCGTGCGGCGTCACGAAGACGACGTCCGCCGACCGGGCCGCCAGCTCGTACGGAGTCGTCTGGTGCGCCAGGGCGGTGACGACGGGCTGCCCCTGTGGCGGTCGCGGGGTGATCGACGGGCCGCGGACGCTGAAGTGCCGGCCCTCGAAGTCGACGTGGTGCAGCCGGTCCCGGTCGACGAAGCGCCCGGTCGTGACGTCGCGGATCTCGGCGTCGTCCTCCCAGCTGTCCCAGAGCCGCCGGACGACCTCGACGTGGTCGGCAGCCTCGTCGAAGCGATCGCGCACGGCAGCGCGGCCCTCGGGGGTGGACGCGAAGTCCCGTCGGATCGCGGGGAGGGTGCGACGACCGACGTTGCCGGTCTCGCCGGGTGTGCCACCCACCTGCACCCGCCAGCCGGCACGACCGTGGCTCACGTGGTCGAGGGTGGCGACGGCCTTGGAGACGTGGAACGGCTCGGTGTGGCTCGTCGTGACGGTCGGGACGAGGCCGACGTGTCGCGTCAGGGGGGCGACCGTGGCTGCGACGAGGAGCGCGTCGAGCCGCCCGCGCACCTGGTCGGTGCGCGTGTCGACGTCGTCGGAGAAGGGGTCCACCGACTGGAGATCGAGACTGTCCTCGATCGTCACGAAGTCGAGCAGGCCCCGCTCCGCCGTGGAGGTGAGGTCGGCCCAGTAGCGGGCGGTGAGGAGGTCGTCCGGCCGCGCGCCCTTCTCGCGCCACGCTGCCGGGTGCCATCCCGCACCGTCGAGGGCGACGGCGAGGTGGATCTGCGCGGCGTTCGGAGTGAGGCCAGTCACCAGTCGACTCCCTTCTGCTGCAGCTCGATGGGACTGAGGCTCCTGCCGGTGAGCGCGTACGTCGTCATCTCGGTGAGGCGCGGGGAGTACACGTGCAGGCTCACCGCCGGGTCCGGGCCCTCGTTGCTCACGTGGTGCACGTAGCGACGTCCGAACGTGCGCTGCTGGCCGGCCCGTAGACGGCCGACGTCCTCACCGACCTGCGGGGTCCGGTCGGGACCGTCCAGATCGGCGACGCGCTCGCTCAGCTGTCCTTGCAGGACGACGAACGAGCCGGCGCACTGCCCGTGGTCGTGCCACTCCGTCCCCTGGCCGGGGAGCCAGGTGAGCAGCCAGGCCTCGTGGTCGGGCTCGGCGGCGATCCGGGCGTAGTAGCGGCTGATCGGGTCGAAGTCGACGAGGCCGGCCCAGAGGGCACGGTCGCCCGCGAGGCGCCGAGCCGTCTCCGCGAGGTTGACGGCGATCCGTGGTGCGAACGTCGATGGCGTCCCGGTGCCGGGCGCAGAGAGCGTGGTGAGGGTGGTGGTCCGGTCGGGGCGGGTGCGCAGAGGCATGGCAAGGCTCCTGAAGGTGTGAGGGTGGGTCGAGACGGACTACGGGGACGCCGCACGCCACAGCCGGGCCCAGTCGGGCCGCCGACGCTGCGCATGCGGTCGTCTGGTCGTCAGTCCCGACAGAGGGCGCTGCTCACCCGGGAGAGGTCGACGTGCCGGCGGCGGTGAGCCCACAGGGCGTGGCCGCGGGATCGGCGTTCGGTGGTGTGCGTCATGGGAACCCTTGTGTCCGTGGGGCCCTCGTCGAGCCCGCGCTTGCGTCGAGCGGGAGGACGACGCCTGGTCCTCACCCGGGGCACCCCGCCGCGGAGGAGGGTTGCCGCCCAGCAAGCCGGGGCTTGTCGCTGGGACTCATGACCTGCAGAGACGATAACATACTGATTTGGTAGGGATAGCTGGGCGACCACTCCCTGAGATGCCGCCGAGGCCGCGGACCGTCGGGTCCGTGGCCTCGGCGGGGCAAGGGCGGCGTCTAGAGCGGCGATCCTCGCCGGGTTCCTCGTCGTGACGCTGCTGCCCGCTGGTGACGTCAAGGACACCGCGTCAGCACTCGTCGACCCGGTGCTCGTCATCGTCCTGTCACTCATGGTGCTCCCGGCCCCGGTCGGCTTCGTCCGGACCATGCTGCGCGAGCTGCTCGAGATGAGGCCTCCCCCGAGATCGAGCAACCGGCCCGTGAGGCCGTCACCGAGCTGTGCGCCGGGATGGGCCTCGTGGAACCGGTCGTGCGGATGACGAGGACCGGGGGCGTCTCTACGTGGAGGTCGACACGTCGTCTCACCCGGCGAGTGGGACGTCGCCGACATCGACCGGCTGCGGACGGCCCTCACCGAGCGGCTGCACCGCCTGACCGTGGCCACCTGGATCAACGTCGAGCTCTCCTGCGACCCTGCCTGGCAGCAGGGCTGACGGGGTCACCAGATCGGTGCCGATCACCCACGGAGGGGGAATCGGCACGCCCGGCTCCCCCGGCACGATCGGGAGACGACCAGCCCGCCCACGAGGAAGATGAGGCCGCTGTGAACCCGGTGCTCGCGTTCGTCATCGTCATGCTCGTCTGGACCGTCAGCGACCTCGTCGCGAAGAAGACGAAGTCGCTGCTGTCCTCGCTCTTCGTCGCCTCGATCATCTTCTTCATCGGCTTCCTCACCGACATCTTCCCCGAGGACCTCCTCGCGAGCTCGAGCCTGCTCGCGCTCGCCGGTGTCGTCGTCGGCTTCGTCATCGTCCACCTCGGCACCATGATCAGCCTCGACGACTTCAAGAAGCAGTGGAAGACGCTGCTCGTCGGCATCGCCACCGTCATCGGCATCGGACTTGCCCTGCTGCTGGCCGGATTCATCTTCGGGCCCCGGATCTCGGGCTCCGCGGCCGACGGCTATGCGCAGGCTCTCGACTTCGTGATCGCCGGCACCGGCGCCTTGAGCGGCGGCACCATCTCGGTCCTCATCGTCCAGGAGGCGGCCCTCGGCGTCGGCCTGACGAGCATCGCCGTCTTCCCCGTCCTCATCGCCGCGCTCCAGGGGCTCATCGGCTTCCCGCTCACCTCGATCATCCTGCGCCGCGAGGCCGCCCGGCTCAAGGAGGAGTACCGAGCGGGCACGCTGGCGCCGGTGGTGGCCGCGGGGGCCGCCGCCGCCAGCAGCGGGGGCGATGGCGGCGGCAGCAAGGGCGACGCCGGCAGCAGCGGGGGCGACGCCACGCCACCCGCCGAGCCCGTCCCGGAGACGAAGCTGCCCGCCGCCCTCCGCACGACGGCCGGCACCCTCTTCATCGTCGGGGTGGTCGTGCTCATCAGTCTGGGCATCAACAACGTCACCGACGGCATCCTCAACACGTTCGTCGTGGCCCTGCTCTTCGGCATCGGCCTGCGCACGACGGGGATCTTCAAGCCGTCGGTCCTGTCGGGCATCGACGCCTTCGGTCTCATGATGATCGCCATCATGATCCTCGTCTTCGGACCCCTGGCGACGGTGAAGCCCAGCGACGTTTCAGCGCTGGCCGTGCCGCTGCTCATCGCCTTCGCCTTCGGGATCGTCGGGATCGCGGGCTTCTCGGCTCTCGTCGGCAAGCTGCTCGGCTACAGCGTGTCGATGTCCGTCGCGATCGGGCTCACCTCGCTCTACGGCTTCCCGGGCACGATGATCCTGTCCCAGGAGGCCGCCAAGGGAGCCGGAGAGACCCCCGAGGAGGTGGCCGCGATCGAGAACGAGATCCTGCCCAAGATGATCGTCGCCGGCTTCTCGACCGTGACGATCACGTCGGTCATCATCACGAGCATCATCGCCGGCCGGATCGGTGGCGGCTGAGCCGTCGCGCTCCTGCTCCGGTCCCGGTCAGGGGGCCATCGCGGCATACCCGGTGGCGTCGTGGATCGCCAGCCCGGCGTACGTCGCAGAGGCGCTCGCGCCGGCGTTCACCTGGGCCAGCTGCGCCTCCATCGCGGTGCGGGTCCAGCCGTAGAACGTCTGCTTCGTGTCGACGGCCGTCGCGCCGAGGTAGTTCGTCTCCTGGCCGAGGCGCACGGGCTTGCCGAGCGCGGCGCCGGCGGCGAGCGCGGGGGTCGCGACGTCGAGCGTCCCGTCCGTGCCGGCCGCGGTGTTGCGGTAGGACATCACCGTGACGCCGGCCGTGCGCTTCATGATCTCGCGGTCGAGGGTCGAGGCCGCCCCCGTGGAGGCGACGGCGTGGATCGTGTTGAACCAGAAGGGGATGTCGGCCTCGATGGGGTACGTGCCGGCGTTGGCCTTGAGCTTGTCGAGCAGCGCGAGGTACGTGCTGACGACGGTGGCCTGGTCGGTGCCCCAGGCGGAGGTCGAGTAGGGCTCGACGTCGACGTGGATGCCCGTGAAGAGGCCCGAGCTCTTGGCCGGCTTGAGCCAGTAGGTGACGACCCACGTCGGGTTGTCGACCCAGCCGGGGTCGCCCCCGAGCGCATCCACCCGGATGCCGGCAGCGCGGGCCCGGTCGCTCAGCGCCTTGATGTTCGGCAGCTGGCTCGAGGTGGCGAGGTTCGGCGGGACGGCGACGAAGAGCTGGTCGATGCCGGCGCTCACGGCGAGGTCGACGGTGGCCGCGGGGGTGCTCGTGTCCCACACCCACATGGCCCGAGTGTCCTTCGCCGCGGACGCGACGGCGGTCACCGTCCCGGCCCGGGGCGCTGCCGCGGCACCCGGAGCCAGGGCGACCAGCGCGGCAGCCGAGCCCGCCAGCGCGAGAGCCGCGGCGACGAGGCGGGTGGCGCGGGCACGAGGGGTGCTGAACATGTGAGAGCTCCGTGACGAAGGGCGGGGACCAGCCCTCCGAATTGTCCGGATTGCTCAAGACTCGCGCAGGCGTTTCGCAAGATTGCCGCAAGTTTCGCAAAACACCCTCTGGCCCCCCCACGCCGAACCCACCCGAACCGTCAGGCAGGGTCCGGCTGGGCGCGCTCGACGAGGATCGCCAGGCGCCGGAGCGCCTCCCGGTTGCGGCGGTCGAGCAGCACGTCGCGCACCGGCTTCGGGACGAGCAGCCCGGGCCCCTTCGTCGCGTCCTCCTCCATCGTCACCTCGGTGTCGGCCCCGCTCGCGCGGCAGGTGATCCGAACGACGCCCTCACCGGACGGCCACGCACGCACCGTCAGCTCGAGCAGGTCTGGCCGCTCACAGCGCCGCACGGTCGTCGTGTCGTCGATGAGGAGCGGCCAGGCGCCGACGGAGTGGTGGATGTGCGTCTCCGGTGCCGGCCAGCCGGGAGTCACGTCGCGCACGCGGGAGGCGCCGACGACCCACTGGCTGTAGCTCCACCCGTCGGCGAGGACGTCGAAGACCGCCTCCGGTGTGCCGTGGACGGTCCGTGTCGTGGTGCTCATGTGCGCCTCCAGGGCAGTTGGATCTTGTGGTGCCACAGGGCAGCCCGTGCGGCATTCGCGCCACAGGCACCGTGGACGCCGCCGCCGGGATGGGCCGAGGCGGACGCGAGGTAGAGGCCCTGGACCGGCGTCTCGGCACGACCGGAGCCGGCGACGGGCCGGAAGACGAGCTGCTGCTGGAGTCCCGCAGTGCCGCCGTTGATGGCTCCCCCGACGAGGTTGGCGTCCCGGGCCTCGAGCTCGCGCGGACCGAGGACTCGTCTCGCCGTGATGCGGTCACGGAACCCGGGTGCCCGATCCTCGATGCGCTGCTCGATGCGTTCGGCCATCGCCTCGAGGTCACCCTCGTCCCACGTGCCGCGCACCTCGCGGACCGTCGGCCGGCCGGCTGCCGCGTCACCCCGAACCCGTTGGGGCACATGGGTGTACGCCCAGAGAGCCTCTCCCCCGGTCGGCACTCTCGAGGCATCGGCGACGCCCATCTGGCCGACGAGGAGGAAGGGCTTGTCGGGCACGAGCCCGGCAGCCACCTGTCCCCCGGTGAGCGTCATCTCGTCCATCGAGTCCGCGACGTGGACCGTGCCGGGAGCCGCAGCAGGTGCGCCCTGCCACGGGACCGGTCGGTCGAGCGCCCAGTCGACCTTGACGGTGGAGGGGTCCCATTCGAATCGCGCCATCCGGTGGCGCAGTCGTGGCGGCAGGACACCCCACGGCACGAGTCCCCCGTAGAGGGCGGGCGCCGACACGTCGGCGAGGACGGCGCGGCGTACGTGGATCTCGCGTGACGCGGTCCGCACCGCGACCGCGCGACCGCCCTGAACGCGTACGCCCTCGGCTCGCTCGCCGAGGCAGAGCTCGCCTCCCTGCGACTCGAGCCGACCCACCATGGCCGCCGCCAGGCGGCCGGCCCCGCCGCGTGGGACGGGGAAGCCGACGGACTGGCCCAGCAACGCGAGGAGCAGGCCCATGGCCGCCGAACCCGGCGACTCGAGACCGATGTCGGCGTGTCCGGCGTTGCCGGCCACGAGCATCCGTGCCGCCTCCCCGCGGAAGAGCCGCTCCGTCAGGCTGCGGGCCGGCATCGTCATCTCGCGCAGCAGCTCCAGGCCGCCCGGTCGGAGCACCTGACGGGCCAGGCCGGCACCACCGCGCACGGGTGGGAAGGGGCTGAGGAGTCCACGCAGCACGTCGTCGCCAACGCGGTCCCACGTCTCGCAGAGGGCCAGCCACGCCTCGCCGTCGCCGGGTGCGTCCTCGTCGAGCGCCGAGGCGGTGGCCGCCCGGTCCCGGTGCAGCACCCCCCACCGGCCGTCACCGAAGGAGTGGCCGAGGACGGACGGGGCGTGCGACCACTCGAGCCCGTGCTCCTCGAGACTGAGCCCGCGGATCGTCGGCGACGCAGCGGCCAGGGGGTAGAAGGAGCTGAAGGTGTCGTGCACGTGCCGGGGCGCGACGGCGTCGTCGCTGGCCACCGCTCCCCCCGGCCGGTCCTGCTCCTCGAGCACGACGACCGACCATCCGGCGTCGACGAGGAGGTTGGCCGCCACGAGCCCGTTTGGTCCGCTGCCGATGACCACTGCATCCGTCGTCGTCACGCTGCCCCTTCGTCCGCCTCCTGCTCGTCGTACCCCGTGCAGGGCTGTACGAACCCATGAGCGGCGTCCCGGATGCGTGGGCAGGTGGGTAAGACAGAGCTGGACGTCCCGGGGCCGAACCCTCGTCTGCAGCACCCACCCTCTCGAAGGAGTGCCCATGTCCACTGACGCCATCGTCCTGCTCAAGCAGGACCACAAAGACGTGCGCGAGCAGTTCCGCGCCTTCCGCAAGGCCGGCCAGACCGCGGTCCAGAAGCAGAAGGTCGTCGACACGATCCTCGAGCTGCTGACCGTGCACACCTACATCGAGAACGAGGTCATGTACCCCCGCGTCCGGGCGTTGCTGCCCGACCTCGAGGACGACGTGCTCGAGTCGTACGAG